>NZ_JAIWPT010000010.1 GCF_021191695.1 Proluteimonas luteida
CTACTGGAGCACGTATCGGATCGCCCGGATCGACAGCACGACCCGGACGGTGAACGCGGGCCGTTCGCTCGCATGACCTGTCCACCATGTCTCCGAACAGGTGTCCACCATGTGTCCGGTCCATACAGCGGGAGAGGGTTGGGGTGAGGGCAAATGCGGCCGGTTGCACTGTCGCGACGACGGCCTTCACGCCGCAGCGGGCAGGATCGAGCGGTCCGCCCGTTTCCGGAGATCCGCATGTCGCGATACCCGCAATGCCTGCTGCTGTCGGTGCTGCTGTTGCTGGCATCGGCGGGTGCGTCCGCCGCCGATCCCTGCCCATTGCTGCGCATGCAGGTCGACGCCCCGGACCCGGCGACCCGGCTCGCCGCGGCGGCCTGCGAGGAGCACCAGCTGTGGCACCGGCCGTTCATCGATGCGTCCGGTGGCCTCGCCGGCTCGCAGGTGCGCGAAGCGGAAACCGCGCTGCTGACCAATGGCGAACAGGCCTGGCGCCGGGTGGCGGGCTACTGGCTCGGCGCCGGTCTGCTGCCGCGGCTGCAGCACCGCCCGGGCGCCGACGACTGCGCCTTCGCCGCGTTCAATGCGCAGCCGTCGGCGGCGTGCCGTGCGTTGCTGGTCGACGTGCCGTGGTCGGCGGCGTTCGTGTCATGGACCGCGCGGCGCGCGGCGCTGCCCGGCTTCAGCGGTGCGCCGAGCCACGTCGACTACGTGCGCGATGCCTATCGTCAGCCCGAGACCAGTGCCTACCGCGTGGCCGATCCGCGTACCGTGCGGCCGGCCCGCGGCGACCTGCTGTGCTACGTGCGCGTGGCCAACCGGATCTTCGGTTTCCCCGGGCTGGCGACGCTGCTCAGCAGCGACGACGGCGGCCTCGGCATGCACTGCGACGTGGTGGTCGCGGCCGCGGGCGAGGGCAGCGCGCAGGCCTATCTGGTCGGCGGCAACGTGCTCGACGGCGTGACCATGCGCATGCTGCCGCTGACTCCCGGCGGCCAGTTCGCCGCGCTGGCGACGCGTACGCTCGACGATCCGCCGTGCACGCCGGACACGCCGCAGGCCTGCGACGCCAACCGCCAGGACTGGGCGGTACTGCTGCAGCTGCGGCCGGCCGCCGAACTGGCGACGCTGCAGCCATCGCCACCACTGGTCGCCGCCGTACCTCGACCGGTTCCACAACCGCTGGATCCATCGCGTCCGGCCACGCCCATGTGCTGCGTCGAATGCAGCGCCGGCGACGGCCTGCCGCCGTGTCCGGGCGTATCGCCGGGTCGTTGAACGCCGTCCGGTGGGCGCAAGTCCATCGCATTGCCGGCTGCGCGCAACGGCGAGGAGTACGCAAAGAAAAAGGTTCATCACCCAGGTCCGGGAAAGACGCGCGCCTTGCGTAGGTCGGCCCTACGCGGCCGACGCGCGTGGTGTCCGGATTAGCGAGATGCCGCGGGATCCGCCGATGCGGCTTGACCGGGCGTTTCGGCGTCGGGGGCGTTGCCCCGACCTACGAGAGGTGAGTCCTGGGGATCGGAGCGGCCTACCTACGGCGTCCGGCAAACGCGCCAGTTGGGCGAAGACCCAAGGAAAGACATGTCCTCAGCGCAGGAAGCCGGCCAGCGCCTCCGCGTAGCCGGGCTGCGCCTGGATGTCGTTGTGGTCGGCCTCGGGGAAGGCCATTACGTCCGTCTCCGGCGGCAGCGCGGCCAGCAGTGCATCGGTATGCCGCGGCGGGATCACCCGGTCACGGCCGGCGCGCAGCACCAGCAGCTGGCCGCGATACTGCGCCAGCGCATCGGTCACGTCGTAGCGGTCGCGCAGCAGCCAGCGCACCGGCAGCCACGGATAGTGGCCCTGCGCGACGTTGACGAGACTGTCGAACGGGGTGATCAGCACCAGCCGGGCGACCGGCCGGTGCGCGGCCACGTGACTGGCGATGCCGCCGCCGAGGCTGCGGCCGATGGCGTCCACCGTCTGCCCGGAGTGGCGCGCCGCGACGGCGTCGTGGAATGCGAGCGCGTCGTCCAGCAGCTGTGGCGCCGCCGGCGTGCCGTCGCTGGCGCCGTAGCCGCGATAGGCCAGCAGGTAGACGCGATGCCGGGGAAACCAGCGTGCGAAATCCGCGCGATTGGCCTCGACCCGCTCGCCGTTGCCGCCGAAGTACAGCAGCGGGATGCCGTCGGCCGGCCCGAACGCCCAGCCACGCAGCGTCGCGTCTTCGCGCTCGACGGCGAAATCGGTCCCGGCGGCGGCCACGCGGGTCGCCTGCGGGAAATAGAGCAGGCTGCGCTGGCCCAGGAACATCGCCGCGCATAGCGCCGCGTAGGCGAATGCGGCCAGCGCCGGCAGGAGCAGCCATGTGCGCACGGGTCAGCCGCGTGGATGGTCGCGTTGCGCCGCCTCGAACGCCGCCAGCTGCGCCGGCGTCGCCTCGCGCTGGTGCAGTCGCTTCCATTCGGCGAAGGGCATGCCGTAGACAGCCGTGCGCGCGGCGTCCTTGTCGAGGGCGACGCCTTCGGCCTGCGCGGCCTCGCGGTACCAGTCGGCCAGGCAGTTGCGGCAGAAGCCGGCGAGGATCATCAGGTCGATGTTCTGCACGTCGGGCCGCGCCTGGTTGAGATGCGCCAGCAGGCGCCGGAATGCCGCGGCCTCGACGGCGGTGCGGGTGTCAGCATCGAGCGGTGCAGTGGGTTGGGAGGCGTCGTTCATGGGCGCGCGGTCCTGCGGAAAGAAGGTGCGGCCAGCATCGCGATCGGCGCACGCACCTGCAAGGGCAGGGCGGAATCGGGGACAATGACGCGCCCCCCGCACCGGATCCCGACCGCATGACTGCCGCAGACCCCGTCCCGGCCCGCATTCTCGACGGCAAGCGCATTGCCGACACGCTGCTCGAGGGGCTGCGCGGCCGCGTCGACGCGCGCATCGCGGCCGGCGGGGCGCGCCCCGGACTGGCGGTGGTGCTGGTCGGCGGCGATCCCGCATCGCAGTCCTACGTGCGCAACAAGCGCCGCGCGGCCGAGAAGGTCGGCATCCAGGCCTTCGATTTCGACCTGCCGGTCGGCACGACCGAGGCCGAGCTGGTCGCGCTGATCGACCGCCTCAATGCCGATCCCGCGGTGCACGGCATCCTGGTGCAGTTGCCGCTGCCGGGCATTCCCGACGCCACGCGGCTGATCCACCGCATCGACCCGCGCAAGGACGTCGACGGCTTCCACCCGGAGAACGTCGGCCACTTGGCGCTGCGCCAGTTCGGCCTGCGTCCGTGCACCCCGCGCGGCATCACCACGCTGCTGGCGTGGACCGACCGCCCGGTGCGCGGGCAGAGCGCGACCATCGTCGGCGTCAGCAACCATGTCGGCCGGCCGATGGCGCTGGAACTGCTGATCGCGGGCTGCACGGTCACCAGCTGCCACAAGTTCACCCCGCCGGACGTGCTGCGCCGGCACGTCGGCGAGGCCGACATCCTCGTCGTCGCCGTCGGCAAGCCCGGTCTGATCCCCGGCGACTGGGTCAAGCCGGGGGCCGTGGTCATCGACGTCGGCATCAACCGCCTCGACGACGGCCGGCTGGTCGGCGACGTCGGCTATGCCGAGGCCGCGCGCCGCGCCAGCTGGATCACCCCGGTGCCCGGCGGCGTCGGCCCGATGACCGTGGCCACGCTGATGCAGAACACCATCGAGGCGGCCGAGGCCGCGGACGAGGTGGATCGGAAGCGCTGATTTCCGCCACCGATCTGCGCGGATCAACGCGGATCAGAAAGCATGAAGTAGGCGAGGAAGTCCGTTTCCGGGTCCCTGCGCCCGACACCTCCGCATTCCATGTACTTTTTGCCATATCCGCGTTGATCCGCGTCGATCCGTGGCCAAACAGTTCTACCCGGCAGGCCGCCGCCAGGCCCGCAAACGCGATAGAATGGCGCGCTTCCTCCTCCCCGGCACCCCGCATGCTGCGCATCCAGGCCGAAGCACTCACCTACGACGACGTTTCGCTCGTTCCCGCCCATTCGACGGTCCTGCCCAAGGACGTCCGCCTCGCCACCCGGCTCACCCGCGACCTGCGCCTGAACCTGCCGATCGTCTCGGCGGCGATGGACACGGTGACCGAATCGCGCCTCGCGATCGCGATGGCCCAGCTCGGCGGCATCGGCATCCTGCACAAGAACCTCAGCATCGAGCGCCAGGCCGCCGAAGTGGCGCGGGTCAAGAACTTCGAGGCCGGGGTGATCCGCGAGCCGTTCACCGTCGGCCCCGACACCACGATCGGTGAAGTGCTGCGCCTGACCCGTGCCCGCAACATCTCCGGCGTGCCGGTGGTCGACAGCGGCCGCCTGGTCGGCATCGTCACCGGCCGCGACATGCGCTTCGAGACCAAGCTCGACGACCCGGTGCGCAACGTCATGACCAAGCAGGACCGCCTGGTCACCGTGCGCGAGGGCGCGAGCGAGGAAGAAGTGCTGGCGCTGCTGCACAAGCACCGGATCGAGAAGGTGCTGGTGGTCAACGACGACTTCGCGCTGCGCGGGCTGATCACCGTCAAGGACATCCAGAAAGCGCACGACAACCCCAACGCCGCCAAGGACGCCGACGAGCAGCTGCTGGTCGGCGCCGCGCTGGGCGTCGGCGGCGACACCGAGCAGCGTATCGAGGCGCTGGTCGCGGCCGGCGTCGACGTGGTCATCGTCGACACCGCGCACGGCCATTCGCAGGGCGTGCTCGACCGCGTGGCGTGGATCAAGAAGCGCTACCCGTCGCTGCAGGTCGTCGGCGGCAACATCGTCACCGGCGACGCCGCAAAGGCGCTGGAAGACGCCGGCGCCGATGCGGTCAAGGTCGGCGTGGGCCCGGGCTCGATCTGCACCACGCGCGTCGTCGCCGGCGTCGGCGTGCCGCAGATCACGGCCGTCGACATGGTCGCCGAGGCGCTGCAGGACCGCATCCCGCTGATCGCCGACGGCGGCATCCGCTACTCGGGCGACATCGGCAAGGCGCTGGTCGCCGGCGCATCGACGGTGATGATCGGCGGCCTGTTCGCCGGCACCGAGGAGTCGCCGGGCGAGACCGAACTGTTCCAGGGCCGCAGCTACAAGAGCTACCGCGGCATGGGCAGCCTGGGCGCGATGGAGAAGGGCAGCAAGGACCGGTACTTCCAGGATTCGTCCGACGCCGACAAGCTGGTGCCCGAGGGCATCGAGGGCAGGGTGCCGTACCGCGGACCGCTGAGCGGCATCATCCACCAGCTCGCCGGCGGCCTGCGCGCGACGATGGGCTACGTCGGCTGCGCGACGATCGAGGACATGCGCAAGAAGCCGCAGTTCGTGAAGATCACCGGCGCCGGCCAGCGCGAGAGCCACGTCCACGACGTGCAGATCACCAAGCAGCCGCCGAATTACCAAGCGGGCTGAGGCCCGCCTGGCGTGATTCGTGATTGGTGATTGGTGATTCGGAAAAGCAGATTCCGCCATGAACCCGTCTTCGCGGGAATGACGGGGCGGGCAGGCAGCGGTTCGTGATGCGACACAAACAGATTGCAACGAGGCACACATGACCGGCGTTTCCGAATCACCAATCACCAATCCGCACTCCCGGCTCCACGACGACAAGATCCTGATCCTCGACTTCGGCGCGCAGTACACGCAGCTGATCGCCCGGCGCATCCGCGAGCTGGGCGTCTACTGCGAGATCTGGGCCTGGGACCATGATCCGGCGGAGATCGCGAAGTTCGCGCCCAAGGGCATCATCCTGTCGGGCGGGCCGGAATCGACCACCGAGCACGGCTCGCCGCGCGCACCGCAACAGGTCTTCGACGCCGGCCTGCCGCTGCTGGGCATCTGCTACGGCATGCAGACGATGGCCAAGCAACTGGGCGGCGAGACCGAAGCCGCCGATGCGCGCGAGTACGGCCATGCGGAAGTCGCGATCGTCGCCGGAGATCGCCTGTTCGAAGGCCTGAGCGACCACGCCGGCAGCCAGCGCCTCGACGTGTGGATGAGCCACGGCGACCACGTCAGCGCAGCGCCGCCCGAGTTCATTGTCACCGCCAGCACCGACCGCGTGCCGGTCGCCGCGTTCGCCAATGACGACAAGCGCTGGTATGGCGTGCAGTTCCACCCGGAAGTCACGCATACCAAACAGGGCCAGGCGCTGCTGCGCCGCTTCGTCGTCGACATATGCGGCTGCCAGACGCTCTGGACCGCGGCCAACATCATCGACGACCAGATCGCCCGCGTGCGCGGGACCGTCGGCAGCGACGAGGTGATCCTCGGCCTGTCGGGCGGCGTGGATTCGTCGGTCGTCGCCGCGCTGCTGCACAAGGCGATCGGCGACCAGCTGACCTGCGTGTTCGTCGACACCGGCCTGCTGCGCTGGCAGGAAGGCGATCAGGTGATGGCGACCTTCGCCGATGCCTCCAGCGCGCACGGCCTCGGCATCCGGGTGATCCGCGTCGACGCCCGCGACCGTTATTTCAGCGCGCTCAAGGGCGTCAGCGACCCGGAGGCCAAGCGCAAGATCATCGGCAACCTGTTCGTCGAGATCTTCGACGAGGAATCCTCGAAGCTGACCAACGCCAAGTGGCTGGCGCAGGGCACCATCTATCCCGACGTCATTGAGTCGGCCGGCAGCAAGACCGGCAAGGCGCACGTCATCAAGAGCCACCACAACGTCGGCGGCCTGCCCGAGCACATGAAGCTGGGCCTGGTCGAGCCGCTGCGCGAGCTGTTCAAGGACGAGGTGCGCCGGCTCGGCGTCGAACTCGGCTTGCCGAAGGCGATGGTCTACCGGCATCCGTTCCCGGGCCCGGGCCTGGGCGTGCGCGTCCTCGGCGAGGTCAAGGCCGAATACGCCGAGATCTTGGCCAAGGCCGACCACATCTTCATCGAGGAACTGCGCAAGGCAGACCTCTACGACAAGACCAGCCAGGCCTTCGCCGTGTTCCTGCCGGTCAAGTCCGTCGGCGTCGTCGGCGACGCCCGCGCCTACGAATGGGTGATCGCGCTGCGCGCCGTGGAGACCATCGACTTCATGACCGCCCACTGGGCGCACCTGCCGTACGACTTCCTCGGCCGCGTCTCGAACCGGATCATCAATGAGGTCCGTGGGGTTTCGCGCGTGGTCTACGACATCAGCGGCAAGCCGCCGGCAACGATCGAGTGGGAGTGAGCGGGGCATCCAGTCCTCAAATAGCCAAAGCTTCCTGGAGCCTCTTCTGATGTAGCGATCGACTATGACGTTCTCCCTGAGAACGTGTACGGTTGACCAAAGTGGCGCATTAGCACGAATGCTGGACACCAATGACCGTCGGAGTTGGTGGGCAGTGCTTCACTCCGGCGCGGGGAACGCCGTAAAACAGTCAGGGGGAACATGATGCAGATCCAGCAGGATGCAACCGCGCCCGCGGAGAAGGAAGTTGGCAAAGCAAAGCGGCCCGGAGTGATGGTGCGCTTTCTGAATTGGTACTGGGGAAAGCGCGACGAAGGCGAAAAGGGAAATCCGGTCACGCGGACAATCATTGCACTGGTCCTGGTGGCGCTGGGCGTGATGGGCAGCGAGGTCTATCAGTGGGGGAAGGGAAAAGTGGTTGGACCGGATGACTTCCTGGTCAGCATCAGGGATGAACAGGCCGCTTCCTTCAAAAGGCTGGAGGAAGGTCTGAGTTCACTGCGGTCTGGTGACCGGGACGCGGTTTCCGAGGTCAGGGGCGCAGTCGGCGAGATCCGCCGGATCAACGCCAGCCTCCTCGCACGCCTGCAACTGGCGAACGCCGAGAACGAGCGTGTTGCCCGTCTCGTCGGCGTACCTGGAGGCGTGGACATGATTCTGACCAGCGACACCGGAATGCCGCTGGATGCTCAGTCCGAGGTCGGGGTGCAGAACATTCAAAGCAACGGAGCCTATGTCTCCGTGACATCTCTGGCAGGCGATTCGGCTCCACAGTTCCTTCGAAGCGGGGAATCCATTGCGTACTCCAGTGCTGACGGCCGCGCCTGCAGGCTCATTCTTCGCTCTGTCGATTCGCGCAGCGCGGTCTCCCTGAGCAATCGCTGCAGCAGCTGACAGCGCTTGGCGGCTTGGCGCGCGAACCTGTCGGCTGGATTGCCGGCACGATTGTTCGCCAGTCTCGCAATGCGATAACGATCAGCCGTCGTCGACCGGCCACCTGCCCTTCCCAAGTTCCGACGGTGCAACTCGGGCGCCTCCAGGTTGCCGTCGCTATCATTCTCAGATCACCGTCGTGTGGCCCGACGCATCATCGTCGAGCCTCCGCCGACTCGAACGAAAGGGAGTGCCCATTGAACCAACAGGCCTTGTCCGCCTTCATCTGGTCTGTCGCCGACCTGCTGCGCGGCGACTACAAGCCGCACGAATACGGCCGCGTCATCCTGCCGTTCACCGTGCTACGGCGCCTGGACTGCGTGCTGGCACTGACCAAGGACAAGGTGCTGGCGGAGCACGACAAGAAGACCGCCGCCGGCGTCAACCCGGACCCGTTCCTGCGCCGCAAGGTGGGCAAGGCGAAGTTCTACAACACCTCGCCGATGGACCTGCCGAAGCTGCTCGGCGACCAGGACCACATCCGCCAGAACCTCTACGCCTACATCCAGGGTTTCTCGCCGGAGGCGCGCGACATCTTCGAGCGTTTCGACTTCCATGCCCAGGTCGAGCGCCTGGCCAAGTCCAACCTGCTGTACCTGGTCACCGAGAAGTTCGCCAACATCGACCTGCACCCGGATCGTGTCGACAACGCGCAGATGGGCCATGTGTTCGAGGAACTGATCCGCAAGTTCGCCGAACTGTCCAACGAAACCGCCGGCGAGCACTTCACCCCGCGCGAAGTCATCCGCCTGATGGTCAACCTCATCTTCATCGAGGACGACGACGTGCTCACTCCCGGAAACGCCGTGGTCCGCACCCTCTACGACCCCACGGCCGGCACCGGCGGCATGCTCTCGGTGGGTGCAGAGCACCTGATGCAGCACAACCCGGCCGCGCGGCTCACCTTGTTCGGGCAGGAGCTCAATGACGAGTCCTACGCCATCTGCAAGGCCGACATGCTGATCCGCGGTCAAGCGGTGGAGAACATCGTTCCCGGCAACACCCTCAGCGAAGACGGCTTCGCCCGCCGCAGGTTCGACTACATGCTGTCCAACCCGCCGTTCGGCGTGGAGTGGAAGAAGGTCGAGAAGGCCGTGCGCAGGGAGCACGAGGAAAAGGGCTTCGACGGCCGCTTCGGCCCCGGCCTGCCACGCGTGTCCGACGGCTCCATGCTGTTCCTGCTGCACCTGGTGTCGAAGATGTCGCCGGTGGTGGACGGCGAGGGCGGCAGCCGTTTCGGCATCGTGCTCAACGGCTCGCCGCTGTTCACCGGCGGTGCCGGCAGCGGCGAGAGCGAGATCCGCCGCTACCTGCTGGAGAACGACCTGGTGGAGGCCATCATCGGCCTGCCCACCGACATGTTCTACAACACCGGCATCAGCACCTATATCTGGATTGTCTCCAACAAGAAGCCGGACGACCGCCGCGGCTGGATGCAGCTGATCGACGCCAGCGGCTTCTGGCAGAAGATGCGCAAGTCGCTCGGCAGCAAGCGCAAGGAACTCGGCGACGGCCACATCGCCACCATCACCCGCCTGTTCGGCGATTTCGTCGAGGCCGAGCGCGTCATCCTGTTCGACGCCGAAGGCAGGCAAGTGGCCCAGCATATCGTGCCCGCCACCCAAAGCGCTCCCGAACCGCCGCCAGGCGGCAAGGCCAAAGCCGTGCCGGTCTCGCGGATCTTCCGCAACGAGGACTTCGGCTACACCACCATCACCGTCGAGCGCCCGTTGCGCGACGAGGCCGGCAACATCGTCCTCGGCCAGAAAGGCAGGCAGAAGGGCAAGCCGCAGCCCGATTCCAGCCTGCGCGACACCGAGAACGTGCCGCTGGGGCAGGACATCGGCGAATACTTCGCCCGTGAAGTGCTGCCGCACGCGCCGGATGCGTGGATCGACGAGGCCAAAAGCAAGGTCGGCTACGAGATCCCGTTCAACCGCCACTTCTACGTGTTCGAGCCGCCGCGGCCGCTGGAGGAGATCGATGCGGAGCTGAAGCAGGTGTCGGCCAGCATCATGCGGATGCTGGGGGAGTTGGTGAAATGAGTTTTCCGAGGTACCCAGAGTACAAGGACAGTGGGGTCCAGTGGTTAGGAGAAGTTCCGGAACATTGGCAACTGGCGAGGATTCGTTCGTTTACGCGCTTTTGCGGAGGTGGTACTCCGTCGCGAGAGAACCCGAACTACTGGAATGGAGACATCCCTTGGGTTTCGCCGAAAGACATGAAAGTAGAGCGTATCGCTGGCGCTGAGGAATACGTCACCGAGGATGGGCTTGCCGCAAGCACTTCCTCGATGATTGATGAAGGAAGTCTGCTCATCGTTGTACGTTCTGGCATTCTGAAGCACACAATTCCCGTCGCTATCAACGATCGTCCAGTAGCGCTGAATCAGGATATGAAGGCGCTTCGCTTCGCGAAAGGATCAGCGACTAGCGATTTCTTCCTGCGCTGGGTTCAGGGGTTGAACGACTTGCTTCTGCTCGCATGGGCGAAGCAAGGCGCTACTGTGGAAAGCATCGAGCATTCCTATCTGGCGGAAACGATCGTCCCGCTCCCGCTGCCGGCAGAACAGGATGCGATCACCGCCTTTCTCGACCGCGAAACCGCCAAGATCGACACCCTGATCGCCGAGCAGGAAAAGCTGCTGGCCCTGCTGGCCGAAAAGCGCCAGGCCACCATCTCCCACGCCGTCACTCGCGGCCTCGACCCCAACGCCCCGATGAAGGACTCCGGCATCCCGTGGCTGGGCGAAGTGCCAGCGCATTGGGATGTGACACGATTCAAGCAGGCGGCTCTGAGCATCGAGCAAGGATGGAGCCCCCAGTGCGAGAATTTCCCGGTGGAAGAACCCGAAGAGTGGGGCGTTCTAAAAGTTGGCTGCGTGAACGGCGGAGCGTTCGATGCGAAGGAGAACAAGAAGCTTCCACCTGAATTCACACCTCTGTCCGAGTACGCATTGAAAGCGGGCGACCTCCTGATCTCCCGGGCGAATACGAAGGAACTCGTTGGCAGTGCTGCGGTCGTGCCTTTCGACTTTGACCGACTTTTGCTCTGCGACAAGCTCTATCGTCTTCGGCTTGCTTTAGACGTCTGCTTGCCAAACTACGCCGCCGCCGTCCTGGGTACGCGCGAGGCGCGGTCACAAGTTGAAATCGCGGCGACGGGTGCCAGCAGTTCCATGCTGAACATCGGCCAAAGCGTTGTGCTCAACCTGCCGCTGCCGTTGCCAGCCGTGGACGAACAACGCGCAATCATTGATTTCCTTCAGGTCGAGACCGGCAGACTCCATACATTGTCGAACGGTGCTCTGCGCGCCATCGCATTGCTCAAAGAACGCCGCAGCGCCCTGATCGCCGCCGCCGTCACCGGCAAGATCGACGTGCGCGGCGAAGTCCCCATCGAGGAACAAGCCGCATGAGCGACATCCAGCTGTTCCGCGTGGCCGGCGGCAATGCGGTGGAACTTCCCGGCCGCGCCGCCGCGATCGAAAGACAGCTGCAATCCCTGATCGAGTCGCAGATGCCGGCCTTCCTCGGCGTGTGCTTCCTCGCCAGCGAATACGCCACCGGCAAGACCCACAAGGGCCGGATCGATTCGCTGGGGCTGGACGAGAACGGCTGCCCGGTCATCGTCGAGTACAAGCGCCACAGCAACGAGAATGTCATCAACCAAGGCCTGTTCTACCTGGACTGGTTGCTCGACCACCAGGCCGAGTTCCGCTGGCTGGTGATGGAAAAGCTGGGCAAGGACGCGGCCGACGCCATCGACTGGGCCGGCACCCGCCTGCTGTGCATCGCCGCCGATTTCACCCGCTACGACCAACACGCCGTGCAGCAGATCCCGCGCAACGTCGAGCTGATCCGCTACAAGCTGTTCGGCGATGAGTTGCTGTTGTTGGAGCTGGTCAATGCGGTCAGCGTGGCCGATGCCACGGTCGCCAAGGCCGACTCTGCGATGCAGCAGGCTTCCGGCAAGTCCAGGCCCAGCGGCAAGGACAAGAGTGCGGAAGAGCAACTGGCGCATGCTGCGCCGACGATCCAGGCGCTGTATGCGTCGCTGGCCGGTTATCTCTCGGCACTGGGCGATGACGTGCAGGAGAAGCACCTCAAGCTCTACACCGCCTTCCGCCGGCTGAAGAACTTCGCCTGCGTGATCCCCTATCGCGACAAGCTGCTGGTGATGCTGAAGGTCGACCCGGATACCGTGGCGCTGGAAGAAGGCTTCAGCCGCGACACGCGCAACATCGGCACCTGGGGCACCGGCGACCTGGAGCTCACCCTGCGCACGATGGCCGACTTCGAGAAGGCCAGGCCGTTGCTGGATCGGAGCTACTCGGAGCAGTGAAGGGGTCGGATTCGAATTTCGCAGCCCGCAGGGCAACATTCGTTGCCGGAAGGGCAACACGGCGAGGCGTGTTGGCGCGTCGCGCGCGCGGGTTGCACAGCACAGGAATCAAGGCTTGCGCTCCGATCGGAAAGGCGAGATATTCGCAATTCGCGAATAGCGAATGAATGACTCGCCATGGAACTCAAACCGCAGGATCTGCTGGTGCTTTACAAGGCTGCCGCTCACCCGGGGCAGCGCTGGACCTACGCCTCTCTGGGCGAAGCCCTGGCGATGAGCGCGTCCGAAGCGCATGCCAGCGTGAAGCGCGCGGTGGCCGCCGGGCTGGCGGTGATGCGCGGCCGCGGGGACTGGTCGCCGGTGCGTCCGGCGCTGCTGGAATTCGCGGTGCATGGCGTGCGCTATGTCTGGCCGGCGGAGGCAGGAGCGGCCCGCCGTGGCGTGCCGACGTCGTTCGGGACGCCACCGCTTGCCGGGAAGATCACGGCCGCCGAAGGCGATGCGCCGGTCTGGGCACATCCATCCGGCACACATAAGGGGCCGACGCTGTCGCCGCTGTACCGCACGGTGCCGCAGGCGGCGCTGGCTGATCCCGCCCTGCACGAATTGCTTGCCCTGCAGGACGCGTTGCGTGCAGGTCGCGCGCGGGAGCGGGCGCTGGCGGCCGAACTGCTGCAGAAGGCGCTGGGAAGTGGCGATGCGACGTGACGATCCCAACCTGCCTTATCTGCGCGTGATTGCCGAGGCTTTGGGCGACCTGAGAGAGCAGGTGGTGTTCGTGGGCGGCGCAGTGGCCGGGTTGCTGGTGACCGATCCCCTGGCCGAGGGCGTGCGCGCGACTCGCGATGTGGACGCCATCGTCGAGGCGGGTCTTGCGCGGTTCCATCGCATCGAAGAGCAGGTTGCCGAGCGCGGTTTCGCGCGCGACATGGAAAGCGGTGTGGTCTGCCGCTGGGTGCATCGCGAAAGCGGAGTACTGTTCGACTTGATGCCCGTGCAGCCGGATGTGCTCGGCTTTTCCAACCGCTGGTACCGGTATGCGGTCGACACCGCGGTGCCGTTCAACCTGGCCCCGGGATTGTCGATCCGACTGGCCAATGCCGTTGCCTTCGTGGCGACCAAGCTGGAGGCTTTCGCCGGCCGTGGCGCGGGTGACATCCTGGCCAGTCACGATCTTGAGGATGTGCTGAACATCGTGGATGGACGCGAAGAGCTGGCAGACGAACTGGCGGCTTCGCCGACGGCATTGCGGGAGGCGGTGGCCACGGCCTTCGCGGGGTTGCTGTCGCATCCGGATTTCGCCAATGCATTGCCGGGCTTGATTGCCGAGCCCGAACGTGCCGGCATTGTCGAAGCGCGACTACGGGGGATGTCGCAATGAACCTGCACCAGGAACACCACTTCGAACGCGAGATCTGCGCGCACCTTGCCGGCAACGGCTGGCTGTACGCCGAAGGCGATGCTGCGCAGTACGACCGCACCCATGCGTTGTTCCTGCCCGACCTGCTGGCGTGGATCGAGGCGACGCAGCCGGACAGTTGGCAGGCGCTGTCGAAGACGCACGGGCCGCAGCTGGGCCAGCGGTTGGCCGAACGCATCCGCAAGAATCTCGACGAGCGTGGCACGCTGGACGTGCTGCGCCGGGGCGTGGAGATGCTGGGGCTGAAGGGCCCGCTGTCGCTGGTGCAGTTCAAGCCGGCGCTGGCGATGAACCCGGTGATCGCGCAGCACTACACAGCCAACCGGTTGCGGGTGGTGCGGCAGGTCAGGCATTCGCCGAACAACCCGCATGATTGCGTGGACCTGGTGCTGTTCGTCAATGGCATCGCGGTGGCTACGGCGGAGCTGAAGTCGGAGTTCACCCAGTCCGTGGGCGATGCGGTGGACCAGTACCGCTTCGACCGCCACCCGCATCCCAAGGGCAGGCTGGCCGAACCGCTGCTGGGCTTCCCCGGCGGTGCGCTGGTGCACTTCGCAGTGAGTCAGGCCGAAGTGATGATGAGCACGCGGTTGCAGGGGCCCGGCACGCGTTTTCTGCCGTTCAATCGCGGCAACCATGGAGCAGCCGGCAACGTACCCAACCCGGAAGGCTTCGCCACCGGCTACCTGTGGGAGGAGGTCTGGGCGCGCGACAGCTGGCTGGAGATCCTGGGCCGCTACCTGATCGGCAAGCGCGACGACAAGAAGCGGCTGGCGAGCGTGATCTTCCCGCGCTACCATCAGCTCGACGCCACGCGGAAACTGGTGGCCAACGTGCGCGCGAACGGGGCAGGGCAGCGCTACCTGATCCAGCATTCGGCGGGCTCGGGCAAGACCAACTCCATCGCGTGGAGCGCGCATTTCCTTGCCGACCTGCACGATGACCAGCACCGCAAGCTGTTCGACAGCGTGTTGGTGGTGTCCGACCGCAACGTGCTGGACGTGCAGCTGCAGGAGGCGATCTTCGACTTCGAGCGCACCACCGGCGTGGTGGCCACCATCACTGGCGAGCATGGCAGCAAGAGTGCGCAGTTGTCGCAGGCGCTCAAGGACGGCAAGAAGATCATCGTCTGCACCATCCAGACCTTCCCGTTCGCGCTGCAGGCGGTGCAGGAGCTGGCGGCGACGGAAGGCAAGCGTTTCGCGGTGATCGCCGACGAGGCGCACAGCTCGCAGACCGGCGAGGGCGCAGCCAAGCTCAAGCAGCTGCTCAGCGCGCAGGAATGGGCGGAACTTCAGGACGGCGGCGAGATCGACACCGAGGCGCTGCTTGCCGCCGGCATGGCGGCACGCACCGGCGGCACTGGTTTGACCTACGTGGCCTTCACCGCAACGCCCAAGGGCAAGACGCTGGAGCTGTTCGGACGGCCGGGTCCGGATGGCTTGCCGCAGCCGTTCCACGTGTATTCGATGCGGCAGGCGATCGAGGAAGGTTTCATCCTCGACGTGCTGAAGAACTACACGCCGTACGACCTGGCGTTCCGCCTGACGCATGAAGGCCAGGAGATCGACCACAAACAGGTTGAACGTTCCGCGGCAATGAAGGGGATCATGCAGTGGGTGCGCCTGCATCCCTACAACATCGCGTCGAAAGTGCAGATCGTGGTCGAGCACTACCGCGAGAACGTGCAGCCGCTGTTGGAGGGCAGGGCCAAGGCGATGGTAGTGGTGGCCTCGCGCAAGGAGGCGGTGCGCTGGCAGAAGGCGATCCGCGGCTACATCGAACGCCAAGGCTATCCGCTGGGCGTGCTTGTGGCGTTTTCCGGCGAGATCAATGATCCCGAGAGCTTTCCCGAAGCGGTGACCGAAACCAGCAAGCTGCTGAATGCTGGGCTGAAGGGACAGGACATCCGCGAGGCATTCGCCAAGCCCGAATACAACCTGTTGCTGGTCGCCAACAAGTTCCAGACCGGCTTCGACCAGCCTTTGCTGTGCGGCATGTACGTGGACAAGAAGCTGGGAGGCATCCAGGCGGTGCAGACGCTCTCGCGCCTGAACCGCGCGTACCCGGGCAAGGACACCACCTACATCCTCGATTTCGTCAATGACGCGACCGACGTGCTGTCCGCGTTCAAGACCTATTACGAGACGGCGGAACTGGAAGCGACGACCGATCCGAATATGGTCTATGACCTGCGCGCCAAGCTCGATGCCAGTGGGCACTACGACACCTTCGAAGTCGAGCGCGTGGCGAAGGTGGAGACGGATCCAGCCGGGACGCAGGCGCAGCTCAGTGCTGCGATCGCCCCGGTGGCGGACCGCCTCCTCAAGCGCTACAAAGCGACACAGCAGGTCAGGGTTGCTGCCGAAGCCGGCAGCGACGGGAGTGCGGCCCAGGCCGCCAAGGACACGCTGGACGCGCTGGTGTTGTTCAAGAACGATATGGGCGCGTTCGTTCGGCTGTATGCCTTCCTCTCGCAGATGTTCGATTACGGCAATACCGACATCGAAAAGCGCTTCATCTTCTATCGACGCCTGATCCCGCTACTTGAGTTCGGCCGTGAACGAGACGAGGCCGACTTGTCCAAGGTCGTGCTGACCCACCACACCTTGCGCAGAGGCAGCAAGGATCCGCTGGACTTCAACACCGACGGCAGCTACAAGCTGGCGCCGATGGGCTCTGTGGGCAGTGGCGGCGTGCAGGAAAAGCAGCAGGCGTACCTGGCCGAGATCATCGAGAAGGTCAACGGATTGTTTGAGGGCCAGCTCACCGACGATGACCAGTTGGTCTATGTCAATGGCGTACTCAAGGGCAAGCTGTTGGAGAACAGGACGCTGGTGCAGCAAGCGGCCAGCAACAGCAAGGAGCAGTTCGCCAATTCCCCGGATCTGAAGGATGCCTTGCTGCACGCGATCATGGACGCGCTGGATGCGCACACCACCATGAGCAGCCAGGCACTGGAGTCCGACCGCGTACGGGATGGGTTGAAACACATCTTGCTGGGACCCGCGCAACTCTACGAAGCGCTTCGCGCCAAAGGGCAAGGCACTCGGCCAACGATGTGATCCGTTGTGATGACAACCAGCGCCGCTGCCTCGTAACGAGCTGTGGAATTTAACATAATGTGCATTATGCGAAGTTTAGAGGATGCGCGGCGTACACGGTCGCCGCCCTACGCTGGCTTGCCGCCAAGCTGCAAGGAGGCCGCTATGACCACGTGCTGGCACTGTAAAGCTGAGTTAGACACCGCACACTACGACCGCGGTGCACAATCGCTTCGGTGCGCACCGATCCCGCTGTTTCTTGCCCGCAATGCGATAACCCTCCAACGCATTGCGGTCAAGAGCCGGGACAAGTAAAACTGATACATCCCGAGCTGCGAGTGTTGTACGCGTCGAAGTCTCCCCAGCACCCGCGCTAACCCTACCCATCTAGCCCGCTCAACTGTCGCCATCTGCAGACGCCAACGGACAACGATCCCCAACCACACATATCCGCGGAAAAGTACCCCCACACTCAGCCGCGTGGCTGAATAGCTGTTCTCGGTATTGGGTACGGCGAAGCCTCCCTAGCACATGCGCCAACCCTACCCAAGCGTCCCCGACGCCAAGCGCCTGAAGGAGCTGGAATCGGAGAACACCCGGCTGAAGAAGTTGCTGGCCGAGCAGATGTTCGAGAACGACGTCATCAAGGATGGTCTGCTTTTGGTCAAGAGCGGATGTAGCGTCACGCCTTTAATCAGCTTCTGAGTTGATCCAACAGCGCCGCGATTGAGCGCGCGGGGGACGCGTCTCCCACTTGCCATCCCGCGTCCGACCCGAGGAATCTGATCACTGGCGCGCCTGTTTCAGCATGCTCCAAGGGCGTAAACCCGGATCGTCGAAGTGCGCGACAAAGCCAAGTCGCTTCTACGCCGTCGACTGCAACCTGCACTGCTCGACCTTCCCGAGCCGTCGACTCGAAACGCCCGGATTCAAGCGAGAAGCGCAGGTTGTGCTGGTCGAACGTGGCGCCGATCGCGCCAGACAGCGCGATGTCTTCGGGCGTGCCGTCAAGGAAGTGCCCTTCCCCGGGCAGCAGCCACAGACGGTCGGCGGTTTCCAGCGACAGTTCCAGATCGTGGCTTGACAGCACGATGGCCACGCCCTGCTCTCGCGCGATGCGGCGCAGCAGGTCGATGATCGTCACCCGGCTGGGCAGGTCGAGGAAGGCGGTGATCTCGTCGAGCAGCAGGACCTGCGGCTGCTGGGCCAAGGCCCTCGCGATCATCACCCGCTGCCGTTCGCCGTCGCTGAGACTGTCGATGCTGCGATCGGCGAGATGCGCGCCCTCGACGCGCTCGAGTGCATCTGCGGCGATGCGGCGATCCTCGTCGCCGAGCACGCCGGACCAGCCGGTATGCGGCTGGCGCCCCAACTCGACGAGTTCGCGCACGCCCAGCGCGCCGGCCTGCACGCGTTCGGTCAGGACCACGGCGATGCGTCTTGCTCGTTCGCTGCCCGACAGACTGCGCACCGCTACGCCGTCGAGCGAGACCTCGCCCGCCAGCGGCGACAGGAATCCGCCCAGTGTGCGCAGAAGCGTCGACTTGCCCTGCCCGTTGCGGCCCAGCAGGCAGACGAACTCGCCCGCCTGCACGTCGAGGTCGGGCAGTGTCGCCAGCACGCGTCGACCGTAGCCGATCCGGATGTCCCGCAAGGCCAGCATGTCAGCGCTCCGCTGCGCGCAGGCTGCGCGCGGTCAGCAACAGGACGATCACAACCGGTGCGCCGAGGATCGCCAGGATCGAATTCAGATGCAGAAAATGCTGGCGCCAAGGCAAATGCACGACGAGATCGGCCACCAATGCCAACAGCGCGCCCAGCGCGAAGCTCGCCGGCAGCAGCGCGCCGATCCGGGCTGAACCGATCAGACCGCGTGCGAGATGCGGCGTGATCAGACCGACGAAGGCGACCGGGCCGCAGAATGCAGTCACCGGCGCCGCGAGCAGGATCGTCGCGGCCAGCACGCGCCGCCGCAGGCGCGGCACGTCGACGCCGAGGCTTTCGGCGTAGGTATCTCCGAGCAGGAGCGCGGTCAGCGGCTTGGCCAGCCAGACCGCGAGCGCGAGACCGATCAGCAGGGGCGGTAACCAGGTCGCGAAGTCCGGCCATGCCACCGACGCGAAAGTCGCGTCGTTCCACGAGGAGAAGATCCGCGTCTGCGTGCGGTTGGTGAAGTGCAGCAGCACGCCGATCAGGCCCTGGGCGAGAAAGCCCAGCATCAGGCCGAGCACCAGCAGTGTGACCGAGCCCACGCGACGCGCCATCGCGGCCATCGCCAGGGCCACACCCAGCGTGCCCAGCGCGGAACCGGCGACGATGCCCATGCCCGACAGCGCCCCCAGTGCCTGCAGCGCCGCAGGCCCGACCACCGCCCCGGCCACGACGACCAGCGCCGCGCCGAACTGGCCGCCGGCCATGAGTCCCATCGACCAGGCATCGGCCAGCGGATTGCGGAACAGTGTCTGCATCAGCAGGCCGGCGACACCGAGTGCGCCGCCACCGATGATCGCGGCGAGCACGCGCGGCAGCCTTAGGCCGGAGACGATGCGGTACTCCGCGGACTGCGGCTCGAATCCGAACAGGCCGTGCAGCACACGTCCCACCGACAACACCTCATGGCCGATCGCTAGGCTCGCCATTGCCGCGCAGACCAGAGCGAGCGCAGCCAGACCGAGTGCCAGCGGTGCACGCAGGCGGCGCGTGTTGGGCACCATCGCAGGCGCACTCACTGGTAGCGATCCTGCGGCAGCGGCTTGAGGAAGCGGAACGGTTCGGGGCGCAGCTGGGGATGCAGCATCTTCACGAAGTCGCCGAGCACCCAATCGGGACGGACGACGGCCGTCTGGTACCAGTCGTGCACATTCTCGTCGAGGAGGCTGCGGCCGGTGTTGCCGTACAGCCTGCCCTCTCGCCAGGCGGGAAATGCGTCGAGCACCGCGCGGCCTCGGGGCGGTGCGGCATGCAGGTCGCCGATCAGCCACAGGTCCGTGCGCGCTGCCAGCGGCAGCAGCGCCTCGCTCGACACGGTCTCCGACGACCAGCGCGCCGGGTCCTCGGGCTGCGCCATCAGATTGATCCCGCCGGCGTCGGCGATGTACGCCGCCTCGGCACCCCGCACCGTCGCCACCCAGCGATCCGCGCCTGCGGGGTAGGCCCAGAGCACGCCGGGGCTGGGCTGGTCCGCGACCTGCGCCTTCAGCGCCGCGACGTTCCCTTCGATCTCGTCGAACAGCGCCTGCGCGCGCGCATCGGTGCCCGTCAGCAGACCGAAGAAGCGGATCCATTCCGCACGGCCCAGATAGCTCGTCTCCTCCTCCGCGAACGTCGGCACCACGGTCAACCCGAGCGCGCGGGCGCGCTGCAGCACCGGCGTCTGCGCGAGATCGGACAGGCGCATCAGAAAAACGTCCGGCTGTCGTGCGATCAGCACGTCGAGGTTCGGTGGCGCGTGCCAGTTGTAGCCGACCTGGGCGATCTCGCCTGCCTTGGCACGACGGCGTGTGGTGTTGTCGAACGACGTCAGGCCGCCTACGGCGACCAGACGGTCGGCGACACCGAGCGCGGACAGGAAGGCCTCGTCGACGCCGTTGTTGGCCGCGATCGTCCGCACCGGCGTGCGCACGATCGTCGCGCCCCGCAGCGCACCGGTGAGTGCCGGCGCCTCGTCGGCTTCGGGCACCAGGACCAGCGTGTCCGACTGCGGTGCGCGCGCACCGCCCTGATCGGCGACCGGCGCCTGCAAGCGAGCGACGATGAATCCCTCGTGCCGGACGAGTTCGAGATAACGGGCATACCGCAGCGGGATCGCGATGCCACCGCTGTCGGACACGGCGCGATCGCCGACATCGGTCGATCCAGGGCCACAGGCCGCAAGACCCACCGCCACAAGCACGGATGCCGCGAGCAGCAGCGTTCTGGCAAGCCACGGATGGCTGCGATCACAGGTTCCGCCGCATTGCGCATTGCACATCGTTCCGCCCCCGGATTAATTGAATGTTATGTTATATCAATTCAAAGGGAATCCATATGCTCAAGCTGCTTCCGCTCGCAGTCGCGACCGGCATCGTCGTCATGGCCGGGCCGATCGACGCCCGTTCGTCCACGCCCGGCGACACTTCAACGGCCGCCACCGAACTCGACGCGATCACGGTCTACGGCCGGCGCATCGGCCGCATCCCGGGCGAGACGGCGACCAAGACCGGCGCGCCGGTGCTGGAAACGCCGTTCGCGGTCAACATCGTGCCGCGCGAGCTGCTGGACCTGCGCAACGTGTCCAACATCGGCGAGGCCGCGGAAACAGTCAGCGGCGTACAGCGGACCATCGGCTTCTCGGGCAACCAGCGTTTCCGCATCCGCGGCTTCCAGGCCGTGAGTACCCTGCGCGACGGCTTCCGCCAGAGCGTGTCGCAGCCGGAGATCGACCTGCAGGGCGTCGACAGCATCGAGGTGCTCAAGGGACCGGCGTCGGCGCTCTACGGCCGCTTCGAACCCGGCGGCGTGATCAACTTCGTGTCCAAGCGCCCCCAGGAAAGCGCGGCCCATGTCGCCTCGTTCACCGCCGGCGCCTACGACTACGCGCGTGCCGGCCTTGACCTCAACGCGCCACTGCGCGGAGACGGCAGCCTGCTCGGCCGTTTCAATCTCGGCTACGAGGACGCCGGAAGCTTCCGCGACGGCATCGACAACCGGCAGCTATACGTCGCGCCGGTCATCGACTGGCGTCCCGATGCCGACACCAGTGTGCTGCTGCGTGCGGAATATCTAGACCGCGATGCCGCCTTCGATCGCGGACTCGGCAACAGTCCGCGCTTCCTCGAGCTGCCGCTGGGCCGCAACTTCGGCGAGGAGTTCATGCGCATCGAGAAGCAGCAGTGGGCCGTGGGCGCGGAGTTCAACCGGCAACTGGCGCGCGATTGGCGCGTGCGTGTGGGCGGCTTCGTCTCCGATGTCGACGTGCCGCGCGAGGAGTTCTTCAACTACGGCTTCCCCGCACTCGACGGCAACACGGTCAACCGCAACTTCGTGAGCTACCACGAGCGTCAACGCGACGTGACCCTGCAGGCCGAGCTGTACGGCGCCTTCGACACCGGCGCGCTCCACCACAATGTGCTGATCGGTGCAGAACACGTCGACGATCGGCTGCAGTTCCTCGATGGCCGCATCGCCTACGGCCAGCCGATCGACCTCCTCGATCCCGTGCCGACCGGACGCCCGGACACCTACGAATCCACCGGCGACAGCCGCTACGCCTACCGCACGCGGGCGCTCTATCTGCAGGACGAGCTGGCCTGGCAACGCTGGCGCCTGCTGCTGGGCGGGCGCTTCGAGCACACGCAGACCGAGTCGTTCTACACCGGCGGCATCGACCCGGCGATCGTGCGCAAGGACTCGCCGTTCTCGCCTCGCGCGGGTCTGACCTTCCTGGTCACGCCGGATCTGTCGCTCTACGCGAGCTGGGCGCGCTCGTTCCGCAACGAGGCCGACGCCGGCCTGCTCGAAAGCGGCATCACGCCCAAGCCGACCCGCGGCGACCAGATCGAGGTGGGCATCAAGTCGCTGCTGCTCGACGGGCGCATGGAGGCCACGTTCGCCGCGTTCGACCTGCGCAAGCGCGACGCGGTGGTGGCCGATCCTGTCGACTGGAATCTCGTCGTGCAGACCGGCGAGCTGCGCGTGCGCGGCCTCGAGGCGGAAGTGTCGGCGCGCCCGGTCGATCCTTGGACGCTTATGGCGTCCTACGCCTACTCGGACGCGACGATTGCCGAGGATACCGACGCGTTCCTGCTCGGCAACCGGCTGGCCGGCGTGCCCCGGCACCAGGCCAGCGTGTGGACCTCGTGGACCTTCGACGGGACGCTGGCTGGCCTGACCCTCGGTGGCGGCGTGTTCCATGCAAGCGAACAGGCCGCGACGACGGCCAACAGTTTCATGCTGCCCGGCTATACGCGACTGGACCTCAATGCACGCTACACCTTCGGCGACGGATTGGAACTGCTGCTCAACGTCGACAACGTCACCGACCGGCGCTACTTCATCACCGGTGGCTTCTCGCAGATCTATCCGCAGGCGCCGCGGACAGCGCGGGTAACGCTGACCAAGCGATGGTGATCTGACATCGTCCCCGACGTCCGCTTCGGGTCGGAAGCGGACCTGCCCTACCCCCGATAAACATCCCTAATCCGGACAGTACCGAGGGGCTTCGACGTCTCTGACGTTGCGTGCAGGCCTTGACCTTCAAGTCGACTTCAAACCTACATTCCGGCAACGCGGTACCGGGTAGGCTCAATGTGCCCGGCGTCGCGCCCAGGCGATCGGCGCAGTTCCGGATCGAAATCAGGGCTGTACCCGTCGATGGTCAGGGGAATCGACAACCATCCAACGCACAGGAGACATTCCCATGGGGTACGTGACAACGAACGACGGGGTCGAGATCTTCTACAAGGACTGGGGCCCACGCGATGCCAAGGTCATCCACTTCCATCACGGCTGGCCGCTGACGTCCGACGACTGGGACGCGCAGATGCTGTTCTTCGTGAACAAGGGCTACCGCGTGGTCGCACATGACCGGCGCGGCCATGGCCGTTCCAGCCAGGTCTGGGACGGGCACGACATGGACCACTACGCCGATGACGTGGCGGCGGTGGTCGAGAAGCTGGGCACCCGGGGCGCCATGCACGTCGGCCATTCGACCGGTGGCGGCCAGGTGGTGCGTTACATCGCGCGACACGGCCAGGACAAGGTGTCGAAGGCGGTGCTCATCAGCGCCGTGCCGCCGCTGATGGTCAAGACCGACAGCAACCCCGGGGGTACGCCGAAGGAGGTCTTCGACGATTTCCAGGCGCAGGTCGCGGCCAACCGCGCGCAGTTCTATTACGACGTTCCGGCCGGTCCCTTCTACGGCTACAACCGGTCCGGCGCGAAACCTTCTGAAGGCATCATCTGGAACTGGTGGCGGCAGGGAATGATGGGTAGCGCCAAGGCGCAGTACGACGGCATCGTCGCGTTCTCGCAGACCGACTTCACCGAGGACCTGAAGGGCATCGGCATCCCGGTGCTGGTCATCCACGGCGATGACGACCAGGTGGTGCCCTACGAGGCTTCGGGCGTGCTGTCGGCAAAGCTGGTTCAGAACGGCACCCTGAACACATACAAGGGCGCACCGCATGGCATCCCGACCACGCATGCGGACCAGGTCAACGCCGATCTGCTGGCCTTCCTGGAAAGCTGAAGCCAGTCCCTTCCCTTGGCCGGCTGACCCTGGGGTTCCGCCGGTCGAGTCGGACCCTCCTCCTGGAGGCTGGACCGCAATCGACTGCCTGCCGAATGCAAGGCTCGCCAGCCGCCAGAACAAGGCTTGACCTTAAAGTCAACTTCAATCCTACCGTGTCGCAATGCGCTGAGGAAGGACGCCATACCGGGCTCTTCCAACACACGCTACTCCACACCGATAGGACTGATGCTGATGAACAAGACCCTGCACGCCCTTGCGCTTGGCTTGGCGCTTCTCGCCGGTGCCGGCACGGCCTGGGGTGCCACACCGCCCCCAGCCGACACCACGACGATCAGGATCGGCGGGCACGACGTGCCTGTCGTGAAAGGCGGCTTGTACGACCGCTTCCGCTCCAACCCGCCGCTGTCCGTGATTGCCACCGAGGCGCCCGACGTCGACCTCAGCTGGTTCCGGGGCCTCGAGAAGCAGAAGGTGGACATGGGCTTTGAAAGCTGGTCGCCCAACTTCTACTACCGGAACAGCCGCGTCACCGCCATCTACACCGCCGATCTGGCCCGGCTGCGCGAACTGATGCCTGAAGGGGTGCTGGAAGAAGTGCAGCCGCTGCAGGTGTGGCCCGGCCGCGGGCTGGTCGCGCTCACCGCCTACGCTTACGAGTATTGCGACAACGACAGCTACAACGAGATCGGACTGTCCGTCGTCACCACCCGGCCCGGCGCGCGTGGCTGGGGACCGTTCTCGCTGGCGGCCCAATCCCGCGCCAACGATTTCTGGGGCCATGTGCTGAAGATGCCGGTGGATACCGAACTGGCTCGCGTGCGCGGCGTGGTCGGTTACAACCTGCCCAAGTGGCTCACGAAGATCAACTATCGCGACGACGGCGACACCGTGGTCGTGGAGATCTTCGACAGCGAAACCGGCAAGCTGGACGTGACCATGCAGACCCGCGCCCTGGACGTGTCTTCCAGCAAGGAAAGCCTGATCAGGAACAGCTTCACCAACGTCGACCACGATGGGCGACCCACCACCGGCTACTCGGTCTCCCGTCAGCTCCGGCACGCCAGCACCTCCAGTTCCGATACGGTCGAACTGACACTGACCGATGGAAGTTTTTCGCGCTTCATCGAATCGCTGGATCTGGGAAGGATGGTCAGGTACGAGTACGTCCCTGATTTCCAGGCTGCGCTGTACGCCCCCGAGTTGTTGGCGCCCGCTGCGTCCGCGCAGTCGGCACCCTGAGCCGGCAGCTGGAGAAGGCACATGACCACCGTCGATCCCGGCACGCCCATGAGCGCGCTGCTCGAGCGTCAGCGCAGCGCCTTCCTTGATGACGGGCCGCCCGGCTTGCGCCTGCGCAAGGCGCGACTCGCGCGGCTGCGTGTCGCAGTGTTGGCGCACCGCGAAACGCTGGAGGAGGCGGTGAGTGCCGACTTCGGACATCGACCGCCTGGCCAGCGGCGACTACGCCAGCATCGTCAGCGATGCCCACCACCAGCGGCCGTGCGGATTGATCAAGAAGGCGCGCAGCAGCGGCGCGAAGGTCGTCGACGCGATGCCGCCCTCCGCTTCCGGCCTTCGTCACCCACGAACGCTGATGCCGATGCTGGTCGTCGGCCTGGACGACGATGCCGCGCTGATGCAGGAGGAAATCTTCGGCCCCATCCTGCCGGTGCGCACCTGCCGCGACATCGACGAGGTCATCGCCTACGTCAATGCAAGGCCGCATCCGCTGGCGCTCTATTATTTCGGCGCCGAGGACGACGATTGCGCCCGACTGCTGGTACGGACCACGTCGGGCAACTCGGCGGCGTCGGCCCCAGCGGCATGGGGCGTATCATGGCGTCGAAGGATTCCGCGCGATGAGCCATGCCAGGGGCGTCTTCGTGCAGGGCCGCTGGAAACTTTCCAGCACGATGCGTGCTCCATTCGGCCGACTTGCCGACATCGCCATCGCATTGACCCTTGGCAAACCGCGGCCCCAGCCGCAAGCAAAGCTGACGATATCGCCATGATGAAGATCGGAGAACTCGCCAAGCGCACCGGCCTTGCGCCTTCGCGCATCCGCTTCTACGAGCGCATCGGCCTGCTGAAAACCGTCCAGCGGCAGGCCAATGGCTACCGCAGCTATCCGGACGATGCCGTGCTGGTGCTCCAGCTGATCACGACCGGGCAGAAGGCCGGCTTCAGCCTGGATGAGCTGGCCACGCTGCTGCCGACCGACATGGCGTCCTGGGAGCACGAAACACTGGTCGGCACGCTGCAGCGCAAGGTGCAGGAAATCGAAGCATTGCAGGAGCGGCTTGCGCGGAGCAAGGCGCAGCTGGTCGAACTGCTCGACCAGATCGAAGCCAAGCCCGCCGACATGGACTGCGCCGCCAATGCCAAGCGTGTCTTGTCGGAACTGCAGCTCGGCATGGACGAAGCCGACATGCCCACCCCCGGGCCGACGCGGGACAAGGAGTAGGTCCTTGGCTGAAGCCAGTAGCGC
This sequence comes from Proluteimonas luteida, assembly GCF_021191695.1. Taxonomy (GTDB): domain Bacteria; phylum Pseudomonadota; class Gammaproteobacteria; order Xanthomonadales; family Xanthomonadaceae; genus Luteimonas; species Luteimonas luteida. Next base: position 26,609 of record NZ_JAIWPT010000010.1, read on the forward strand.
CTCAACGCCGATGCCATGGATGATCTACGGTGCCAACGGCTATACCGGCACACTGATCGCGCGCGAGGCCGCGCGACGTGGGCTCAGGCCCGTATTGGCCGGTCGCAACCGCGAGACCATCGAGGCGCTGGCGTCAACGCTTGGTCTCGAAGCCCGCGTGTTCGGCATGGACGACCCTGCCGCAGTGGTCGAACAGGTCGAAGGCAACGCATTGGTACTGAACTGCGCCGGCCCTTTCTCGGCCACCGCCGCGCCGATGATGGAAGCCTGCCTGAGTGCCCGGGCGCATTACCTGGACATCACCGGGGAGATCGCCGTGCTGGAGCTGGCGCAGTCCTTGAACGGACGCGCGCAAGACGCGGGCATCGTGCTTTGCTCCGGCGTGGGCTTCGATGTCATCCCCACAGATTGCGTTGCCGCCGCACTCAAGGCTGCATTGCCCGACGCCACCCATCTCGCGTTGGGTTTCGACTCGCGCTCGGGCTTCTCGCCCGGCACCGCCAAGACCTCGGTCGAGGGCATGGCACAGGGCGGCAAGGTGCGTCGCGACGGCAGGATCGTCACCGTGCCGCTGGCCTACGAGGTCCGCTGCATCGACTTCGGCGATGGCGAGAAAGAAGCCATGACCATCCCCTGGGGCGATGTTGCGACCGCGTACCACACGACCGGCATTCCGAACATCGAGGTGTTCGTGCCGGCCTCGCCCCGGACGATCGCCTACGCCAGGCGCGCCAACCTCGTGCGACCGATTCTGGGGTGGTCCTGGGTACAGCGGCTGATCAAGGCGCGCATCGCCCGGACGGTCAAGGGGCCAAGCGACGAACAGCGCGCACGCATGCCCACCTACGTCTGGGGCGAGGCGACCAACGCCCGGGGAGAACGAAAGACGGCGCGCATCCGAACGGCCAACGGCTACAGCCTCACGATCGACGGCGCGCTTGCCGTCGTCGCCCAGCTGATGGCGACAAGGCCCGCAGGAGGCGCTTACACACCTGCCCGCCTCGTCGGCCCATCCTTGATCACCGGCTTACCGGGTTCAGGGCCGCTGCAGATCAGCTGACGCCCGCGACGCTCCGTGCTGGCAAGAGAGATCCCTGCCGCGATCACAGCAGCGCGGCCACGCGCTCCGCTGTCTTCCTGGCCGACCCGGGGTTCTGCCCCGTCACCAGCCGCCCGTCCGCAACGACATGGGCAACGAACGGCAGCAGCCCTTTCTCGTACAGGGCGCCACGGCGCTTCATCTGTTCTTCCGCGTTGTACGGCATCGCCTTCGCAACGCCGGCGAGGATTTCCTCCCGCCACGAGAACCCGGTGAGACGGCGTCCGGCCACCAGCAGCGTCCCGTCGGACAGGCGGGTGTTGAGCAGGCCGCAGTAGCCATGGCAGACGGCGGAGACGATGCGGTCGCGCTCGAAGAGCTCGCGGGTGATGCCCTGCAGCGGCTCGCTGTCCGGGAAATCCCACATGACGGCGTGGCCGCCGGTAAAGTAGATCGCATCGAAATCGGCCGGGTCGATGTCCCCGGGCCTGGCGGTGCGATCGAGCAGTTCCATCCGCGAAGGGTCGGCCAGCCACGCTTTGGCCGAGGCGTCGAGCAGCGGCCACTTCAACGCCCGCGGCTCCAGCGGCGTGTGGCCGCCCTTCGGGCTGACCAACTGCTGCTGGAAGCCACGCGCTTCGAACACATCCCAGGCGTGGGTCAGCTCCGACAGCCACAACCCGGTCGGATGGGATGGATCGTCGTAATGGGCCACGTTGCTGACGACGTGCAGGATGCGACGGGCCATCTCGGGCTTCCCGTATTGCGGACGGTCACTCGACCGGTACTTTAAGGGTCAATCCGGGTTGAGGGTCAAGGCGGCACTCGTCGCATCAGGTCACCGATCGATCCGTTGGTCCGGGGATGTGTTGACCTTCAAGTTGACTTGAAGGATACAGTTTGCAGACCCCGCAACGATATCGTGCAGGCTGCCGGTCGTCGCATCGCACGCACCACATCCGGCCATTCGACACGGCAGCATGCCCGCCTCCGGGCATGGCATTCAGCGGCCTGCCCATAAGCCCACGCACTGCACCATCGAACATCCACAGGAATCGCCACCATGCAGACCATATTGGGCGCGAACGGCCAGATCGCCACCGAGCTGGCGCGTGCGCTGCGCCGCGAGCACACCGACACGCTGCGGCTGGTCAGCCGAAATCCGCGCAAGGTCGACGAGGCCGACACGCTGATGTCGGCCGACCTGCTCGATGCCGACCAGACCGCGGCTGCCGTCGCTGGCAGCCGCATCGTCTATTTCACCGCCGGGCTGCCGCCGGACACGCGCCTGTGGGAGGCGCAGTTCCCGACGATGCTCAGGAACGCGCTGGATGCCGCTCGATCCGTTGGCGCGGCCTTCGCGTACTTCGACAACACCTACATGTATCCGCAGGATGCGCGGCTGCAGACCGAGGACACGCCATTCGCGCCGGTCGGACGCAAGGGCAAGGTGCGAGCGCACATGGCGGAGATGGTGCTGGCGGAAATGGCGCGCGGCGAGATTCCGGTGCTGATCGCCCGTGCGCCCGAGTTCTATGGTCCCGGCAAGACCCAGAGCTTCACCAATGCACTGGTCACCGACCGATTGCGGGCCGGCCGAAAGCCGCTGGTTCCGGTGCGCGACGATGTCCGGCGCACGCTGATCTGGACGCCGGACGCCAGCCGCGGGCTGGCCACGCTTGGCAACACGCCTGATGCCTTCGGGCAGACCTGGCACCTGCCCTGCAATGACGATCGGCCGACCTACAGGGAGTTCGTCACCATGGCCTGCGAGGCGTTCGGCAAGCCTGTGGCGTACCGCGTCCTCGGCAAGTGGGCGCTGATCGGGGCTGGCCTGTTTTCCAGCGAAGTCCGGGAAATCCGCGAACTGCTTCCCCGTTATGAGCAGGACAACCTCTTCGATTCGGGCAAGTTCAAGCAGCGCTTCCCCCGGTTCGAGGTGACCGGCTATCGCGAGGGCATCGATCGGGTACACCAAAGCGCGCCATGACGCGGCATGTGAGGACTCGCAGGCTGACGCAACACGCCCGCACGGATTCTAGGCTTCCGGTGCATACCTCGGGCTCCCGCCTCGATCCTGCAGCCCGGAAGATTTCCGCCATCGACACTCCCGGCGATGGCCCCTCATTCCTCGATCGTTTCATGCGCGCCGGCGGCGCCCCGACGCCAGTAGCCTGCGGCCTTGATCCAGGCCTTGGGCCCGCCGCGGGCGACGAAAGCCGGGCGGACCTGGCGCATGGCCGTGGTCTCGCCCGCCGCCCAGAAATGGGTGTCGGCATCCGGCAGCGGCAGCGCCGCGACGGCTGCGACGAGCCGCTCGCCGGACGTGGCCGTGTCGCCATGCAGCCACTGGATGTGCACGTCGGCGCGTGAGCGGAATGGCAAGGTGTCGGCGACTTCGCCCAGGTCGACGATCACCCAGGCGCCCGCCTCGGCCGGCAACTCCTCCAGCCGGCGCGAGATGGCCGGCCAGGCGGTGGCATCGCCGACCAGGACGTTCACGGCGAAGTCCGCGGGAATCACGTTGGACCCGCGCGGCCCGCCGAGGACCAGCGTCTGGCCAACGCTGGCCCGGGCCGCCCAGCTGGCCGCCGGGCCGTGGCCGTGCAGGACGAAGTCGATCTCCAGTTCCTGGCGTTGCGCGTCGTAACGGCGCGGCGTGTAGTCGCGCATGGACGGTTCGCCCTGCGGGTCGGCCGGATCCGGGAAGAACAGTTTCACGTGGTCGTCGAAGCCCAGGCTGGTGAAGCCGGCCAGGGCCTGACCGCCGAAGGTCACGCGCAGATAGTGCGGGGACAGGTGCTGCGTGCGCAGCACCGTCAGTTCGCGCCGCACCAGTTCGTGGCGGACGCGGCGGATCTCGTGCAACGCGCTCATGGCCGCAGGCCGTCCGCCGGCGTCGTTTCCGGCGCGTCGACGATCGCATCGGCAGCCGTCTGGAGCAGCCGTGCAACCCGCTCCACCTCGGCGTCGGACCATGGCCCGCGTCGCAGCAACAGGGCGTGCTTGAGCGTGTGCATGGCCTGGACGACCCGTTCGGGCGGGGCTTCGCCGGCCATGGCGCGGGCCGCCATGCGCATGCGGGCAGCCACGCCGTCGACGACCGCACGATTGTCGTCGAGCCATGCCTGGCCGGTCGCGGTGATCCGGTAGCGCTTCTTGCGGTCCGGCGACTCGCTGAAGGGTTCGATCAGGTCCTGTTCCTCCAGCAGGGACAGGGTCGGATAGATCGCGCCGGCGCTGGGCGCGTACTGGCCGCCGAAGCCTTCCTCGATGGCCTTGATGAGTTCGTATCCGTGGCGCGGCGACTGCGCGATCAGGTGCAGGACGATCAGCCGGAGATCGCCCTGGCCGAAGACGCGACCACCGCCCCTGCCGCCGCGTCCCCCGCGGCCGCCACCGTGACGACCGCCGCCCGTGCGCGGCGAGGATCCCTGGCTGCGCGCGGCACCATGCATTTCGGCATCGCGCCTGCCACCGCGGCGACCGTGGTCGGGGCCGTCCGATGCACGAGCGGCGCCGGACCGGTTTCCGGGTCGGGGGTGTACGTCGCGTTCGCCTCGAGGTCGGCGACGCATTCCGTCCGGATCGAATCGATTGATGAACATTGAAGCCTCCATTGGAAGATGATTCCGTTGGAGTGAAAGATATATCTTTAGATGCTATCTGTAAACAGTCATCACGATACCGGCCCAGCCTGGTCCGGCCACGTTCAGCGCGGGCGACGCACGGCGGCGCGGTGGCCGTCATCCTGCCTGTCGTGGGCGTTGCCGCTTCCCTTGCCCTGGGCCCCGTCCTTCTGCGGCCGCCGGCCTGCCTGCGGAGTCCCCGTCCGGCCGGTGGACGGTGCCGTCGGCCGGGGGGCGCCGGTCGTCCCGTTCGAGGATCGTGGGGGCGTCTTGCCGGCCCTCGGGACGCCACCGGCGTGTTGCGGATGGCGCTGCTCGTAATGACTGCGCTGGCCGTACCAGGACGTGTTGCGGTAATGCCGCTCCCAGTAGGTGCCGATGACGAAGTCCAGCACCGCCAGACCGGAGCGCGCGCCGTAGCTGCTGAGCGCGATACGCCTGCCGCCGGTGTCGTAGTCCAGGAATGCGGCCGAGACCCAGCCGCGGTTGTTCGCCTGGGAAACATCGCACCACGACCAGTCGTTGATGCAGCCGTACACCTCGACCGGCTGGCCGGCACGCAAGGTCAGGATGCGGGGATAGTCGGCGGCCGGGCCGGTACGGAGATTGACGGCGGCGTTGGTCCAGGCCGTGGTGGCGGCCGAAGCCATCACGGGCAGGGACAACAGGCCCAAGGCAAGCAGCGTGGCAGTCAGCGTTCTTTTCATGGCGGTCATCCCGATCTGCATGCGGATGCGCCTTTGCATCCGCTTCCCGCCGGACAACGGGTATCCGGCACGGATGGTTGACCCGCGTCGGCGAAGCCTTTCAGCCTGCCTTGACGGCCGGCAAACCCCGGCGCCCGCCAGGCGCCGGCCGGCGGGCGCGGCGATACCGTCCGAACACCGCCGTCCGCGTGCCGTCGCCGGCGGCAACGCCCTGGCAGGGCCGCGACAGCCCTGGGCATGCGCCATTCCGGACCGGCTCCCGGATCGCAAAGCTTGGGCAAACCGGCCGCGCCATGCGAAAATCGCAGGCTGCATGGCCCCGTAGCTCAGCTGGATAGAGCATCCCCCTCCTAAGGGGAAGGTCGCACGTTCGAATCGTGCCGGGGTCGCCAGTTCCGCGACACCCCGCCGGCGGAGTCCCTCCGTTGTTTCCCGCCGCGTCGCGTCCCATTCCCCGCGCGTTGCCGGCCGCCTGGCCGGCTGCCAGCGCTCACAAGGAGTTTCCAGCGATGACCCACCCTGTCCTCACCGCACTCGGCCTGTCGGGCAACGAATCGGGCACCTATCTCGGCAACGGCGAATGGTCGAAGGCGACCGGCGCCGGCGTGCTGGAACCGGTGAACCCGACCGACGGCGAGGTGCTCGCACGCGTGCAGGCGACGTCGCAGGCCGACTACGACCTGATCGTCGAACGCGCGCAGGCCGCGTTCAAAGTCTGGCGCAGGACCCCGGCCCCGCGCCGCGGCGAGGCCGTGCGCCTGTGCGCCGATGCGCTGCGCCGGCACAAGGATGCGCTGGGTTCGCTGGTCGCCCTGGAGATGGGCAAGTCCAAGCCGGAAGGCGACGGCGAGGTGCAGGAGATGATCGACATCGGCGAATTCGCCGTCGGCCTGTCGCGCCAGCTCTACGGCCTGACCATGCACTCCGAGCGCCCGGGCCACCGCATGTACGAGCAGTGGCACCCGCTGGGCATCGTCGGCATCATCAGCGCGTTCAACTTCCCGGTCGCGGTCTGGGCCTGGAACAGCCTCGTCGCCGCGGTCTGCGGCAACATCTCGATCTGGAAGCCGTCGCCGAAGACCCCGCTGTCGGCGATCGCGTCGATGAAGATCTGCAACGAGGCGCTGGCCGAGGCCGGTTTCCCCGACCTGTTCTTCCTGTTCAACGACGCCGGCTCGGACCTGGCGCAGGCCTTCGTCGACGACAGGCGCGTCGCGCTGGTCAGCTTCACCGGCTCGACCAGGGTCGGCCGTCACGTCGGCGAGCGCGTCGCCCGGCGCATGGGCCGCTCGCTGCTGGAGCTCGGCGGCAACAACGCGATCATCGTCGACCCCACCGCCGACCTGAAGCTGGCGATCCCGGCAATCGTGTTCGGCGCGGTCGGCACCGCCGGCCAGCGCTGCACCACGACGCGCCGACTGTTCGTGCACGAGTCGATCTACGACGAGGTGCTGGGCAAGTTGAAGACCGCCTACGCGCAGGTCGAGAAAAAGATCGGCGACCCGACCGACCCCGCCAACCTGATGGGCCCGCTCAACAGCCGCGAGGGCGTGCAGGCCTATCTGGACGCGATCGCCAAGGCCCGGGCCAGCGGCGGCACGATCGAGAGCGGTGGCCGCGCGCTCGACGACCGCAAGGGCAACTTCGTGCTGCCGGCGCTGGTCAGCGGCCTGAGCAACGATGCCGAGGTCGTGCAGACCGAGACCTTCGCGCCGATCCTCTACGTGATGAAGTACGCCGAACTCGACGACGCGATCGACATGCAGAACGACGTGCCGCAGGGCCTGTCGTCGTCGCTGTTCACCACCGACCTGCGCGCCTCCGAGCAGTTCCTGTCGGCCTGGGGTTCGGACTGCGGCATCGCCAACGTCAACATCGGCACCTCGGGGGCGGAGATCGGCGGCGCCTTCGGCGGCGAGAAGGAAACCGGCGGCGGCCGCGAGTCCGGCTCCGACGCGTGGCGCGCCTACATGCGCCGCCAGACCAACACGATCAACTACTCGGACGCGCTGCCGCTGGCCCAGGGCATCAAGTTCGACCTGTAACCGGGGCGACGCCGTGGACGACCGGCCGGCGGGTCCGACCGCCAGTGCGCCATCGGCGACCAGTCGCCTGGCGGTCGCCAGCCTGGTGTTCGGCCTGCTGGGCTGGGTCGGCCTGCCGCTGCTGGGCGGCATCGTGGCGGTGGTCACCGGGCACATGGCGCGCGCCGCCCTCCGCCGGCTGCCCGACGCGCCTGGCAGCAGCGGCATGGCGGTCGTCGGGCTCGCGCTGGGCTACGCATCCTTCGTCTTCTGGCTGCTGGCGGGTGCGTTCGTGCTGTGGCTGCTGAAGTTCGCGTCCCTTGGCAGCGGATACTCGGCCTGGCGCTGACCGTTGCGGGCAATGTTCTGGAATAATCGCCCGGTCGGCACCATACGGGGTGTCGCGACCGCTCTCCCCCCTCCGCCGGCATGGAGTCGCCTGCCGCCTGCACCGGCACCTCGTGTCCGGCTGCGGGCGCATTGCCGCAGTCATCGACCAGAGGCCAGATTTCCATGAACCTTCCGCTCCGACAGACCAGCACCCTCGCCGTCGTCAGCCTGGTGTTCGGCATCCTGGGCTGGACCCTGCTGCCGCTGATCGGCACCGTGGTCGCCATCGTCACCGGGCACATGGCGCGTGCGGAAATCCGCCGCGCGCCCGACCGCATCGAGGGCGACGGCCTGGCGCTGGCCGGGCTGGTCCTCGGCTATGCCGCGCTGGCGCTCGGCGTGGTCGCTCTGCTCGTATTCGTCCTGTTCTTCGGCGGCCTGGTCGCACTGGCGTCCGCCGGCTGACATGTATGGCCTGGTACGCCCGCTGCTGTTCCGTCTCGATGCCGAGCGCGCGCATGACGTGACGCTGCGGGCACTGGACCTGCTGCAGGGCGCCCACCTGGTGCCGCTGCTCGCCCGGCGCCCCGCCCCGTTGCCCACCGAGGCCTTCGGGTTGCGCTTCCCCAATCCGGTCGGGCTGGCCGCCGGCCTGGACAAGAACGGCGCGCACATCGATGCGCTGTTCGCACTCGGTTTCGGCTTCGTCGAAATCGGCACGGTGACCCCGCGGCCGCAGCCCGGCAATCCCAGGCCGCGCATGTTCCGGCTGCCGCGCGAGCAGGCGCTGATCAACCGCCTCGGCTTCAACAACCTCGGCGTCGACGCGCTGGTGGCGAACGTGCGCCGCGCGAAACGCCGCGGCGTGCTCGGCATCAACATCGGCAAGAACAAGGACACGCCCAACGACACCGCCGTGGACGACTACCTGTTCTGCCTGGAGCGCGTGTATCCGCTGGCCGACTACGTCACCGTCAACATCTCCTCGCCCAATACCGCGGGCCTGCGCGAGCTGCAGGAGGAGCAGTCGCTGCGGCGCCTGGTCGGCAGCCTGCGCGAGGCGCAGGAGCGTCTGGCCGCGCAGCACGGCCGCCGCGTGCCGCTGCTGGTCAAGGTGGCGCCGGACCTGTCCGACGACGACATCGAGGCCGCCGCGCGGGTGCTGTCGGACCTGCGCGTCGACGGCGTCATCGCCACCAACACCACGGTCTCGCGCATCAACGTGCAGGGCGCGCCGCTGGCCAGGGAAACCGGTGGCCTGTCCGGTGCGCCGTTGATGAACAAGTCGACCACCGTGCTGCGCAGGCTGCGCACGCGGCTCGACGACGACATTCCGCTGGTCGGCGTCGGCGGCGTGCTGTCGGGCGCCGATGCGGTCAAGAAGATGGCAGCGGGCGCATCGCTGGTGCAGCTCTATTCCGGCCTCGTCTACCGCGGACCGAAGCTGGTCGGGGAATGCGTCGAGGCGATCCGTCGGCGCCGCGAGGCGCCGAGCCGTGGCGGCGTGCCGGTGCTTTGAGCCGACGATGCCGTTTCCCTGCCGCGTGACCGCACCGGTCGACCTGACCGCCCGCAACAGCTTTGCCGTCCACGCGACGGCGCGGCGGCTGCTGGAGGTCGGCGACATCGCCACCCTGCCGGCCGTCATCGCCGCCCTGCCCGACGACGGCACGGCGCTGCTGGTGATCGGCGGCGGCAGCAACCTGCTGTTCGCCGGCGACGCGCCGGGCGACGTGCTGGCGATCACCGACGACCGCCGCGCCATCATCGCCGACGATGGCGACGGCGCGGTCGTGCGCGCCGCCGCCGGCAACGCATGGCACGGATTCGTGCTGTGGACCCTGGCGCAGGGCCTGGGCGGACTGGAGAACCTGGCCCTGATCCCGGGCACCGTCGGCGCCGCGCCTATCCAGAACATCGGCGCCTACGGCGTCGAAGTCGGCGAGCGCATCGTCGCGGTCGAGGCGTTCGACCGGAACACGCGCGAAGCGGTCCGCCTCGACGCCGCGGCCTGCCGCTTCGGCTACCGCGACAGCCTGTTCAAGCGGCAGCCCGACCGCTATCTGGTCACCGCGGTCGAATTCGCGCTGGCGCGCTCCGCCGCACCGGTACTGGACTACGCCGGCCTGCGCGACGCGCTGCAGGCGCGCGGCATCGCCCGGCCGACGTCGCGCGACGTCGCCGACGCGGTCATCGACATCCGCCGCAGCAAGCTGCCAGACCCGGCGCGCATCGGCAATGCCGGCAGCTTCTTCAAGAATCCCGTCGTGCCCGCCGCGACCGCCGCGGCCCTGCGCGCCGAGCACCCGGCCATGCCGGTGTTCGCCACGGCCGATGGCCGGCAGAAGCTCTCGGCCGCGTGGCTGATCGACCAATGCGGCTGGAAGGGCCACCGCGACGGCGACGCGGGCGTGGCCCCCGGGCACGCGCTGGTGCTGGTCAACCATGGCGGCGCCAGCGGCGCCGAGCTGCTGGCGCTGGCACGACGCATCGCCGGCTCGGTGCAGGCGCGCTTCGGCGTCGCGCTGGAACCGGAACCGCGCATCGTCGGTGCGACGTGGTGACGCCGCAGCCGCCACGCAGCCAGCATGCCCGCGCCGCGCTGCTGATGCTCGGCAGCACGATGCTGTTCGCGCTGATGGTCATCGCCATCCGCCTGGCCTCCGAGACCCTGCATACCTTCGAGGTCGCGTTCTTCCGCAACTTCTTCGGCATGCTGGTGGCGCTGCCGCTGCTGCTGCGCGCCGGGCGCGGCATCGGCTTCCTGAAGACCGACCAGTTCCCGCGCTACCTGTTCCGCTGCTTCGTCGGCGTGGTGTCGATGTTTTGCGGCTTCTGGGCGATCGGCCACCTGCCGCTGGCGCAGGCGGTGTCGCTGTCGTACTCGACGCCGATCTTCGTCACCATCGCCGCGGTGTTCATCCTGCACGAGCAGGTCCGTGCACGGCGCTGGACCGCGGTCGCGCTCGGCTTCGTCGGCGTTCTGGTGATCCTGCGGCCGTGGTCGAGCGCGTTCTCGGCCGGCATGCTGGTGGCGGTCGCCGCGGCGGTGCTCAGCGGCATCGTCTCGATCCAGATCAAACTGCTGGCCAAGGTGGAACCCGCGGACCGCATCGTCATCTGGACCACGCTGCTGTGGGTGCCCATGTCGATGCTGCCGGCGCTGTGGGTCTGGCAGTGGCCGAGCGGCATCACCTGGCTGTGGGTCGTGGCGACCGGCATCTTCGGCACCGGCGGCCACATGCTGTGGACCCGGGCCCTGAAGCTCGGCGATGTCTCGGCGCTGACCCCGATCAGCTTCATGCAGCTGCCGGTCGTGGTGGCGCTGGGCTGGGCGCTGTTCGGCGAGGTCATCGACCGCTGGACCCTGGCCGGCGCGACGATCATCCTCGCCGCCAACGCCTACATCGCCCACCGCGAGGCGCGGCTGTCGCGCAAGGCCGCGACCAACGCACCGGTCGAGGCGGCGAAGCCGGGCGAGTAGCGCGGGGCCCGGTTTTCCCGGACATCGCGCGCGTCGGGGGGCGTGGCCCCGACCTGCGGCCGTTCGTCGACACCACGTAGAGGCCGAGCAGGCCTCTCGCCCTACACGTCGCTTTTCGGGATCTCGCGCAGCTTGCCTTGGTGCAGTTCCATGACCCGGTCGAGCTTGCGCGCGAGGCGGCGGTCGTGGGTGACCAGCACCAGGCTGGTGCGCTGGGCGCGGTTGAGTTCGAGCATCTGTTCGAACACCGTCGCCGCTGTGCGCTCGTCGAGATTGCCAGTGGGCTCGTCGCCGAGCACGCAGGCCGGTTTGTTGACCAGCGCACGCGCAACCGCGGCGCGCTGGCGTTCGCCGCCCGACAGTTCGCCCGGCTTGTGCGCGAGACGATGGCCAAGGCCGACCGACTCCAGCAGGCCCTGCGCGCGCTCCGTGGCGTCGGCGTCGCTGGCGCCGTTGAGCAGTGCCGGCAGCATCACGTTCTCCAGCGCGGTGAACTCGGGCAGCAGGTGGTGGAACTGGTAGACGAAGCCGAGTGCGCGATTGCGCAATGTGCCGCGCGCCGCGTTCGACAGTGCGCTCATCTTCTGCCCGGACACGAACACCTCGCCCGAGGTCGGGACATCGAGACCGCCCAGCAGGTGCAGCAGCGTGCTCTTGCCGGCGCCGGACGCGCCCAGGATCGCCACCGTCTCGCCGGCGCGGACCTCGAAGTCCAGGCCGTCGAACACCGGCGTATGCAGCTTACCTTCGGCATAGGTCTTGCCCAGGCCCTCGGCCGCGAGCACCACACCGGCATCGCTCGTCATCGTCTCACTCATAGCGCAGCGCCTCCGCCGGCGCGGTGCGCGCGGCACGCCACGCGGGATAGATCGTCGCCAGGAACGCCATCACCAGCGCGACGCTGGCGATCATCACCACGTCGCTGACCTGCAGGTCGATCGGCAGTCCGGTCACGTAATAGACGTCCTCGGGCATCAGCACGACGCCGAACAGGCGCTCGATGCCGCGCAGGATGTGCTCGAGGTTGAAGGTCAGCAGCAGCCCGCCGGTGATGCCCAGCACGGTGCCGATGACGCCGATCATCGTGCCCTGGACCATGAACACCTGCATCACCCCGCCCGGCGTCAACCCGAGCGTGCGCAGGATCGCGATGTCGGCCTGCTTGTCGGTCACCAGGCTGACCTGCGAGGCGACCAGGTTGAACGATCCCATGACGATGATCAGCGACAGCAGGATGCCGATCATGGTCTTCTCCAGCTTCAGCGCCCGGAACATGTTGGCGTTCTCGCGGCTCCAGTCGCTGACCATGTAGCTGCCGCCGAGCCGCATCGCCAGGTCGCGCGCGACGTCCCAGGCGCGGTCCATGTCGTGCAGCTTCAGGCGCACGCCGGTGACCCCCTCGCCGACCCGCAGCAGCCGCTGCGCGTCGTTGAGGTTGACCACGGCCAGACGCCGGTCGAAATCCTGGTAGCCGGCCTCGAAGATGCCGCTGACGGTGAAGCGCTTGAGCTGCGGCACCGCGCCCATCGGCGTGACCTGGAAATCGGTGGTGACGATCACGCTGTCGCCCACGTGCACCCCGAGCCACAGCGCCAGCTCGCGGCCGAGCACGATGTTGAAGCTGCCCGGCTGCAGGTCCGACAGGGCGCCCTCGACCATGGCCGTGCCGAGGTCGGACACGCTCTCCTCGTCCTCGGGCGAGACTGCGCGGATCGCCGCCGGCTCGTTGCGCACGCCGCGCAACAGCGCCTGGGTGTCGATGTAGGGGGCCGCGCCGGCGATGCGCGGATCCTGGCGCGCGACATCGACCGCGCGGGCCCAGTTCTGCATCGTGTCGCCGTCGGCGCTGATCGTCGCATGCGCGACCATCCCCAGCATGCGGTCGCGGATCTCCTTCTGGAAACCGCTCATCACCGCCAGCGTGGTGATCAGCACGGTCACGCCGATGGCGATGCCGAGGATCGACGCCAGCGAGATGAAGGAAATGAAGCCGTTGCGCCGCTTGGCGCGCAGGTAGCGCAGGCCGATGGCCGCGGGGATGGGTCTGAGCATGGGCAGGTCGAGGACGCGGCGGCGGTCGCGGGGACGCCGGCGCGTCGCGCGGGAGGCCCCGCAAGGGCTGAAGCCGAGGGATGGCTATGGTGCCATCGTTCCCGGTCGCGGTGGCGTCGGGAATGCCGATGCGGCCAGTCGCAGTTCACGTCGTCGCGCCGGCGGCAGGGTGTCGGGCCACCACAGCAGCGCGTGGCGCCTGCCGGCCGCATCGCGCCACGCCAGGCGCGCCAGCGGACCGCGCCAGCGCAGCTGCGCATCGTCGAGCGCTGCGCCGTCCAGATGCCAGCGTCCGGCCGCGCCGTCGGCCACCAGCACGCGCGGCGGTCGACGCAGTTCGCGCCGCAGCAGGTGGAGGCCGTGCAGCACGACGACGGCCGCGAGCGGCCAGGCCACGGGCCGCGGCATCTCCGAGGCGAAGATCGATGCGACGGCGGCCAGCGTCAGCAGCGACAGTGCCGCGCCTGCCAGGCGAGATGGCCGCCACTCAAGGCGGCAGTGCGCGGATGGACTGGACGAGCGCGTCGAGGTCGGCATCTTGCGGGTGCTCGTGGCCGAGGAACCAGAGCCAGAGCTTATCGTCCTCGCAATCGAGCAGCTGTCGGAAAAGCCCGCGTTCGGATTCGGGCGCGACCGCCCAGCGCCGGTCGAGCCAGCGTTCCAGCAGCCGGTCGAGCTCGCGCATGCCGCGGCGGCTGCGCCAGCGCAGCCGGCCGAGTTCGGCGTCGTTGTCGTGACTGTCGGTCATCCCGGCTTCGCTCCAGAATCAGAATCCAGCGGCCGTCCGTGGCGCAGGTCCACGGACTTCGGGGCGCCCTGCCCGTCCATCCGTGGCCGGATGCTCGGAGGTTGAGAGTCGATCGAACGCCGTAGCGAGAGTGTCGCCGGGCGTCCGTGGCAAGGCGTGCCGGGTGAAAGCAAGGGAGTTTGGCGAGCCAAATGACCGCAGTTTTCGCCCGGCGCGCCGCCGTCACGGGCGCTCGGCGGCGGTCGCAGTAGGCGAGCGATTGACTCTCAGCCTCTCAGCCCTGGCGGGCCAGCATCAGCCGCTTGATCTCGCCGATCGCCTTGGCCGGGTTCAGGCCCTTCGGACAGGTCCGTGCGCAGTTCATGATCGTGTGGCAGCGATAGAGCTTGAACGGATCTTCCAGATCGTCCAGGCGCTTGCCGGTGTCCTCGTCGCGGCTGTCGATGATCCAGCGGTAGGCCTGCAGCAGCACGGCCGGGCCGAGGTAGCGGTCGCCGTTCCACCAGTAGCTCGGGCAGCTGGTGGTGCAGCAGGCGCACAGGATGCACTCGTACAGGCCGTCCAGCTTGGCGCGGTCTTCCTTGGACTGCAGGCGCTCGCGGTCCGGCGGCGCCGGCGTCTGCGTGCGCAGCCACGGCTGGATCGACGCGTACTGCGCGTAGAAATGGGTCAGGTCGGGGACCAGGTCCTTGACCACTTCCATGTGCGGCAGCGGGTAGATCGGCACCTCGGACTTCTTGCAGTCGTCGATCGCGCGGGTGCAGGCCAGCGTGTTGGTGCCGTCGATGTTCATCGCGCACGAACCGCAGATGCCCTCGCGGCAGGAACGGCGGAAGGTCAGCGTCGGGTCGATCTCGTTCTTGATCTTGATCAGCGCGTCGAGAACCATCGGGCCGCACTTGTCGAGATCGACCTCGTAGGTGTCGGTCGACGGGTTGCGGCCGTCCTCCGGATTCCAGCGGTAGACCTTGAAGGTACGGGTGCGCTTGGCATCCTGCGCGGCCGGGAAGTGCCGGCCCTTCTGCACCTTGGAGTTCTTCGGGAGGGTGAATTCGGCCATGGATGAGTCCGTGATTCGTAATTAGTGATTCGTGATTCGAAAGAGCGGGGATGCGCGAAACGTCTGCATTTGCGAATCACCAATCACGAATCACCAATGACGGCTGTCAATAAACGCGTGCTTTCGGCGGCACGATCTCGACTTCATCGTCGAGCGTGTACATGTGCACCGGGCGGTAATCGATCGTGGTGTTGCCGGCCCCGTCCACCCAGCACAGGGTGTGCTTCTGCCAGTTCACGTCGTCGCGCTCGGGGTAGTCCTCCTGCGCATGCGCGCCGCGGGACTCCTTGCGGTTCTCGGCCGAGACGATCGTCGCCAGTGCCTGGCCCAGCAGGTTCTGCAGTTCCATCGTCTCGATCAGGTCCGAGTTCCAGACCAGCGAGCGGTCGCTGACCTTGACGTCGGCGAACGAGGCGTGGATCTCGCGGATCTTCTCCACGCCCTCGGCCAGGGTCTTGCTGGTGCGGAACACCGCGGCGTCGTTCTGCATCGTGCGCTGCATGCGGTCGCGGATCACCGCCGTCGGCGTGCCGCCGTTGGCATGGCGCAGCGCGTCGAGGTTGGCCAGCGCCTTGTCGCAGGCGTCGGATGCGAGCGGCTTGTGGCGCGCGTTCGGGGTGATGGTCTCGGCGCAGCGGTTGGCGACCGCGCGGCCGAACACGACCAGGTCGAGCAGCGAGTTGGAGCCGAGGCGGTTGGCGCCGTGCACCGATACGCATGCGGCCTCGCCGATCGCGTACAGGCCCGGGACCACCGCATCCGGGTCGCCGTTCTTCAGCTGCACGACTTCGCCGTGGTAATTGGTCGGGATGCCGCCCATGTTGTAGTGGACGGTCGGGATCACGGGGATCGGCTGGGTCTCGACGTCGACGCCGGCGAAGATCCGCGCGCTCTCGGCGATGCCGGGCAGTTTCTCGTGGATGTCCTTCGGGTCGAGGTGGGTCAGGTCGAGGTAGATGTGGTCCTGGTGGTCGCCGACGCCGCGGCCCTCGCGGATCTCCATCGTCATCGAGCGGCTGACCACGTCGCGCGAGGCGAGGTCCTTGGCGTTGGGCGCGTAGCGCTCCATGAAGCGCTCGCCCTGCGCATTGCGCAGGATGCCGCCTTCGCCGCGCACGCCCTCGGTGATCAGGCAGCCGGCGCCGTAGATGCCGGTCGGGTGGAACTGCACGAACTCCATGTCCTGCAGGCCCAGGCCCGCGCGCAGCGCCATGCCGCCGCCGTCGCCGGTGCAGGTGTGGGCCGAGGTCGCGGAGAAGTACGCGCGGCCGTAGCCGCCGGTCGCCAGCACCACGCCCTGGGCGCGGAACAGGTGCAGCGTGCCCTCGGCCATGTCGAGCGCGAGCACGCCCTTGCAGGCGCCCTCCTCGTCCATGATCAAGTCGAGCGCGAAGTACTCGATGAAGAAGCGCGCGTCGTGCGCCAGCGACTGCTGGTAGAGCGTGTGCAGGATCGCGTGGCCGGTGCGGTCGGCGGCGGCACAGGTACGCTGGGCGATGCCCTTGCCGTAGTGCGTGGTCATGCCGCCGAACGGGCGCTGGTAGATCTTGCCCTCGTCGGTGCGCGAGAACGGCACGCCCTGGTGCTCGAGTTCGATGATCGCGGGGATCGCCTCGCGGCACATGTACTGGATCGCGTCCTGGTCGCCCAGCCAGTCCGAGCCCTTGATGGTGTCGTAGAAATGGAAGCGCCAGTCGTCCTCGCCCATGTTGCCGAGCGCGGCGGAGATGCCGCCCTGCGCCGCGACGGTGTGCGAGCGGGTCGGAAACACCTTGGTCAGGCACGCCGTCTGCAGGCCCTTGTGGGCCAGGCCGAAGGTCGCGCGCAGGCCGGCGCCGCCGGCGCCGACGACGATCATGTCGTACTTGTGTTCGGTGATCTTGTAAGCGTTGGTCATGGAGTTCTCAGCCCAGCAGTGCGATGCGCGCGATCGCGTACAGCGACGCCAGCGCGCCGAAGGCACAGGCGAACGTGACGAGCAGTTGCAGCGCGACCTCGACAGCACGCTGGTGGATGTAGTCCTCGATCACGACCTGCAGGCCGAGCTTGGCGTGCCAGAACAGCGCGATCGCGAACAGCGAGAAGGTGATCGCGTTGAACGGACGCGCGAGCACCGCCTGCACCGTGGCCAGGTCGGCGCCGACCAGCGACACCAGGGTGCCGACGAACCAGGCGACCAGCGGCACCAGCGCCACCGCGGTGACCCGCTGCCACCAGAAGTGGCCGGTACCGGTCTTGCCCGAGCCGAGGCCGCGGGCGCGACCCACCGGGGTACGGAAATCGCGCGGACGCACCGCGCCCTCGGGTGTCTTGGTCTCGCTCATGCGCCACCCCGCAATGCAATGAACCAGATCGCGGCGGTCAGCACGAAGCCGAGCGCGAACACGGTATAGCCGGAGCGGTAGACCTCCGGCAGTTCGAAGCCCCAGCCCGCGTCCCACAGCAGGTGGCGGATGCCGTTGAGCAGGTGGTAGACCAGGGCCAGCGAGAACGCGGCGAGCACCAGCTTGCCCAGCGGCGAGGCCAGGCAGGCCGAAACGCTGGCATAGGCCTCGCCGCCCGCGGCGACGGCAAGCAGCCACCAGACCAGGCCGAAGGCACCGACGGCGATCGCGATGCCGGTGATGCGGTGGAGGATCGACATCACCGTGGTGATCTGGGGCCGGTAGACCTGCAGATGCGGTGACAAGGGACGTTCGCGGTTTGCCATCGCTGTGCTGGTCTCCTCGCTGGCGGCTGCGTGCCGCGTGGCTGGAATGGGCCGATCGCGGCGCGCGACGCGGCCGTGAAATCAAAAATCGATACAACGACCGTTCTTTTCCCAGTCGCCATAGCGCGTCGGGTCGAGGCCGTCGCGGCCGCCGACCTCGACCCCGGGTTCCGGTGCCGGAACCGGCGTTTCCGCCGGCTCCGACCGCGGCACCGCGACGTCGTCGCCTATGATGTCCGGGTTGATCATCCGTTCAAGTTTAAGTCCCGCACCCATGTCCGACAAGCTGGAATTACCCGTTGCCGCTTTTTTCGCCGTTCCCGGCGCGCATTGCGTGCGCCTGGAAGGCCGCGACGCGGTCGCGTTCGCGCAGGCGCAGTTCACCAGCGACGTGACCGCCCTCGCCGACGGACACTGGCACTGGAGCGCGTGGCTGACGCCCAAGGGCCGCGTCGTCGCGATCTTCGCGCTGCTGCGCGTGCATGGCGAACGCATCGACCTGGTGCTGCTGGACGCGGTAGCCGACGCATTCGCCGCATCGCTGCAACGCTTCGTCTTTCGCAGCAAGCTGCGCATCAGCGTGCCCGACGCAATGATCGCCGGCGGCATGCACGCGCCCGGCGCGGCCGCCGGCAGCGCACTGGCCGCGATGGACGGGGACGCGATCGAGATCGATTTCGGCGACCCCGGCTCGCCGCGGACGCTGCGCATCGTCGATGGCGGCCCTTGCGCCCCGGAATCGGCCGACTTCGCCGCGCAATGGCGCCACGCCGACCTCGAGTACGGCCTGCCGCGGCTGCCGGCCAGCCAGCGCGAGCAATGGACGCCACAGCAGCTCTCGCTCGAACGGCTGCGTGCCTACAGCATCAGGAAGGGCTGCTATCCCGGACAGGAGATCGTCGCGCGCACGCATTTCCTTGGCCAGGCCAAGCGCGGCCTGTTCGCGCTCGAGTCCGCGGCGACGCCGGAACCGGGCAGCGACGTGCTGCTGGGCGAGCGCGTCGCCGGCAAGCTGGTATGCAGCGCCGGCACCCTGCACCTTGCGGTGCTCGCGCAGGATCTCGATCCGGCCGCGGACCTCGCGGTGGCCGGCCAGCCGGCAGTCCTGCGTCCCCTGCGCGACGGCCTGGCGCGCTGATCGTCGCGCCGCCTGGCGCAACCGGGCGGCCCGTTGCATGGTCGTCGTCCTCCACTGCTATGCTCCGGCCACGACAGGGCGCAAGCGCATCAGGGGGATGTCGACGCAGGGCCGAGAACCGGCCCGCGTTCCTTGGGGTTCAACACCATCGGGCGGGTGCCCATGGTCCAACACGCGTCGAAGGGGACATCATGAACAAGAGCGTATCTGTCGCGTTGCCCACGGCCCTGGCGGCCGCATTGCTGCTTGGCGCCTGCGCATCCACGCCGCAACCCGAGCCCGAACCGGCCCCGGCCCCGGAGCCGCGTACCCAGGTGGAGCGGTTGGGCGCCGACGGCCTGTTCGCGTTCGGCAAGGCCGGCATCCGCGACATCGGGCCTGAGGGCCGTGCCGAGCTGGACGCGCTGGCCGCCCGGCTCGCGGACGGCCGGCCGCTGGAGGTCGTGCACGTGATCGGCCACAGCGACCGCATCGGCAACCCGCAGGCCAACCTGCGCCTGTCGAACCAGCGTGCCGAGGCGGTGCGCAGCTATCTGGTCGAGCGTGGCGTACCGGCCGAGCGCATCACCGCGGTGGGCCGCGGCGACGTCGAACCGATCGTGACCTGCGACGACACCCCTCGCCAGGCGCTGGTCGCCTGCCTGGCGCCGAACCGGCGCGTCGAGGTCCGGGTGCAGTTCGCCGACTGACCCCGGCTCCCCCGGGCACCGGCGGCCGGAGCGTGGGCAGGCGGGTCCCGCGACATCGCGCGGATCCGGAGCGTTGCGCGTCGGCCGCGTGGGGCCGACCTACGGCAAGGCCTGACTTGCCGATTCCCAACAAGCCTCGCAGGTCTTGGCAACGCCCCCGACGCCGGGACTCTGGCCTGTTCCGCCCCGGCACTTCGTCGAACCTGTTTGCCGCCCCCTCCTAGAGGGCGTCGGCAGCGGCCACGATGTCGTCCTCGGACGGGATCACCAGGAACGCGGCGCCGGCCAGCGGCGTGAACGTGTCGGCGCCGACGACGCGCCGCAACGGCCTGTCGCCGAATCCCGCCTCGGCGATCGCGGTGATGATGCCCTCGCCCACGCCGGCGCTGCGCCGGCCTTCGTCGACGACGATGACGCGGTCGCATTCGGCCACGTGCCGCGCGATCGCGCCCTCGTTGAGCGGCAGCAGCCAGCGCAGGTCGACCACGCGCACGCGCCAGCCGCGCCGGGCCTCGATCGTCCGCGCCGCGCGCAGGCCCATCGGTACGCCGTTGCCGAAGGTCAGGATCAGGCAGTCGGTGGACTCGGGCGCATAGACCCGCTCCTCGCCCAGCACCAGCGCCTGGTCGGGCGCGGGATACGGGGTCGACCAGCCGCCGTCGCCGGGCGCGTACAGATCCTTGGTCATGTACAGCGCGATCGGCTCGAGCAGTGCGCAGACGCGGCCATCGACCTTCGCCAGCGCCGCCAGGGTGCGCAGCATCATCGCCGCATCGTCGCCGCGGCTCGGGCAGCCGACCACCAGCCCGGGAATGTCGCGCAGCGCAGCGACCGAGTTGTCGTTGTGGAAGTGCCCGCCGAAGCCGCGCTGGTAACCGAGCGAGGCGATCCGCAGCACCATCGGGTTGCGGTACTGGCCGTTGCTGAAGAACTGCAGGCTGGCCGCTTCGCCGCGGATCTGGTCGCCGGCGTTGTGGAAGTACGCCAGGTACTGGATCTCGGGCAGCGGCAGCAGCCCCATGTTGGCGTAGCCCTGGGCCAGGCCGAGGATGACGGTCTCGTCGAGCAGCGTGTTGAACACCCGGCGCGGGCCGAACGCCTTCTGCAGGCCCTTGGTGACGGTATAGACACCGCCCTTCTGCGCCACGTCCTCGCCGAACAGCAGGGCCTCGGGATACTTGGCGAACAGGTCGTGCAGCGCGGCATTGATCTGCACCGCCAGGTGCCGCGGCGGCTGCAGCTCGGGCAGCCTGTCATGGCCGCCGAACGCCGCCGTGCGTGCGTCCGCGGCGGCGGACCGCGTGGCCTCGGCCTGTACCTGCGCCGGCGAGTACGGCGCCAGCGGGGCCATGACATCCACCAGCGTGGTCAGGCGTGGCCGGCGGTCGGCCTCCTCGGCCGCGGCGAAACATCGCGCGCGCGTCGACTCGTAGAGGCCGATCACCTCGTCGCGCGTCATCAGCCCGGACTCGAGCGCGATCGCCGCCGAGCGCAGCAACGGGTCGCCGGCCTCGACCGCGCACAGTTCGGCCAGCGGCCGCCACTCGATCTCGAAGTCGGTACCGGCGTGGCCCATGATCCGGGTGGTGCGCAGGTGCAGGAACGTCGGCCGGCGGGTGCGGCGGCAGTGCGCGACGGCGCGCTGCACGTCGCCATAGCCGGCGGCGAGGTCGAGGCCGTCGGCGGCGAAGTAGTCCAAGTCCGGGCGCGCGGCGAAGTTGCGCGCGATCCAGCCGTCCGGGGTCTTGACCGAGATGCCGATGCCGTTGTCCTCGCAGACGAACAGCACCGGCGCCGGCAGCTTCTGGTAGGCGGTCCACGCCGCGGCGTTGAACGCGGTCTGCGCGGTCGCATGGTTGCTGGACGCGTCGCCGAACGAACAGACGACGATGCTGTCCCCGGGCACGGGCAGCGCATGGCCGATGCGCTGCGCCTGCTCGATCGCGACCGCGGTGCCCAGCGCCTTGGGCAGGTGCGAGGCGATCGTCGAGGTCTGCGGCAGCACCCACAGCGGCTTGCTGCCCCAGACCTTGTGCCGGCCACCGCTGGCCGGGTCGTCGCGGCTGGCGGCGAACGACAGCGCCGAGTCCATGACCGGGTCGCGCGGCCTGCCGTCCTCGCCCGGCAGCTTGCGGAAGCGCTCGGCCATGAAGGCGCCGCTGCGGTAGTGCAGGAATGCCGGATCGGTGTGCCGGGTCAGCCGCGCGACCATCGCGTTGCCCTCGTGGCCGCTCGAACCGATGGTGTAGAAGACCTTGTTCTGCACCCGCAGCACCCGCGCCATCAGGTCGAGATGGCGGCTGATCAACTGCGATTCGAACAGTTCGCGGAAGCCGCGGGCGTCGAGCTCGCTGCCCGGCAGGACCGGATCCACGTCGAACGGTGGGCCCTGCGCAGGCCGGCCGTTCCAGGCGCCGACGAATTCGCCGAAGTTGACGTCGCAGATCTCGGCCCGGTTGAGGCCTCGCATGCGGGCGGGAATGGGGTTGGGGACGGTGACGGACATGCGCGCTCTTCGGCTGGTGCGGGCCGCGGCCCGCCGGAGATGAGGGGATGGCGGTCGGGACCGGGGCCTACGGCGATGCCTCGATCAGCGCGGCGTTCGCGGGCGCGGGATCGGGCATCGCCCGGAAGCCGGGCGTGGCGCGCACGCGCGCCAGCCAGTCGCCGATCGCGGGATACGCGGACAGGTCGAAGCCGCCGTGGTGGGCCACGCCGGTATAGGCGAACAACGCGATGTCGGCGATCCCGTACGCCTCGCCGGTGAACCAAGGGGTCCGGGACAGGTGGCGCTCCATCACCGCAAGAGCCTGGTGGCCGCGTTCGAGCAGCGCCGGCAACTCCGCCCGGCGCGGCGCATCCAGCGGCGTCCAGCCGCGGATGAAGCGCGCGACCGCCACGTACGGTTCGTGGCTGTACTGCTCGAAGAACAGCCACGACAGCGCCTGTGCGCGCTGCCACGCATCCGCGGGCAGGAACGGGCTGCCTTCCGCCAGCCACACCAGCATCGCGTTCGACTCGGTGAGCACCGCGCCATCGCCGCGGACCAGCACCGGGACCTTGCCGTTCGGGTTCAGCGCGAGGAATGCCGGTGTCCGGGTGGCGCCGTTGGGGCTGTCGACGTCGACCCAGCGATAGGCGCGGCCCAGCTGCTCGAGCAGCAGCCTTGGCTTGTGGCAGTTTCCCGACGCGGTGTAGCCGTGCAGCGTGATCATCGCCGCACCCGCCCGCGCCAGTCGTCGCGCGACTGGCCCCAGATCTCGACCGGCTTTTCGTGATGCGGCTCGGGCAGACGTCCCATGCGCAGCAGCCGCGAGCCGAGTTTCCGGGCAACGGCCTTCGAGGCCAGGTTGTCCGGGTCGATAGTATGGATCACCTCGTCCCAGCCCAGCGCGTCGAATGCCCAGTCGATCGTCGCGATCGCGGCCTCGGATGCGTAACCCCGGCCCCATGCCGCGCGCACCACGCTCCAGCCGACCTCCGTGCCCGGCCAGCCTTCCGGCTGCCACGGCCCGACCCGGCCGAGCCACGCGCCGCTTTGCCTGTCGATCAGCGAGAAC
Source organism: Proluteimonas luteida (assembly GCF_021191695.1). Taxonomy (GTDB): domain Bacteria; phylum Pseudomonadota; class Gammaproteobacteria; order Xanthomonadales; family Xanthomonadaceae; genus Luteimonas; species Luteimonas luteida. The sequence continues at coordinate 49,779 of NZ_JAIWPT010000010.1, forward strand.
ATCGCGAACCCCTTGAGATGCCAGGCGCCGGCCATCGCCGCCAGCGAGCGCCACGCCACCGGCCGCGGCTCGGTGCCGCCGATGTAGCGCGCCGCCTCCGCGTCGGCACGGAATGTCGCCCAGGCCTCGAAATCCTCCGCCACCGGCGGGCGCAGCCACAGGCGCGGGGTTTCCAGGGTCGGCCCGAGCGGCGACGCCGGCCGCGCGATCATGCGCGCCCCTCGTCCGCCCGGCGCGCACGCCACTGCGCCGCGCTCTGGCGCCAGATATCGACCGCGTGCTCGTGATTCGGCGGCGGCAGCCGCCCCGGTCCGCTGTTGACCGATCCCAGCCGCTGCGCGAGACGCTGCGAGGCGACGTTGTCGGGATCGATGCAGTGGATCACCTCGTCCCAGCCCAGCGTGTCGAACGCCCAGTCGATCGCCGCGGTCGCGGCCTCGCGGGCGTAGCCCTGCCCCCAGGCGTCGGGATGGAACACGAAGCCGACCTCGGTGCCGGGCCAGCCGTCGGGCTGCCACGGTCCGGCCTGGCCGAGCCAGCGGCCGCTCGCGGTCTCGATCACCGAAAACATCGCGAAGCCCTGCACCACCCAGGCGCCGGGCATCTGCAGGAAGCGGCGCCAGGCGCCGGCGCGGGGCTGGTGGCCGCCGATGTAGCGCGCGGCCGCCTCGTCGCCGATGACCTCGGCGTAGCGGTCGAAATCCTCGATCCGCGGCACCCGCAGCGTCAGCCGCGCGGTGTGCAGTTCCGGACCGATGATGATTGGCTGCGGCATGTCGTCCCTCCCGACGATGTGGCGCGGACTGCGGTCGGATACAGGTGCTGCACCCCGCAGGCCGGTCCGCTCAGAACGCGTTGATTCCGGTCAATTCCCGCCCGACCACCAGCTGGTGCACGGTCTCGGTGCCCTCGTAGGTGATCACCGATTCGAGGTTCAGGCCGTGGCGGATCGGGCAATGCTCGGTGGTGATGCCGGCGCCGCCCAGCAGGTCGCGCGCCTCGCGGGCGATGTCGATCGCCATGCGGCAGTTGTTCCACTTCGCCAGCGAGACCTGGGTCGGCTGCATGGTGCCGGCATCCTTCAGGCGTCCGAGCTGCAGCGACAGCAGCTGCGCGCTGGTGATGCGCCGCGCCCAGTCGGCCATCTTGATCTGCGCACTCTGCGTGGCCGCGACCGGACGGTCGAACAGGATGCGTTCCTTCGAGTAGCCCAGCGCCTCGTCGAGACAGGCGATCGCCGCGCCGATCGGACCCCAGGTGATGCCGTAGCGCGCCTGGGTCAGGCAGCCGAGCGGACCCTTGAGGCCCTTGACGTTGGGCAGGCGGTTGGCCTCGGGCACGCGCACGTTGTCGAAGTACAGCGCGCTGGTCACCGACGCGCGCAGGCTCATCTTGTGCTTGATCTCCTGCGCGCTGAATCCCGGGAAATCCTTCTCGACGACGAAACCCTGGATGCCGTCCTCGGTCTTCGCCCAGACGATGGCGATGTCGGCCAGGTTGCCGTTGGTGATCCACATCTTCGAGCCGTTCAGCAGCCAGTCGCCGCCGTCCTGCTTCGCGTGGGTCTTCATGTTGGCCGGATCGGAACCGCCATGCGGCTCGGTCAGGCCGAAGCAGCCGATGACCCGGCCCGCGGCCATGTCCGGCAGCCAGCGCCGGCGCTGTTCCTCGCTGCCGTAGGCGAAGATCGGATACATGCACAGCGACGACTGCACGCTGGCGAAGCTGCGCAGGCCGCTGTCGCCGCGCTCCAGCTCCTGGCAGATCAGGCCGTAGCTGACCGCGTTCAGCCCGGCGCAGCCGTACGCCTCGGGCAGCGTCGCGCCGAGCAGGCCGAGCCCGGCCATCTCAGGGACCAGCTCGCGCGGGAACCGCGCCTGGTCGAAACAGTCGCCGATGATCGGCAGCACGCGCTCGTCGGTGAAGCGGGCCACGGCATCCTGGACCGCACGCTCCTCCTCGCTGAGCAGGGAGCGGACGTCGTAGAGGTCGTAGGGATGCAGGGCCATGGAGGTTCGATCCGACGGAAAGGTGAATAGTCTAGGCGCTCTCATCAATCCCGCGATCCCGCAGCGCATCAAATTCCCGGTGCGGTGATCGCAGGTCGGGGCAACGCCCCGACGCCGGCGGTCGGATCAGGCCACACGGACGGGGCCCACGACAACCCGCGAATCCGGACACGCCACGCACGTCGGCCGCGTTGGGCCCGACCTACCCAAGGCCGGGGTGGCCACCATGGACGGTGGACAAAAGAAGAGCCGGCAATGCCGGCCCTTCAGGACACCACCCCCATGGGGTGACGATCAACCGCGTTCGGCGGTCTCGTCCACCGCGGCGGTCATGATCCTGCCGTTGATCACCGGCAGGCGTTCGCCCGGATCCTCGTCCATGCGGATCGTGCGTTCGGTGCCTTCGTAGCGATAGGTCACGTCGTAGCCGACCGTGCGCTGCTCGTCGCCCAGCTCGATGCGGTTGCCGGGCTTGCTGTCGGTACGCAGCGTGCCGGTGGTGCCGTCGGGATTGCGGTAGGTCACGTTGTAGGCGACCACGCGCGAGGACTGCGACGAATCCTGCACCGTGCGGCACTGGCGGTCGACGCGCTCGACGACGCGGCCGCCGACGTGGTTGCGGTCGACCCGGTTGCCGATGTAGCCACCGGTCGCCGCGCCGGCCGCGGTCGCGACCTTGCGTCCGTTGCCGCCGCCGATCTGGTTGCCGATCAGGCCGCCGACGACGGCACCGACCACGGTGCCGCCGACGTTGCCGTCGCGCTCGGGCAGGCGCTCCTGCACCACCACGTCTTCGCAGACCTCGCGCGGCGAGGTGGTCGTCATCGTCTCGCGCACCGGATCGGTGCCCAGCACCGTCGCGTACAGCGTTTCCCGTTGCGTGACCGGCGCCACGGCGACGACGTCCGCATAGTCCAGCGTGTCGCGCACGTCGGCGACCGGTTCGCCGGTTCCGGCATCGACCACGGCCCCGGTGTCGGCCGCCGCGGCGACGATCGATTCACTGGCGGGCGAGACCGCATCGCGGCTGTTGTGATAGGCGCCGACGGCGACGCCGCCGACCAGAAGCGATGCCAGTGCGATCGCGAGTGTGTTGCCCTTCATCGACGTCTCCTCCGGCCGGTCCGGCCGCTGTGGTCCACGGTCGCCATTGCAGCACCGCGAAGCTGAATGCCCGCCGGAATTTCCGCCTTCAGGCTGACGTCCCGATGAATCCTGATGGGAATCTTGATAAACCGTGCCTCCACAACCACATGCTACGGTGACCGGCATCCCGTTCCGGCGGAGCAATCCGATGGCAAACCTCTTCACCGCCCCGCTGGTGGCCTGGCTGGGCAAGCTCAGCTACCCGCGCATGTTCGTCGTGATCGCGGTGTTGTTCGGCATCACCGTGCTCGTCCCGGATCCGATTCCCTTCGTCGACGAGCTGCTGCTGGGCCTGACGACCATCGCGCTGGCCAACCGCAAGAAGAAGCAGCGCGGCACCGCCGGGGATCCGACGCGCGCGCCCATCGATGGCGAGGCGCATCGCCGCTGACGGTGCGCCAGGATGCTGGTCGACAGCCATTGCCATCTCGATGTCGACGCCTTCGATGACGACCGCGCCGCGGTGATCGCGCGCGCGCGCGGAGCCGGCGTGCAGCGCCAGGTCGTCCCTGCGATCCGGGCCCGCGACTGGCCGCGGCTGCGCGAGGTCTGCGCCGTCGACGACGGGCTGTATCCGGCCTATGGCCTGCACCCGATGTTCCTGTCCGACCACGGCCCCGCGGATCTGGATGCGCTGGAAGGATGGATCGCACGCGAACGCCCGGTGGCCGTCGGCGAGTGCGGCCTCGACTTCTTCGTCGACGGTCTCGACCGCGAACGCCAGCAGTTCTATTTCGATGGCCAGCTCGCGATCGCCCGCGAACACGACCTGCCCGTCATCGTCCATGCGCGCCGCGCGGTGGACGCGGTGATCGCATCGATCCGCCGTCATCCGGGCGTGCGCGGGGTCGTCCACAGTTTCCCGGGCAGTCCCCAGCAGGCGGCGCAGCTGCACGATCTCGGCTTCCTGGTCGGCATCGGCGGACCGGTGACCTATGCGCGCGCGCAGCGTCTGCGGCGTACCGTGGCCGGACTGCCCGCGGACCAGCTGCTGCTGGAAACCGACGCCCCGGACCAGCCCGACGCCGGGATCCGCGGCCAGCGCAACGAACCCGCGCGGCTGGCGTACATCGCCGCGGTCGTCGCCGCGCTGCGGAACGAACCGGTCGAGACGCTTGCCGACGCGACCACGCGCAATGCCGCGCGCCTGTTCGGCTGGACGGTCGCCGCCTGCGGCGCGCCGCACTGATCCGGATCCGCTGTCCGGATCAACCGGGCGATGGCGGCGCCGGCCGCAGCAGCATCTCGATCGCCTTGCCCGCCGCCGCGAACGCGAACGCACCGGTGATGTGCGTCGCCGCCCCCAGCCCGCCGCCGCAATCGAGATTGAGCGCGGCATCCGGCCCCAGCTGCGGGCGCAGGCCGCAGACGCTGCCGTCGGCCTGCGGATAGCGCACGTTCTCCAGCGAGTAGACCGCCGGCACGCCGAAATAGCGCTTGGCGCTCTTGGGGAAGTTGAACTCGGACCGTAGCTTCTTGCGGATCAGCGCCAGCATCGCGTCGTGCTCGGTGCGCGAGAGATCGCGCACCCGCACCAGGGTCGGGTCGATGCGGCCGCCGGCCGCGCCGATCGTGACCACCGGCAGCTTGCGGCGGCGGCACCAGGCGATCAGTTCGACCTTGCTGCGGAAACTGTCGCAGGCGTCGACGACCAGGTCGAAGCCGCGGTCGAGCAGCTCGGCCAGGTTGGCCGGGGTGACGAAAGCCGCCACCGCCTCGACCTGCACGTCGGGATTGATCGCGCGGCAACGCTCGGCCATCGCCTCGGCCTTGTTGCGGCCGTACTGCCCGGCGAGCGCCGGCAGCTGGCGGTTGGTGTTCGACACGCACAGGTCGTCGGCATCGAACAGCGTCAGCCCGCCAACGCCGCTGCGCACCAGCGATTCGACGATCCACGAGCCGACGCCGCCAAGCCCGACGACGGCGACGCGGCACTGTTGCAGTCGCGCGACGGTGCCCTGCCCGTACAGGCGGTCGATCCCGGAAAAACGTGCGCGTGCGTTGTCGTCGAGCGGTGTCTGCTGCATCGCGGAATTCTACCGGCAGCCCGTACCGGGCCGCATCAATCCGCGTGCTATCTTGCGGCCCGACACCGCCAGCCAGGAGCCCGCATGTCCCACCAGCCCGAACCGGTCCCCGCTGCGGACAAGCCACCGTCGGCGGCCGCCCGTTACCTCGTCGTCTTCGCCGTGGGTCTGCTGGTGGGCATCGTCGCGGTGGTGATGCTGCTGCGCGCGATCGAGGGCCGGAAGACCTGGGAAGACCGCTATCCCCATGCGGTGATGCAGCTCTACCAGGCGCACCTGGCGCAGCTGTCGGGCAACGTCGATGCCAATCGCTGCGCACCCACCGACAACCTGGTGCACCTGCAGGCGATGCGCGCACTCGGCAACGATCTCGAACCTGCCTTCCCCGACCTGCGCGACAACCGCGGCTTCGTCGCCGCAGCCGGCCAGATGCGGCGCACGCTGGACGCGGCGCTGGCATCGCCGCCGCTGAACTGCACCAGCCTGGGCACGGCCGTCAAGCAGATCGGCGAATCCTGCGGCGCCTGCCACCAGGACTTCCGCGGCTGAGCTTGCGCGTCTGCGACGGCGTCGCCGCGGCGCCTCCACGCGGCACGGCCCGACAGCCGATCTGAATCGCCGCTGCATGCGGCGTCCGCTGTGCTGGTTTCGGCCCGGGGAATTGCTGTGGCGTTCACCCGACCGCGCCTAAGTTGACGACGTCGGGCGCCCCGCCCGCATCCATCGCAACGTCGCGACAGCACTGGAGGAGCGCCATGAACAATCGTCGAGTGGTCAAAAACGTGGTCGGCACCGCCGTACTCGCCGCCTCGATCGCACTGGCCGGCTGCGCCACGTCGCCGGGATACTCCTCCGGCGGCTATGGCAACAACAGCGGCTATGGCGGGGGCTACAACAACCGTCCCGCGAACTGTTACGACTGCGGCACCGTGACCCGCATCGAAAGCGTGGGCGGCAACAACAATCCGAACATCGCCGGCCCGGTCATCGGCGGCATCGTCGGTGCGGTCGCCGGCAAGGAACTCGCGCGTCGCAACACCGACAGCAAGGGCCGGCGCAACGTGGCGATCGCCGCGGGTGCCGCGGGTGGCGCGGTGGCCGGCAACGCGATCCAGAACCGGGCCGAGGGCAGCGGCCAGTACAACGTGCATGTGCGCATGCAGGACGGCCGCACCACCGTGCTCACCCAGAGCGACCTCGGCGGCATCCAGGAAGGTTCGTACGTCCGGGTGCAGAACGGGCGTGCCTACGTCTACTGACTCCGGGCGCCGCCCCAACTGAAAAACCCGGCCGCGAGGCCGGGTTTTTCATTGTGCGTTGTGCCGACGCGTCCGGATCATTCTGCCTGGACGGCATCCGCCTGCAGGCCCTTCTGGCCCTGCACGACGGTGAAGCTGACCTTCTGGCCTTCCTGCAGACTCTTGAAGCCCTGGCCCTGGATCGCACGGAAGTGCACGAATACGTCTTCGCCGCTCTCGCGGCTGATGAAGCCGAAGCCCTTGGCGTCGTTGAACCACTTCACGGTACCGGTCTCGCGTTCTGCCATTGTTGCAACTCTCCCTGGAACTGGTCGATGTGTCTCTGATCGATGGAACGCCTGGTACAGGCGGCTGGTTGCAAGGAGGAAACGGGTGCGACGATGTAGCGGACCGGTAGGACATGCCAACACGAATCGACTGCATCCAGGCCACGAATCACGGTGACCTTGACAAACACAGCAACCGCAAAGTACCCCGCCCCCCATGAAATTGCAATCGCGTCTCCGCGCACTTTTCCGCGCCTGTCAATCCCCCGCCAATCCCCCCGGCCAGGAGCCCTGATGGAACTGCAGGCACTGTGGTACATCCTCGCGATCCTGCTGGTGGTGATCGGACTGGCCGGCGTCATCCTGCCGGCGCTGCCCGGGCTGCCGCTGGTGTTCGCCGGCATGCTGGTCGCGGCCTGGGCCGACGGATTCACCCGGGTCGGCGCGTTCGCGCTCGGCGTGCTGGCATTGTTGACGGCGGTCTCGTTTCTCATCGATTTCTGGGCCACGGCGGTGGGCGCCAGGCGCGTCGGGGCGAGCCGGCTGGCATTGCTGGGCGCGGTCGTGGGCACGTTCGTCGGCCTGTTCTTCGGCCTGCCCGGACTGTTCGCCGGCCCCTTCGTCGGCGCGATGGCCGGCGAACTGGCCAGCCGCCGCGACCTGCGCATCGCTGGCCTTGGCAACGCGACGAAGGTGGGCTTCGGCACATGGCTGGGGATCGCGCTCGGGGTCGCGCTGAAACTGGCGCTGGCCGTGCTGATGATCGGCATCTTCATGCTGACCTGGTTCATCTGAAGGCAAACTACGCCGCATGATCGATGCCCACCCCGCTCCCGCCCCTTCGTCCCCGCGGCCCGTGCTCCACCGGCAACCGCGTCCCCCGATTCCCGGCCTGCAGCCATGGCGCGCGATCGCGCTGGCGCTGCTGCTGGCCTGGCTGATGCCGGCACCGGCGCAGGCCGCGCCTGCCGCCGCACCGGCCGCGCCCGCCGCTGCGGAGACGCCCGCGCAACCGCAACCGGCCAACGACATCACCGCGCTGCTGCCGGCCGACCAGGCCGACGTGCGCGGGCGTTTCGACGCCGTGCACGAAGAGCTGCAGAACCGGCTCACACGCCTGATCGCGGGACTGCCGCTGCTGCTCGCGGCCGCGCTGGTGGTGTTGCTGGCGTCATGGGTCGGGCGCCTCGTTTCGACCCGCCTGCACTGGCTCAGGCTGCGCACCAAGAACCCCTATCTCGACGGCCTGATCCGGCGCGCGGTCTACGCCGTGGTCCTCGTCACCGGCATCCTGGTGGCGCTGGACCTGCTCAATGCGACCTCGCTGGTCGGTGCGCTGCTCGGTTCGGCCGGCGTACTCGGGCTGGCGCTGGGTTTCGCGTTCAAGGACATCGCCGAGAACTACATCGCCGGCATCCTGCTGAGCCTGCGCCGGCCCTTCGCGCCTGGCGACATGGTCCGGGTCGACACCTACGAGGGCCGGGTCGCGGCCCTGAGCTCGCGGGCGATGGTGCTGGTGACGGTGGAGGGCAACGAACTGCGCCTGCCCAACGCGCTGGTGTTCAAGGCGGTGATCCTCAACTACAGCGCGAACGCCAAGCGGCGATTCGATTTCACGTTGAGCGTCGATGCCAGCCAGTCGATCCGCGCGGCGCAGACGCTCGCACTCAAGGAGATCGCCAGCATCGACGGCGTCCTGGCCGATCCCGCGCCGTCCTGGGTGGTCGTTGATTACGGTCCCGGCGGCATCAGGCTGCAGTTCTTCGGCTGGATCGACCAGCGCAGCGCCGATCTGGGCAAGGTCCGCAGCGAGGCGATCCGCCTGGTCAAGGCCGCCTTCGCCCGCGACGACATCATCGGGCCGAAGACCACGTCCTACGTCGTGCTGTCGCGGGATGCGGCCGCCCCGGAAGCGACCGCCGCAGCGCCCGAACCGGCGCACAGCGCCGGCGTCGACACCTCGGTCAACCGCGACATCGACAAACAGGTTGCCGAGGCGCAGAACACCGAGGACTATCCCAACCTGCTGACACCGAGGAACACGACCCCATGACCCTGCGGCATTCCAGCCTGTTTCTCGCACTGGCCGCCCTCGCGCCCGTGGCCGCTGCCCAGCCGGCGCCCGCGCCGGCCAGCATCGATGCCTGCGTCTCGCTGGAGCAGGACGCGCAGCGTCTGGCCTGCTTCGATGCCGCCACCGGCCGCCGCGCGGCCACGCCGGCGGCCGCAGACTCGGCCGCGGCGCAGGCGCGCGAAGTCCGCGACGGCGACGCCGATCCGTCCACGCTGCAGGCGCCGGCCCAGCGGCGCGCCGACGGCGACAACCTCTTCGCCTACGACATGGTCGACGATGCGATCGCCAACACCGGCAAGGGCTCGCTGCTCGACAGCCGCTGGGAGCTGGCCAAGGACTCCAAGCTGGGCCTGTTCAACATGCGCGCCTACAAGCCGGTGTACCTGTTCCCCGCGTTCTGGACGTCGAGCGTGAACCGCACGCCGTCCTCGCCCAATCCCGACAACGTCGTGACCACGCCGCAGCAGCTCGACAGCCTGGAGACCAAGTTCCAGCTCAGCTTCAAGACCAAGGCCTGGGAGGACCTGTTCGGCAACAACGGCGACATCTGGATGGGCTACACCCAGAGCTCGCGCTGGCAGACCTACAACAGCGAGCAGTCGCGCCCGTTCCGCGAGACCAACTACGAGCCGGAAGTGCTGCTGGTGTTCCGCAACGGCTACAGCATCGCCGGCTGGCACGGCCGCATGGCCGCGATCGGCATCAACCACCAGTCCAACGGCCGTGGCGACCCACTGTCGCGCAGCTGGAACCGGGTGATGTTCAACGTCGGCCTGGACCGCGACGACTGGGCGCTGATGATCCGGCCGTGGGTGCGCATCTCCGACGGCAGCGACGACGACAATCCCGACATCGAGGACTACATCGGCCGTGGCGACGTCACCCTGACCCACGTGCGCGACGGCCACGAGTTCTCGCTGATGGCGCGCCATTCGCTGCGCGGTGGCGACCGCTCGCACGGTGCGCTGCAGTTCGACTGGGGGTTCCCGATCCATCGCGCGTTCCGCGGCCACCTGCAGGTGTTCAGCGGCTACGGAGAAAGCCTGATCGACTACAACCACCGCGCGACCTACGTCGGCCTGGGCATCTCGCTGCTGGAGTGGTTCTGATGGCGGGCGACGGCGGCTGACGCCGCCTGCGCGACCCCGCGCGGGCCCGCTCCGGCAATGCCGGGGCGGATTGGATTATCCTCCCGGCCAATCCCCCCCGACAGCGGATCCCTGCATGGATGCTCCCGCCCCCAGGCCCCGACGCTCCTTCTTCGCCTACGCCTCCGCGCTGCTGGGCCTGCTCAGCGTCTTCGGCGTGGTCTGTTTCCACTTCCCGGAAATGCTGACCAGCAAGGAATTCCGCGCGGTCTACGACGAGGGCTTCGCCCGCAACCTGCTGCTGACCGGGCTGGTCGCGGCCTTCATCCTCGGCACGCTGGCAATCCTGCGCGACCGCAACAAGCGCATCGCCACGATCGGCGTCGGCAGCGCGACGCTGGCGGTGCTGCTCGGCGGCACCAACGTGCAGTTCGACAGCATCGGCGAGACGCCCTACTCGCTCGGCCTGGACTGGTTCGTGATCTCGCTGTTCTTCTCGGCGCTGGTATTCGTGCCGCTGGAGCACTACTTCGGCAAGCGCCGGGTATCGCCGCTGCGCCGCGGCTGGCGCACCGACCTGGCGTATTTCTTCATGAGCCACGTGCTGGTGCAGTTCATCCTGATCCTGGTGACGGCCTCGACCTCCACGATCGCCGGGCTTGCCGCGTTTCCCGCGCTCAAGGATGCGATCCAGTCGCTGCCGGTATGGGCGCAGTTCCTGATCGCGGTGTTCGTCGCGGACATGGCGCAGGCGCTGCTGCACCGCGCCTACCACAACATCCCCTGGCTCTGGCGCTTCCACGCCGTGCACCATTCCAGCCGCGAGATGGACTGGCTGGCCGGTTCGCGCATCCATTTCGTGGAGATCGTGCTGACCCGCAGCATCGTGCTGCTGCCGTTGCTCGTGCTCGGCTTCTCGACACCGGCGGTCAATGCCTACGTGATCCTGGTCGGCCTGCAGGCGGTGGTCGCCCACGCCAACATCGGCGTGCGTTTCGGCTGGCTGGAGTACCTGCTGGTGCTGCCGCGCTACCACCACTGGCACCACGCCCGGCAGCAGGACTACATCGACGTCAACTACGCGATCCACCTGCCGCTGGTGGACATGCTGATGGGCACCTTCAAGCTGCCGCGCGACCAGCGCGAATGGCCGGAAGAATATGGCGTGATGAAGCTCGAGACCGTGCCGCAGGGCATCGTCAGGCAGCACCTGATGCCGTTCCGCCGGAAGAAGATCTTCGACGACTACGTGGACTGATGTCCGTGCGGTCTGTGCGCCGGGTATTGCTGTGGTTGCCTGCACTCGCGCTGCTGGTCGTCGCGTCACTGCACTCGCCCGCGGCGGCTGCCGCGCGCATCTACGACCGCGATGGCCTGACCGTCGACACCCACAGGCGCCGGGGCAACGACCGCTATCTGATCGCGGAATCGACCCGGTACGACGTCCGCCATCGCCGCAAACCGGTCTGCGGCAGTGACATCGCCACGCTGCTGTATCCGGACGGCCCCGAGTGGCGGTGGCGGGACTTCTACTGCCCGTCGCAGGTGCTGGTGGCCGGTGACCATCTGCTGGTGATGTTCAGCAGTGGCAACGCGCGCATACCCGCGTTCGTCGACGCGTCCGGCGGCACGCTGCGGCTCGAGCGCATGCCGGTATCGATGACGCCACGGCGGGACGCCTTGTCCAGCCTGCGCGACCACCGGATGCGGGTCCCGGGGTGGTCTCGACTGGTGACCGGATGGTACGACACGGTCCTGATCCAGCACGCGCCGCTGCAGGTGGTGCTGCTGGGGGAAGGCCACCTGCTGGACATCGACGCGGGCATCGCCTGGCTGGTGGTCGAACCCTCGATGCGCGTCGCCAACCGGCAGCCCGACCGGATCGGCCACACCGCCGACGGCGTGGCCGTCGTCCTTGCCGGCGAGACGATGCGCGTCCCCACTCCGCTCGCGTTCCGCGCAGTACGGGTAAAGGATGGGCAGGAACTGGCTCGGCTGGAACTCGACGACCCCTGCCTGACGGTGCCGCGGCTGGAGATCGACTCCAACGGTTTCGGCCGCCGCATCCCGCAGGACGCGCCAGTCGTACCTTTCGACGCCGTGCCCGGCTGGCGGGCCGACGTGCTCGAACTGCGGCAGACCGCCGATGGCGCCACGCTGCAGTTGCGCGATGCTGGCCGCCTGATCCGCCTACCGGGCTGTAGCGAGCCGCACGGTTGAACCGCGGGCGCCAGCGGCGCTTCAGGCGATCTCGACCACCGGAATGCCGGCGATCCGCGCCTTCCACTCGCGCGGGCCGGTCTCGTGCACCGAGGTGCCGGCCGAATCCACGGCCACCGTCACCGGCATGTCCTGGACCTCGAACTCGTAGATCGCCTCCATGCCGAGATCCTCGAACGCGAGCACCTTCGCCGCCTTGATCGCCTTCGACACCAGGTACGCCGAGCCGCCGACCGCCATCAGGTAGACGGACTTGTGTTTCCTGATCGCGTCGATCGCCGCCGGGCCGCGCTCGGCCTTGCCGACCATGCCCAGCAGGCCGGTCTGGTCGAGCACCTGTTCGGTGAACTTGTCCATGCGCGTGGCCGTGGTCGGGCCGGCCGGGCCGACGACCTCGCCCGCCACCGGATCGACCGGGCCGACGTAGTAGATGAAGCGGCCCTTGAGGTCGACCGGCAGCGTCTCGCCGCGGTTGAGCATGTCGACGATGCGCTTGTGCGCGGCGTCGCGGCCGGTCAACAGCTTGCCGCTGAGCAGCAGCACCTCGCCCGGCCTGAAGGTGGTCACCTCTTCCGGCGTGATGCTGTCGAGATCGACGCGGCGCGCGCCGGTCGGGTTGTAGGTCAGCTCCGGCCAGTCGGCCAGCGACGGCGGATCGAGCATCACCGGACCGCTGCCGTCGAGGGTGAAATGCGCATGGCGGGTCGCCGCGCAGTTGGGGATCATCGCCACCGGCAGGTTCGCCGCGTGGGTCGGGAAATCCTTGACCTTGATGTCGAGCACGGTGGTCAGGCCGCCGAGGCCCTGGGCGCCGATGCCCAGCGCGTTGACCTTGTCGTAGAGCTCCAGCCGCAGCTCCTCGGCACGGTTCGACGGGCCGCGCGCCTGCAGGTCGGTGATGTCGATCGGCTCCATCAGCGACTCCTTGGCCAGCAGCATCGCCTTCTCGGCGGTACCGCCGATGCCGATGCCGAGCATGCCCGGCGGGCACCAGCCCGCGCCCATCGTCGGCACGGTCCTGAGCACCCAGTCGACGATGGAGTCCGACGGATTGAGCATCGCGAACTTGGACTTGGCCTCCGAGCCGCCGCCCTTGGCCGCGACGATGACATCGACCGTGTTGCCCGGCACGATCTTGACGTTGACCACGCCGGGCGTGTTGTCCTTCGTGTTGCTGCGCTTGCCGGCCGGATCGGCCAGCACGCTGGCACGGAGCTTGTTGTCCGGATGGTTGTAGGCGCGACGCACGCCCTCGTTGACCATGTCCTCGACGCCCATCGTGGCATCGTCCCAGCGCACGTCCATGCCGATCTCGAGGAACACGGTGACGATGCCGGTGTCCTGGCAGATCGGGCGGTGGCCCTCGGCGCACATGCGCGAGTTGATCAGGATCTGGGCGATCGCATCCTTCGCCGCCGGGGACGCCTCGCGCTCGTAGGCGGCGGCGAGGTTGCGGATGTAGTCGACCGGGTGGTAGTAGCTGATGTACTGGAGCGCGTCGGCGACGGACTGGATCAGGTCTTCCTGGCGGATCGAGACGGGCGCGCGGACGGATGCGTCGCGGACGGGCGGATTATGGGTCACGGCTGGCCTCTGGGCTGGCGGATGGCGATTGCTGAACTTGTTATTTTACCGCCCGGATCAGCCGCATTGCCCGCGCCGCCAGAGCCGGCTTGCATCCATGCCGCGTCGGCACGAAGCCGGCGGCAGACCACCGGAGCCCCCCGATGTCCCATCGCCCCCGCATCCTGATGTGCCCACCGACCCATTTCGCGGTGGACTACGTGATCAATCCCTGGATGCACGGCAACCAGGGCAGCGCCGATCCCGAGCGCGCCCGACGCCAGTGGCAGGCGCTGGTGGACGTGATCGCCACCCGCGCCACGGTGGAATGCATCGAAGCCGGCCCGGGACTGCCCGACATGCCCTTCACCGCCAATGCCGGCCTCGTGCTGGGGACGACTTTCGTCCCCAGCCGCTTCCGTCATGCAGAGCGGCGCGGCGAGGAAGCGAGGTTCATCGACTGGTTCGAGCGCCGCGGCTTCCGGGTGCGGACGTTGCCCGACACCTTGGCGTTCGAGGGCGCCGGCGACGCGCTGCTCGACCGCGGCCAGGCGCTGCTGTGGCTCGGCCATGGCCATCGCAGCGATGCCGCGGCCGCGCCCGAGATCGAACGCATGCTCGGGATCGAGACCGTACCGCTGCAACTGGTCGATCCGCGTTTCTACCATCTCGACACCTGTTTCTGTCCGCTGTCCGGGGGCGGGCTTATGTACTGCCCGGATGCCTTCGACGCCGCCTCCCGCGCGACGATCGAGGCCCGCGTGCCGGCCGATCTGCGGCTGCCGATGGACGACGCCGATGCGCTCGCCTTCAGCTGCAACGCGGTCGATCTCGGCGACCTGCTGGTACTGCACCGGGCCAGCGACGGACTGCGACGGCGTCTGGGCGACGCCGGCCACGCTGTCCACGAGGTGCCGCTCGACGAGTTCCTCAAGGCCGGCGGTTCGGCCAAATGCCTGACCCTGCGCCTGGACGAGCCGGCGATGTCCTCCTTGCCGGAACGGCCCGCGGCCCATCCGCGCTTGTCGCATCGTTGACGGAGATGGGCGCATCATTGAGGTCCACTCTTCCGAGCGAGCCTGCCATGACCCCGCAATCCCCTGCCCCCGACGACCTGCTTGGCGACAACGTCGTCACCGCGCTGGCCCGCGACCCCGGCATCGAGGCCGGCGAAGTGCTGGTCGAGGTGGCCGACGGCGTCGTCACGCTGACCGGCGATGTCCCCGAGCGCCCGATGATCGAGGCGGCGCTGAAGCTGGTGTCCTCGCTGGACGGCGTGCGCGAGGTCCGCAACCTGCTGCACTTCGACGACGGCAGCCGCTCCGCCGGCCGCCCGGGCGAGGCGGTCGCCGGCGCCGAAACCCAGGGCGGGCCGGGCTCGACCGCGGAACTCGATCTGGAAGAAGACGGCTGAGCGCGGTTTCCAGTCGATGCGCAGCCGGCGGCCCGGATGACGGGCAGTCCGGTGTTCTCCTGCGCCATCGCCGTCGTGCGCCGATGCGTCGCCGGCCGCTGCCGCGCGCCCATGGTGTCGCGACACGCATCAAATGCCGGTCCGTGCCTGCCCTGCCTGTGACATCTGATGGATGTCGCGACACCGGTCCGGATCGGCCATGAGCACATCCAACGACAGCGCCGCCGGGCCGCCACCCGGCACCGGCAAGCCCGAACGGCGTCCGGCCGCGGAAGGACGCCCCAGCCTGCGCGAGCGTTTCAAGGCGATGCGCAACCTGCGGCCGTTCCTGCGGCTGATCTGGCAGACCAGCCCGGCGCTGACCCTGACCAGCATGAGCCTGCGCCTGATCCGGGCGCTGCTGCCGGTGGTGATGCTGTACATCGGCAAGCTGATCATCGACGAGGTGATCCGCGTCGTCGGCCTGGGCATCGGCTTCGACGATCTGGGCAGCGCGTGGCACAGCGGCGCGCTGACCCATCTGGCCGGGCTGCTGGCGCTGGAATTCGCGCTGGCGATCGGCTCGGACCTGCTCGGGCGCATCGTCAGCTACGCCGACAACCTGCTGTCGGAGCTGTTCACCAACGCGACCAGCGTACGGCTGATGGAGCACGCGGCCACGCTCGACCTCGAGGACTTCGAGGACCCCGACCTGCAGGACAAGCTCGACCGCGCGCGCCGCCAGACGATGGGCCGCATGAACCTGATGGGCCAGTTGTTCGGCCAGGTGCAGGACGCGATCACCGTCGTCAGCTTCGCCATCGGCCTGCTGGTCTACGCGCCGTGGCTGATCCTGCTGCTGGCGATCGCGCTGGTCCCGGCCTTCGTCGGCGAATCGCATTTCAATGCACTGGGTTATTCGCTGAACTTCCAGTGGACGCCCGAGCGGCGCCAGCTCGAGTACGTCCGCCAGACCGGCGCCAGCGTCGACACCGCGAAGGAAGTGAAGATCTTCGGCCTGCACCGGTTCCTGATCGACCGCTACCGCACGCTGGCCGACCGGTTCTTCCTCGCCAACCGCGGGCTGGCCCGCCGGCGGGCCTTCTGGGGCACGCTGCTGGCCGCGCTCGGCACCCTCGGCTACTACGTCGCCTATGCCTACATCGCCTGGCACACGGTGCGCGGCGATTTCACCATCGGCGACCTGACCTTCCTGGCCGGCAGCTTCCGGCGGCTGCGGCAATTGCTGGAGAGCCTGCTGATCGGCTTCTCGCAGGTCGCCGGCCAGGCGCTGTACCTCGACGACCTGTTCTCGTTCTTCGAGATCGAGCCGGAAATCACCTCGCCGGCCGATCCCGTTCCATTCCCGCAGCCGATCCGCGAGGGCTTCGTCTTCGAGAACGTCGGCTTCCGCTACCCGGGCGCCGAACGCTGGGCGGTGCGCAATCTCGACTTCACCCTGCATGCCGGCGAGGTGCTGGCGCTGGTCGGCGAGAACGGCGCCGGCAAGACCACGCTGGTCAAGCTGCTGGCGCGGCTGTACGACCCGGACGAGGGCCGCATCCTGCTCGATGGCCGCGACCTGCGCGACTACGACCTCGACGCGCTGCGCGCCAACACCGGGGTGATCTTCCAGGACTTCGTGCGCTACCACCTGACCGCCGGCGAGAACATCGGCGTGGGCCGGATCGAGGCAATGGACGATGCGGCGCGGATCAACGACGCCGCGCGCCGCTCGATGGCCGACGAGATCATCGCCACGCTGCCCGGCGGCTACGACCAGTTGATCGGGCGCCGCTTCAAGACCGGCGTCGACCTGTCCGGCGGCCAATGGCAGAAGATCGCCATCGCCCGCGCCTACATGCGCGACGCGCAGGTGATGATCCTCGACGAACCGACCGCCGCGCTCGACGCGCGCAGCGAGTACGAGGTGTTCAAGCGTTTCAAGGAACTGTCGCACCAGCGCACCGCGGTGCTGATCTCGCACCGCTTCTCCAGCGTGCGCATGGCCGACCGCATCCTGGTGCTCGAACAGGGCCGCATCGAAGCCAGCGGCACCCACGAGCAGCTGATGGCCCAGGGCGGCCGCTATGCGGAACTGTTCGAACTGCAGGCTGCCGGCTACCGGTGAACATCGCGGCCGACATCGGCTGATTTCGAGTGGACGCGATCGACGCCTGCAACGTCCACTGAAAAAACCGCAAAAGACTTGTTGACGCTCCCCGATTCCCTGCCTACAATTTCGCGCTCCCAAACACCGGGGCCATAGCTCAGCTGGGAGAGCGCCTGCATGGCATGCAGGAGGTCGGCGGTTCGATCCCGCCTGGCTCCACCACATTTCCGGATCACAGGCCGATCCGGCGATGCCTGAAAGAAACTGCGTCCCCATCGTCTAGAGGCCTAGGACACCACCCTTTCACGGTGGACACCGGGGTTCGAATCCCCGTGGGGACGCCACTTCTTCGAAAAGCCCGCGAAAGCGGGCTTTTTTTTGTGACCCGCCATCCATGGCGGCCACCCTCCGGGCCATCGCTGACGCAATGTCAAAAAACGTTCCAGACGGTTTTTTGGTTCTTCGCCCAAGTCCGGGGAATACGGTCGTCCGACCTTGCGCAGGTCGGCCCCACGCGGCCGACGCGCGCGGTGCCCGGATTCGCGAACTCCCTCCGTCGGGGGCGTTGCCCCGACCTACGGTCGAGCCCCTCGGAATCGGGGACGGGCCGGAACCTTGTTCTTTGCCACGGATCCACGCGGATGTGCACGGATAGAGCAAATACAGAGACCGAGGCGATGCCACGCCCCCGCTGCTTCTGATCCGCCTCATCCGCGTCCATCCGTGGCCGAACCGCTTTTCTTTGGTTCTTCTCCGATTCCCGGGATTCACCTGTCGTAGGTCGGGGCAACGCCCCCGACGCGGGACGCCCGGTCAGCCCGCATCGGCGGATCCCCCGGCATCTCGCAAACCCGGACACCACGCGCGTCGGCCGCGTGGGGCCGACCTGCGCAAGGTCGACCTGGCCACGCCAGCGGACCGGCACGCCCGCTCAGGGCGTCGCGGTATCGGCCTCGCTCGCGGGGGTGCCGTCGGCAGCGGCGCGCAGCGTCGCCACGCCATGGCCCTGCTCGACCAGGTACTGCAGCCATTTGCCGAGGAAGGTGTTCATGCGCATGCGGTGGTCGACCACTTCCGACGGCGGCGGGAACATGCCGATGACATCCTGCCAGCGACGACCGACATAACAGTGCGTCGCCTCCACCTGCTTCGCATCGCGGTAGACGCGCAGGTAGGCGGAAGGATCGGGTTCGCCGGTCGCCGGATCGAGCATCGTGTAGCTGAGCCGAAGCTCGGTCGTGTAGCGATGCTGGGCGATGATGTCCAGGCGCACCGCAAGCGCGCCTTCGACCTCGGACAGATAGGCGCCGGGCGCGAGGTCGCCGGGCTGGAACAGCCGCGTCAACCGGATGTGGTTCTCGGCGTAGAGCCCCATCAACCAGCCGAAACGCCCCAGTGCGGGGAGGCGTGGTCGACGGGTCAGGACATTCACCATGCCCCGATCCTACACGCTGCGGAATGAATCCTGCAGCCCATGACGAAAACGCGTGCCCTTGCCGACCGCCATCGCGATCCGGATGGCGCCTCCGCGGCTGCCGCGCGTCCCGGCCGCGGCGATCCGCTGGCCGTTCAGTACATGACGCGGTCGATGCCCAGCGTCGACATGACCTTGCTGGAGATCTCCTCGATCGAGGTGTTCGTGGTGCTCAGCGAGGGGATGCGCTCGGCCCGGAACAGTGCCTCGGCGGCGGTGACCTCGCGTCGGCAGGTCTCCAGCTGCGCATACCGCGAGTTCGGCCGGCGCTCCTGGCGGATCTGGGCCAGCCGTTCGGGATCGATCGTCAGCCCGAACAGCTTCCTGCGGTGCGCCTTCAGGCGCGCCGGGAGGCGATCGTGCTCCAGGTCTTCGTCGGTCAGCGGATAGTTCGCGGCGCGCACGCCGTGATGCAGGGCCAGGTAGATGCAGGTCGGCGTCTTGCCGGCGCGCGACACCGCGACCAGGATGACGTCGGCCTCGTCGTAGTTGATCGACATGCCGTCGTCGTGGGTCAGGGCGAAGTTCATCGCGTTGATGCGGCGGTGGTAGCTCTCGAAATCCACCATGCCGTGGGCGCGGCCGACGCGCGACTCGCGGGTGACCGACAGCTCGCGCTCCAGCGGCTCGATGAAGGGCGCGAACACGTCGAGCACCAGCGCCCCGCTCTCGCCCAGCACCCCGGCCAGTGCGGAATCCACGCAGGAACTGATGACGATCGGGCGCGTCCCCATCGCCTCGCCGCGCGCACGGATCAGTGCGGCGACTTCCCGTGCGCGGTCCTCGTTGTCGACGAACGGGATGCGGTTGGTGCTGAACTGGGTCCCGGTGAACTGGGTCAGCAGGCTGTGGCCGATGGTTTCGGCGGTAATGCCGGTGCCATCCGAGACGTAGAACACAGGACGGGGGCTGGACATGCACGCTCCGCTGGTGCGTGTGAGCGCCGCGGCGCCCGGGGAGGCTAAAATAACCGTTCCGCACCGGGACCGCCCGCCCGGTACTCCCACCGCGAAACGGAGTTTTCCCTTGAGTGCCAATATCCTGTGGCTGAATGACCTCCGCCTGACCGACCTCGCGCAGGTCGGCGGCAAGAACTCTTCCCTCGGCGAAATGATCGGCAACCTCGCCGGCCTCGGGGTATCCGTCCCCGGCGGTTTCGCCACCACGGCCGATGCATTCAAGGCGTTCATCGCCCACAACGACTTGCACCAGCGGATCTTCGACCGCCTGGCGACGCTGGACGTCGAGGACGTCGACGCGCTGACCGCGGCCGGCCGCGAGATCCGTGGCTGGGTCATCGATGCGCCGCTGCAACCCGAGCTCGACGCCGACATCCGCGCCGCCTACGAGAAGTTGGCCGCGGACAACGGCGGCGGCGAGATCGCGGTGGCGGTGCGCTCCTCGGCGACCGCCGAGGACCTGCCCGACGCCTCGTTCGCCGGCCAGCAGGAGACCTTCCTCAACGTGACCGGCGCCGACGACGTCGTCGCCAAGGTCAAGGAAGTGTTCGCCAGCCTCTACAACGACCGCGCGATCGCCTATCGCGTGCACCATGGCTTCAAGCACGAGGACGTGTTCCTGTCGGCCGGCGTGCAGCTGATGGTGCGCTCGGACGTCGGCGCGTCCGGCGTGCTGTTCACCCTGGACACCGAATCGGGCTTCCGCGACGTGGTGTTCATCACCTCGAGCTACGGCCTGGGCGAGATGGTCGTCCAGGGCGCGGTCAACCCCGACGAGTTCTACGTCTACAAGCCGACGCTGGCCCAGGGCAAGCCGGCGATCCTGCGCCGCTCGATCGGCAGCAAGCAGCTGCGCATGGTGTATTCCGACACGCCGGGCGAGCGCGTGCGCATCGAGGACACGCCGGTCGAGCTGCGCAATACCTTCTCGATCACCGACGAGGACGTGCACGAGCTGGCGCGCCAGGCGCTGACGATCGAGCAGCACTACCAGCGTCCGATGGACATCGAGTGGGCGAAGGACGGCGTCAGCGGCAAGCTGTACATCGTGCAGGCGCGCCCGGAGACGGTGAAGTCGCGCAGCAAGGCGACGCAGATGGAACGCTTCCATCTCGGCGCCCGCGGCGCGGTGGTCGCCGAGGGTCGCGCGATCGGCCAGAAGATCGGCGCCGGCGTGGCCCGCGTGGTGCGCTCGCTCGAGGACATGAACAAGGTGCAGCCCGGCGACGTGCTGGTGGCCGACATGACCGACCCGGACTGGGAGCCGGTGATGAAGCGCGCCTCGGCGATCGTCACCAACCGCGGCGGCCGCACCTGCCATGCGGCGATCATCGCCCGCGAGCTCGGCGTGCCGGCGGTCGTCGGCACCGGCAACGCGCTGGACCTGATCGAGGACGGCAAGGACGTCACCGTCAGCTGCGCCGAGGGCGATACCGGCTACATCTACGACGGCATCCTCGAGTTCGAGCGCATCACGACGGATCTGTCGTCGATGCCCGAGGCGCCGCTGAAGATCATGATGAACGTCGCCAACCCCGAGCGCGCGTTCGATTTCGGCCAGTTGCCCAATGCCGGCATCGGCCTGGCGCGGCTGGAGATGATCATCGCCGCGCACATCGGCGTGCATCCCAACGCCCTGCTCGAGTACGACAAGCAGGACGCCGAGACGAAGAAGAAGATCGACGAGAAGACCCGCGGCTACTCCGATCCGGTCGGCTTCTACGTCGACCGCCTCGCCGAAGGCATCGCCACGCTGACCGCCTCGGTCGCGCCGAACCCGGTGATCGTGCGCCTGTCGGACTTCAAGTCCAACGAGTACGCCAACCTGATCGGCGGCACCCGCTACGAGCCGGAGGAAGAGAACCCGATGATCGGCTTCCGCGGCGCCAGCCGCTACGTCGATCCCTCGTTCACCGATGCCTTCGCGCTGGAATGCAAGGCGGTGCTCAAGGTCCGCAACGACATGGGCCTGACCAACCTGTGGGTCATGATCCCGTTCGTGCGCACGCTCGACGAGGGCCGCAAGGTCGTCGAGGTGCTGGAGAAGAACGGCCTCAGGCAGGGCGAGGCCGGGCTGAAGATCATCATGATGTGCGAGGTGCCGTCGAACGCGCTGATGGCCGACGAGTTCCTGGAGATCTTCGACGGCTTCTCGATCGGCTCCAACGATCTGACCCAGCTGACCCTGGGCCTGGACCGCGACTCGTCGATCGTCGCCCACCTGTTCGACGAACGCGACCCGGCGGTCAAGAAGCTGCTGTCGATGGCGATCAAGGCGGCGCGGGCCAAGGGCAAGTACGTCGGCATCTGCGGCCAGGGCCCGAGCGACCATCCGGACCTGGCGCAGTGGCTGATGGACGAGGGCATCGAGTCGGTGTCGCTCAATCCCGATACCGTCGTCGACACCTGGCTGAAGCTCGCGAAGTCGAAGGCCAAGGCCGGCTGAGCGGATCGGCCGGTTTCACTGCGGTACGGAAAAGCCCGGGATATCCCGGGCTTTTTCCTGGTTCTTCTCCAAATCCCGGGTATGACGGCCGCCCTGCCCTGCGTAGGTCGGCCCCACGCGGCCGACGGGCGCGGTACCTGGTTCGCGAGGTGTTGCAGGCCTCGCCTGTGCGGCCTGGCCGGATGTTCCGGCGTCGGGGGCGTTGCCCCGACCTACGACGATCGGTACGGAAAAGTGCGTAGGTCGGCCCCATGCGGCCGACGAGCGCGGCGCCTGGGTTCGCGGGGTGTTGCGGGCCTCGCCCATGCGGCCTGGCCGGGATTTTCCGGCGTCGGGGGCGTTGCCCCGACCTACGCCACGAGAGGGATCAGGACGCCAGCGCCAGCGCGCCGAAATGGCGGCGGTAGTGCTGCAGTTCGGCGATCGAGTCGTGCACGTCGCTGAGCGCGGTATGCGAGGCGTGCTTGGTGAAGCCGGCCAGCACCTGCGGCGCCCAGCGCCGCGCCAGTTCCTTGATCGTGCTGACGTCGAGGTTGCGGTAGTGGAAGAACTTCTCCAGCGCCGGCATCTGCCGGTGCAGGAAACGCCGGTCCTGGCAGATCGAATTGCCGCACATCGGCGACTTGCCCGGCGCCAGCCATTCGCGCAGGAACTCCAGCGTCCGCGCCTCGGCCTCGGCCAGGCCCACACCCTGGTCCAGCGCACGCTGCCACAGGCCGGACCGCCGGTGCTGGTTGCGGTTCCAGTCGTCCATCGCTTCCAGGGTGTCGAGCGACTGCGCGATCGCCAGCTCCGGGCCTTCGGCGAGCACGTGGAGGTTGGCATCGGTGACGACCGTCGCGATCTCCAGGATCTGGTCGTGGTCGGTGTCGAGCCCGGTCATTTCGAGATCGATCCAGATCAGTCGTCCTTCGCCAAGCCTGTCTGCCGTTGCCGTCATGGGTCGCGTTCGTCCGGGTGACTACGCATGATAGCCCAGCATTCAGGCCGCGCCGCCGCCGGCGCTCGGCGGCGGTCGCAGCAGACGGGCGAAGACTGCCAGCCTCTCAACCCGGCGGCAGTCCGCGCTTGCGGCGGAAGTAGTTGCGCAGCATCGGTCCCGCCTCGTCGGCCAGCACGCCGCCGGTGACGGCGATGCGGTGGTTGTGGCGCGGATCGGCAAGCACGTCGAACACGCTGCCGGCGGCGCCGGTCTTGGGATCGAACGCGCCGAACACCACGCGCGCCAGGCGCGCATGCACCATCGCCATCGCGCACATCGTGCACGGCTCCAGGGTCACGAACAGGGTGCACCCGACGAGGCGGTGATTGCCGAGCGCCCTGCCCGCCTGGCGCAGGGCGACGATCTCCGCATGCGCGCTGGGGTCGTGTTCGCCGATGTTGCGGTTCCAGCCTTCGCCGACCACGCGGCCCGCGGCGTCGAGCACCACCGCGCCGACCGGGATCTCGTCGTGCTCGCGCTCGGCGCGCGCCGCCAGCTGCAAGGCATGGCGCATCCAGCGCACGTCGTCGTCGGCGGGTGCAGGCGTTTCGATTGCAGGCGGGCCGGGATCGCTGGACATCGGCGCGATTGTTTCATGTCGCTGCGGGGGCGTCATCGCGCATCCGGCGCAGCCTCGCGCGCCAGCGCCAGCCAGGCCTGCGCGGCATGCGACAGGAAACCGCCGCGACGCCAGACCAGCGCCATGTGCCAGTCGATGTCGGGCTCGTCGAGCAGCACGTAGTGCACGTCCGGATGGCGGCGCTGCCCGGCGATCATCCGCGGCAGCAGGGCCAGTCCCTGCCCGGCGGCGACCAGGGCGACGATGAAATCGGTCTGCCCGCTGCGCGCGGCCTCGATCGGCTGGAAGCCGCTGCGCTGGCAGCCGTCGAGGATGCGGCGGTTCAGCGCGAAGCCTTCCTCGAACAGGATGAAGGGGGTCTGGCGCAGGTCCGCCAGCGACACCGCGCGGCGGCGCCCGGCCGGGTGCCCCGGCGGCAGCAGCACCATCAGCGGCTCGCGCCGGACCGGTTGCCAGTCGAAGGCGTCGGGCACCGGCAGCAGGCTGCCGGCCAGCTCGATCTCGCCGGCCAGCAGATGGTCCTCCAGTGCCTGGCTGCCGTGCTCCATCAGGCGGATGTCGATGTCCGGCCAGCGGCGCCGGTACTGCGCGAACAGCGGTGCGAACAGCGTGTTGCTGCCCAGCGGCGGCAAGCCCAGGCGCAGTTCGCCACGGCGCAGGCCGCGCAGTTCGTCGAGTTCGCCGCGCATGCTGTCGCGCTCGGCCAGCATCGACAGCGCACGCCGGTAGACGATGTCGCCGGCCGGGGTCAGCCGCACGCCGTGGCCCAGGCGTTCCAGCAGCGGCGTGCCCAGTTCGTCCTCGAGCTGGCGGATCGACTTGCTGATCGTTGGCTGGGTGGCATGCAGGGTCCGGGCCGCGGCGGAAAACCCGTCGCGCCGCACCACCTCCACCAGGGCGCGGAGATTGCGCAGCTCCATATGCATTCCTCATTGGAATCCAATGGATTCAAACAATTCATTTCATTTATGGCAAGGCCGGGTCCACAGTGGCTGTATGAAATCCGCAAGCCATCGCGCCCTGCCCGTGCTGCATGCGACCCGGACGCGGCTGCGCCGCGGGGTGCGCGGCAGCCGCTGGGCGCAGGTCGCGATCATCGTCGCGGTGTGGGCGCTGGCCGAAGCGCTGGTGCATGCGCTGCACCTGCCCGTTCCCGGCGGCATCCTCGGCATGCTCGGGCTGCTGCTCCTGCTGTCGACCCGCGGCGTCGCCAGCCGGACCCTCGACCAGGGTTCGGATTTCCTGCTGGCCGAAATGCTGCTGTTCTTCGTGCCGGCGGCGCTGATCGTGCTCGACAACCCGCAACTGCTGGGCCTGCTCGGCCTCAAGCTGCTGGCCGTGGTCCTGGCCGGCACCTGCCTGGTGATGGTGTGCACGGCGTTGACCGTCGACCTGTGCTGCCGCTGGAGCGCGCGCCATGGCCGCTGACGCCTGGGCCGGCTGGCTGTCGCCGCTGTTCTGGTCGGCGGCGACGATCCTGGCGTACATGGCGGCCCGGCAGCTGTACCGGCGCGCGCCGCACTGGTGGGCTTCGCCGCTGCTGCTGGCGCCGGTCGTGCTGTTGCTGCTCGCCCTCGCCCTGCACACCAGCTATCGCGAATACATCCGCGGCACCCACTGGCTGCTACTGATGCTCGGGCCGGTCACGGTGGCGTTCGCGGTGCCCATCCACCGCCAGCGGGCATTGATCCGCAGGCACTGGAAGGTGCTGGGATTCGGTGTGCTGGTCGGCAGCACGGTGGCGATCCTCAGCGCCTGGGTCCTGGCGACGCTGCTGCACCTGTCGCCGGAACTGCGCGCGAGCCTGGCACCGCGCTCGATCACCACGCCGTTCGCGATGACGATCTCCGGCGAGGTCGGCGGCATTCCCGAACTGACCGCGGTCTTCGTGATCCTGACCGGCATCTGCGGCGCGGTGCTGGGCCAGCTCGTGGTCCGGTTCCTGCCGCTGCGCACGTCGATGGCGCGCGGCGCGCTGCTGGGCATGGGCGCGCACGGCGCCGGCGTGGCCAAGGCGCGCGAGATCGGCAACGAGGAAGGCGCGATCGCCGGCCTGGTGATGGTGCTGGCCGGGCTGCTGAACGTGGCGCTGGCGCCGCTGCTGATCCGGTTGCTGTAGGCGTCTGCCGGGCCCGGGTTGGCCGCGCATGCACACCGGTGCGATGCGCCGCAGCGGCTATCCTCGGCAACCCGCCCGCTCCCGGCCACGCCGCCATCCCGATGCACGATCCGGTCCGCAGCTTCCCGCCCGTCGCGCGCGCCGATGCACGGGTGCTGATCCTGGGCAGCATGCCCGGCGAAGCGTCGCTGTCCGCGGGCCGCTACTACGCGCATCCGCGCAATCTGTTCTGGCCGATCATGGGCGCGCTGGCCGGCGCCGGTCCGGACCTCGCCTATGCGGCACGCATCGCGAAGCTGCAGGCGACGGGCATCGCGCTGTGGGATGTCATCGCCGAATGCGTGCGGCCCGGCAGCCTGGACGCGCGCATCCGCGCCGGCAGCGTGGTCGTCAACGACCTGCCCGGATTCCTGGCGCGATATCCCGGAATCTCGCGGATCTGCTTCAACGGCGCGACCGCCGAGACACTGTTCCGGCGCCACGTGCTGCCGCGCCTCGCCGATGCGCCGACCCTCATGCGCCTGCCGTCGACGAGCCCGGCGCATGCGGCGATGGGATTCGCGGACAAGCTGGCCGCCTGGCGGGCCGGCCTGGGCACCTGATGCCCCCCCGGTTGCGAACGGAACGATGCGTCCACCGTATCCACGTCCACTCCGGCAACGGCGATGGCATGCTGGGCGTCCGCTCGCCACCGCCAGCAGGTTGCAACGATGACCACGATCATTCCGCCCCGTGTGCACGACCTCGGCGGCTTCCAGGTCCGCCGCGCGGTGCCGACGCTGCAGGCGCGCAGCGTCGGTCCGTTCGTGTTCGTGGACCACATGGGCCCGGCGATCTTCGAGCGCGGGCACGGCGTCGACGTGCGCCCGCATCCGCACATCGGCCTGGCCACGGTGACCTTCCTGTGGTCGGGCACCATCCGGCACCGCGATTCGCTGGGTTCGACCCAGGACATCACCGCCGGCGACGTGAACTGGATGACCGCCGGGCGCGGCATCACCCACTCCGAACGCACGCCGTTGCAGCTGCGCGAAGGCGAGCACCCGCTGCATGGCATGCAGACCTGGGTGGCGCTGCCGAAGGCGCACGAGGAAACGGCGCCGGCCTTCCATCACCACCCGGCGGCAGCGCTGCCGCAGTTCCTGCGCGATGGCGCGCGGGTCCGGATCATCGCCGGCCGCGGTTTCGGCGAGGAATCGCCGGTGCAGGTATTCGCCGATACGCTGAACGTCGCGCTGGATCTCGACCCCGATGCCGAGATCGCGATTCCGCCGTCGCACCGGGAACGTGCGCTGTACGTGCTGGAGGGCGATGCGCAGATCGACGGCGTCGACGTGCCCGATCGCCACCTGGTGCTGCTGGATCCGGGATCGCCGGCGGTGCTGCGTGCGCGTACCCCGCTGAAGGCGATGCTGTTCGGCGGCGAGCCGCTCGATGGGCCGCGCCATCTGTGGTGGAACTTCGTGTCGTCGTCGAAAGACCGTATCGAGCAGGCCAAGCAGGACTGGCTGGACGGCAGGTTCAGCAAGGTCGGTGGCGACGACGAGTTCATCCCGCTGCCTGAACGGTGACTTTTGTCACAATTCGTGGCGCATTGCAGCATGCAACTGGAGTATGTTCAGAACCCTGCCTGACAGGGGGAAGTGCGATGCGTGTCTCCACATGGTTGCCGACCACCGGCGTGCTGCTGTTGTGCCTGTGCGCGGGGAGCGCGGCGGCGCAGAGCCGCAACCAGTGCCCGACACTGCCTGCCGATGCCGGCGTGCAGTGGCATGTGGTCGACGGCGACGATTTCATCTTCTGCCGCGCGGTGGACTCGAGCACCGGCGAACAGGCGTTCGCGGTGTCGATCGGGCGCAGCGCGCAGTTCAAGCCGCGACGCGGCACCCGCATCGGCGAGCGCGTCACGATCGACGGCAGCCCGGTGTACTGGCACGAGGGCGACGTCGCGCTGGCGCCCAACCTGCTGATCCGGGAAACGCTGGTCGAGCTGGACTCGGGCGACTACGCGCACATCATCGTCCGCGCCCAGGACCAGGCCCGGCTGGCGAAATCGCTGGCCGATGCGCAGTCCCTGCGGTTCTCCGGGCAGCATCTCGGCGGCAGGTAGCCAGCGGTTCCGGATCGGCGCGTTCCGCCGGATGCGTTCCGATCCCCGGCGCGGCCCGCGCCGGGACCACGACCGGGGCCGGAACGCAGGCGCGCGTCAGAAACGGCCTTCCTGGAAATCGACGAAGGCCTGCATCAGCTCCTCGCGGGTGTTCATGACGAACGGCCCGTGGCGCGCGACCGGCTCGCGCAACGGTCGGCCCGCCACCAGGATCAGGCGCGCGCCCGCCGCGCCTGCCGCCAGCCGCAGATGGTCGCCGCCACCGAGCAGCGCCAGCTCCTGCGTGGCCAGCACGCGCGCGTCGTCGCCCTCGCCCACCGACACCTCGCCCTCGTAGGCATAGGCGAACACGTTGTGGCCCTCGGGCAGCAGGTACTGCCAGCGCGCGCCGGGCGCCAGGACGATGTCGAGATAGACCGGGTCGGTCGCCGGCTGCGAGATCGGGCCGGCGACGCCGTCGACGCTGCCGGCGATCACCTTCACCGTGACGCCGTCGGCGGGCGCGGCCACGGGCAGCTGCTCCGGCGCGAACTCCTGGTACCGGGGCGCGGTCATCTTCTCCCGTGCCGGCAGGTTGACCCACAGCTGGAAACCACGCATGCGTCCCTCCTCCTGCTCGGGCATCTCCGAATGCACCAGGCCGCGGCCGGCGGTCATCCACTGCACGCTGCCGGGCACCAGCAGGCCCTCGTTGCCGTGGTTGTCGCGATGGCGCATGCGGCCGTCGAGCATGTAGGTCACGGTCTCGAAACCGCGATGCGGGTGTTCGGGAAAGCCGGCCAGATAGTCCTCGGCGCGGTCGGTGCCGAACTCGTCGAGCAGCAGGAACGGGTCGAGGTCGGGCAGCTGCGGCGAACCGATGACCCGGGTCAGCTTGACCCCGGCACCGTCGCTGGCGGGCATGCCGCGGACCGTGCGGACGATGCGGGCATCCTGGGTATCGCTGGCGTGCATGTCGGACTCCAATCGGGGAATGCCCCCAAGATGCGGCCATCCGGCGCCCGCCACCACCGCGACCGGCGGAACGGAAGGTTGTGCCGGCGTAACGACCGCGGCAAGCGCCGGGCTTTGCGGCAGGCCGAAGCCGCCGCATAGAATCGGGCCATGCCCCGCATCCTCGTCTTCCAGCATGTCGCCGCGGAACCGCTCGGCACGCTCGACCCGTTGATCCGCCAGCGCGGCCACCGCATCCGCTTCGTCAATTTCGAGCGCGAGCCCGACGCCCAGCCCAACGTCGACCGCTATCGCGGGCTGATCGTGCTCGGCGGCCCGATGAACGTCGAGGAACAGCACGTGCGGCCGCACCTGCGCACCGAACTGCGCGCGATCGAGCGCATGCTGCAGCAGGGCAAGCCGGTACTGGGCATCTGTCTCGGCGCGCAGTTGCTGGCGCACGTACTGGGCGCGCCGGTGCGGCGCATCGCGCGGCCGGAGATCGGCTGGTACCCGCTCAGGACCACCGATGCCGGGCGCAGCGACCGGATCCTCGGCCCGATCGGCAGCGACGCCGCGGTGTTCCAGTGGCACGGGCGGCATTTCCAGATTCCCGAGACCGCCACCCACCTGGCCTGGACCGAGCACTGCGAGCAGCAGGCCTTCCGCTGGGGCGACAACGCCTACGGCTTCCAGTTCCACCTGGAAATGGACGAGCCGCTGATCGAGCGCTGGCTGGCCAATCCCGTCTATCGCGCCGAGCTGCTGGCCTCCGGACTGCCGCACGACGCCGACGCGATCCGCGCCCATACCCGCGCCCACATCGCCACGATGCAGGCCCAGGCCGACCAGGTGTTCAACAATTTCCTCGACCTGATCGGCCGGCCGCAGCGGCGCATCGTGCTGCCGTCGCGCGAGTTCGTGTAGGGCAGCCGATGTCCCGCGCCCGCTGCCGCCGTGCCCGGCACACGGCGGGTCGCGGTCCTACGGCAGGCCGATGTCCGGCAGGGAGATCTCCGGCACCTGGATGTCGGGGCCGAGCACGTAGAACAGCTCGCCAAGGCTTGGCCAGCCCAGCAGCGGCGCCAGCCACCAGTAGGCGGCGATGACGATCAGCGCGGTGACGACCAGGCGCAGCACCAGTCCGGCCACCTTGAACGCGACGTAGATGCCGAGGATGACCAGCACGAAGCCGAGCCAGCTCATGCGGCATCGGCCTCCGCGGCGTCGTGCAGCGGGCGCAGTGCCGGGTCCAGCGCGACGCGGTCGTCGAACACGAAGCAGCGGCCGTCGTAGCCGAAACCGCCGACCTGCTCGAAGTAGCCGAGGATGCCGCCGTCGAGCTGCAGCACGTTGTCCATGCCGTCGGCCCGCATCCACAGCGCCGCCTTCTCGCAGCGGATGCCGCCGGTGCAGAAGCTGACCACGGTCGCATCGCGCAGGCCTTCGCGATGCGGGGCGAGCGCGTCGGGCAGCTCGGTGAAGTTGTCGATCGGCAGCGTCAGCGCATCACTGAAGGTGCCGTGGCCCACCTCCTCGCGGTTGCGGGTGTCGAGCAGCACGAGCCGCCGGCCGCCATCGTCATGGCCCTGCGCCAGCCAGCG
Source organism: Proluteimonas luteida (assembly GCF_021191695.1). Taxonomy (GTDB): domain Bacteria; phylum Pseudomonadota; class Gammaproteobacteria; order Xanthomonadales; family Xanthomonadaceae; genus Luteimonas; species Luteimonas luteida. Next base: position 80,144 of record NZ_JAIWPT010000010.1, read on the forward strand.
CGCCAGGTCCCGCGGCGCGACCGCCGGCGCGCGCGCCGCGGCCCGCAGCGGCATGGCCTCGTCGCGGCGGAAGCTGATGATCTCCGGCTTGACCTTGACCTTGAGCCGGGCGAACGGCTGCGCCGCGCTGTGGCTGGTCTTGACCTGCAGCGCGGCAAAGCGCGCATCGCTGCGCAGCGCGTCGACGAAACCGTCGATGGCCCCGCCGGCGCCGGCGAGGAACAGGTTGATGCCTTCCGGGGCGACCAGCACCGTGCCGCGCAGCGCGGCGCCTTCGGCGCGCGTGCGCAGCCGGTCGGCCAGCGCGGCCGGGTCGTCGATGGCGACGAAGTGGTAGGCGGCGATGTTGACGATCATGGCGCGCAGTTTACGCGGGCGGCGCCGGCCCGCAGGCCGGCTGGCCGCCTGTCCGCTGAACGGAGGCGGCATCGCCGCGCGGGATGACGGGACATGCGCGACCGGCGCGACCGCGCACCGGTCCGCACGGCGATCAGTCGTTCTCGTGGTACTCGCGCACGAAACGGTCGAACAGGCGCACGCCGTAGCCGGTCGCGCCCGACGGCGACGTCGCCGTGCCGGTCGACTCGTTCCACGCCATGCCGGCGATGTCCAGATGCGCCCAGGCTTGGCCGGGCTCGATCCATTCGCCGATGAAGTGCGCCGCGGTGCCCGAGCCCGGACGGCCGCCACCGTTGCGCAGGTCGGCGATCGGCGATTCCAGCGCCTTGCCGTAGGACGGCAGCATCGGCATGCGCCAGACCGCTTCCCCCGCGGCCTCGCCGGCGGCCGTGAGCTGCGCAGCCAGAGCGTCGTCGGGCGAATACAGGCCGGCGAAATCGCTGCCCAGCGCGGTGACGATCGCGCCGGTCAGCGTGGCGATGTCGACGATGACCTTCGGCTTGTCCTGGCGCTGCACGTACCACAGCGCATCGACCAGCACCATGCGGCCCTCGGCGTCGGTACTCATGATCTCGAAGGTCTTGCCCGACGCGGTGCGGATCACGTCGCCCGGGCGCATCGCATCGCCGGCGGGCATGTTCTCGGCGAGCGCGGCGACCGCGACCGCGTTGACCGGCGCGCGGCGGCCGGCCAGCGCCAGCACCGCGCCGGTGGCCGAGGCCGCGCCGGTCATGTCGTACTTCATCCGCCACATGCCGTCGCTGCCCTTGATCGAGATGCCGCCCGAATCGAAGGTGATGCCCTTGCCGACGAAGGCCACCGGCGCATCGCCACGCGCGCCGCCGTTGTAGCGCACCAGCATCAACCGCGGCGGACGCACGCTGCCCTGGCCGACGGCCAGCAGGCTGCCCATGCCAAGCCGCTCCATCGCCGGCACGTCGAGCACCTCGATGCTGACGCCCGGCATGCCCGAGAACGCGGCGCGGGTGCGGGCGACGAACTCCTCGGGCCCCAGTACGTTGGCCGGCTCGGTGACGAGGTCGCGCGCGAACCACACCGCATCGGCGACCGGCTTCCAGTCCGCTGCCCAGGCCTGCGCGGCGGCTGCCCCGGCAGGCGTGCGGATCACCAGTTCGCCGTCGCCGGTCGCGCCGTCTTCGGCAGCGGTCCGGTACTTGCGGAACCGGTACTGGCCCAGCGCGGCACCGAACGCCAGGTGCGCGCCGGCGCCGGACTCCGCGCCCTCCCACAGCAGTTCGATGCGCGGCGCGTCGCTGCGGGCCGCGAACTGGCCGACACGGCCGCCCAGATCCTCGAGCAGGCGCGGCGTCGGTGCATCGCCGCCAGTGCCGACCAGCAGCACGCGGTCGTAGCCGCCGATGCCGGGCAGGTCGAGCTGGCTGCCGGCCTTGCCGGTGAACCGGGCCGCGACGACCGCGCGCGACAGTGCACCGGCGCTGGCCGCATCGACCTGGGCGAACGCCGCGCCCGGCTCGGCGCCCTCGCGCACGGCGATCGCCAGCGTGCCGGCGGCGGGCGCCTGCAGCGCGTCGAAACGGATCTCGCGCTGCGCGGCGGCGGGCAGCGCGACACAAGCGAGGGCGGAAGCCAGCAGCCAGCGCTGCAGCGGACGTGTGGGGGTCATGCGGTCTCCAGGTGATCGGTGCGGGCCCGGCCTCCCCGCCGGACACCCGACCATAACAATCCCGGGCGCGGCGCCCCCCCTGTCGATGGTCATGGTGCCCGCGCCTCCGCGAGGCACCGGCATGCCAACGGCGTGGCCGCGCCGGCAACGCTGTCGTCCCGGGCGCCGCGAGGGATCCGCTTCCTCCGCCCGGCGACCGCGTGAAGACAGGCCGCGCCCCGGGACACCATGTCGGGACGACGGGGTCGAATGGATCGACGCCTGTGGGAAGCGTTTCGGGCCGGCGGGCGACACCGTCGCGTATCGTTCGGGACGCGACGCGCGCGGCGGGATATGCCCGTCCATGATGGTTGCCCGCCCCCGCTGCCTGCGCAGACGAGGCGTCGCAGGACAACGGTAACGGGCAGGTCTGCAACGCTAGCAGCGTTCGTGTGTCGGTTGCATGCCGCGCTGCGCGCGTTGCCGCCAACACTGTGTTGCGGCAGGCCGTATTCAGTGCTCAGCGCGACAACAGGTAGCCCGGCAACGCCATCAGCCCGACCAGCAGGCCGATCGCGACGACGATCAGCGCGACCCGCATCGGACTGGCGCGCACGATGTCGCCGAAGGTCTCGGCGGTGCCGTCGCGTTCGGCCTGTGCCTGCGCGGCGCGGGCGCTGGCCTGACGCTCGCGCTGGTAGTCGGCCATCAGCCGCTTGGCCTCGTCGATGCGGGCGCTGTCGCGGATCCAGATGCCGCCGTGCGAGATGCCGAACGGGCTGGGACTGGTCTGGTACCAGTCGATGCTCGCGGCATCGAGGAATGCGCGCACGTCGGCGGCCTCGTCCTCGGGCACGTAGCGCAGGTTGAGCAGCAGTTTCGCCATGGCGCGCATGATAGCGCGCACGGCTCCTCCGCCCGCGTCAGCGTTTGGTGGTGATCGCGCGGCGCAGGTTGGCGCGTGCCTGCGCGTCGAGGCGGGCGTGGAACCCGTCGCTGAGGAAGATGCGTTCGCGCGCCAGCAGAGCCTTGAGGAACTTGCGCCGGTTCAGCGCGTACAGCCAGCGCGGGACCTGCCGGTATTCGGCGGCGATCGCGCGGTCGTAGGCGTCGAAGGCCTCGGGCGGCGCACCGAGGATCGCCATGTCGCAGTCGAGGAAACGCCGGGTATCGTCGCCGCGCGCATCGGCCGGAAAGTCGTCCGGCACCAGCGCGCCGTGGCACGCGGTCAGCTCGATCAGCTCGACGACACGCGCGACATCGATGCCGGCGTCGGGCAGCCACCTGGCGATCTCCCGGGCGGCGAGCTGCGCCGAACGCGCCTCGTTGTCCTTGCGCCCGGCCTCGTAGATCGCGTCGTGGTACAGGATCGCGAGCCAGACTTCCCGGGGCTGCGCCCAGCCGCCGGTCGCGGCGACGGCGTCGAAATCCAGAAGCAGCGCGTCGATGTGGTGCTGGTTGTGGTAGGCGCGCGGCGGCGTCGCATAGGCCTGCGCCAGCGCCTCGCGCATCGGTGCGGGCAGCGCCAGCGGCGTGGGCGCGGAGGATGCCATCGTCAAGCCGCCTGCCACGGCCGCACCACCAGCAGCGCGCCGACGCAGACCAGCAACGCGCCGACGATGCGGGTCAGGTCCGCCGGCCGTGCCTGCGCCAGCACGCCGAAATGGTCCAGCAGCAGCGAGCCGGTGACCTGGCCGAACACGATCAGGCAGATCAGTCCGGCGGCGCCGAGCCGCGGCACCAGCAGCGTGCCGCAGAACACGAACACCGCCCCGATCACGCCGCCCAGCCACAACCACGGCGGCAGCGCGACCAGTGCGCGCAGGCCCGGCCACGCGGTGCGCGACAGCAGCAGGACGACGCCCAGCACCAGCGTGCCGACCAGGAACGAGGCGAACGAGGCGAACAGCGGTCCCTGGGTCGTCGCCCCGAGCCGTGCGTTGATCAGCGCCTGCAGCGGCAGCGCCATGCCCACCAGCGCGGCGATGACGATGCTTGCGGCCAGCCAGAGGTTCATGCGGTGCTCCCGGTACGGTGATCCGCGCGCAGTCTACGACCTGCCGCCGTCACGCCGCGTGCAGTCGCGACGCGCGCAACTGCAGTGGCGAGCAACGCGGTTCAGGCGTGCGTCGACTCCCGGCGCAATGTCAGCAACGCGGCCAGGCTCAGCGCCGCGGCGGCGGCAAGGTAGTAGCCCACGTACTGCAAGCCGTAGTTGCCGGCCAGCCAGGTCGCGATGTAGGGCGCCAGCGACGCGCCGAAGATGCCGGCCAGGTTGAACGCCAGCGACGCGCCGGTATAGCGCACCGAGGTCGGGAACTGTTCGGCCAGGATCGTGCCGACCGGCCCGTAGGTCAGGCCCATCAGCGCCAGCCCGAGCATCAGGAACACCAGCGTGCCGGAGGTGTCGCCGGCCACGAACAACGGTGCGAAGAACAGGCCGAACAGCAGGATGGCGACGGTCGCGACGATCATCGCCCGGCGCCGGCCGAAGCGGTCGGCGTACAGCGCCGCCAGTGGAATCGTCGCCGCGAAGCACAGCACGCCGACCAGTTGCAGCATCAGGAAGCGCTCGCGCGTATAGCCCAGCTGCGCGGTGCCCCAGCTCAGCGCGAACACCGTCATCAGGTAGAACAGCACGAACGTCGCCAGGGTCAGCAGCGTACCGACCAGCAATGCGCGCGGCTGGCCCAGCAGCACCTCGCGCATCGGCAGGCGCACGCGCTCGTGCTGGTCGAGCACCTTCTGGAACGCGGGCGTCTCTGTCAGGCTCAGCCGGACCCACAGGCCGACCAGCACGAGCACCGCGCTGGCCAGGAACGGAATGCGCCAGCCCCAGGCGAAGAACGCCGCATCGTCCATCAGTTCGGTCAGCAGCAGGAAGATCGCCGTGGCCAGGAAGAACCCGATCGGCGCGCCCAGCTGCGGGAACATGCCGTACCACGCGCGCTTGCCGGGCGGCGCGTTCTCGGTCGCCAGCAGCACCGCCCCGCCCCACTCGCCGCCGAGCCCCAGCCCCTGCCCGAACCGGCACAGCGCCAGCAGCAGCGGCGCGGCGATGCCGATCTGCGCATAGGTCGGCAGCAGGCCGATGACCACCGTGGAGATGCCCATCGTCAGCAGCGCCGCGACCAGCGTCGCCTTGCGGCCGACGCGGTCGCCGAAATGGCCGAACACCGCCGAGCCGATCGGCCGGGCGAAGAATGCCAGCGCGAACGTGGCCAGCGACTGCAGCGTCGCCGACGCCGGGTCGCCGGCGGGAAAGAACAGTTTCGGGAACACCAGCACCGCGGCGGTGGCATAGATGTAGAAGTCGAAGAATTCGATCGTCGTGCCGATCAGGCTCGCGAACAGGACCCGGCCCTTGCGGTTGGCCGGCGGTGCGGTATCGGTCATGACTGAATGCGCTGTGGAGGCGCACCGATTCTGCCAGTGATGCGGCCGCGATGCGCAGCCGGATGCACGGGGCCGGCAACGGCCACGCGATGGGCGGCGGTGATGCGACACTGTCGGCCTGCGCAAAGGGAGGAACCACACGCCATGACCTGGCAATCGATCGCGTTGACACTGCTGCTCGGCGGCGTGCTGCTACCTGTCTCGCTGTACCTGCACCGACGCAAGCGGACCTCACCCGCCCGCGTGGTGGACATCGTCGCGCTGGCGTGGCTGTTCTTCCTGGTACAGCGTGCCGCCGACGGCCCGCCGTTGCTGCTCGGGGCGCTGATGTTCCTGGGGTGCTTCCATCTGGGATTGCTGATGGGGTGGTCGCCGATTCGTCGCGCCAGCGACTGATCGTCGGTGAGAACGTGCTGTTCCCCGGTTTCGAGATGAGGCGCGCCAGAGGTAGGAGAGGTAGGGCGGGTCTCGACCCGCCACGTCGGGCGACACAATGGCGGGTCGAGACCCGCCCTACCCGGCCGAGGTTGGTCCGCTACAGGTCGCTCCCCTGAGTTGGGAGAAGCACCAAAAAAAGGTTCATCACCCAAGTCCGGGAAAGACGCGCGCCTTGCGTAGGTCGGCCCCACGCGGCCGACGCGCGTGGTGTCCGGGTTTGCGAGATGCCGGGGATCCGCCGATGCGGCGTGACCGGACGTCCCCGCGTCGGGGGCGTTGCCCCGACCTACGACCGGTGAATCCCGGGAATCGGAGAAGAGCCAAAAAAACCGGCCGGTGAAGACCGGCCGGTTTTTCGATTGCTGCGTCGGTGATGGGGCGCGGCATCACCAGTCCCGGTCCCTCACGGTACCGCGGCTGGCTTCCACACGCCCATCGACCTCATGCCGCGTTCTTCATCGCCAGCTTGCGCGCACGCATGACGTCGTGGCACTCGCGGACCTCGGGCAGCAGGCGGATCACGATGTCGCGCGCGGCCGGCGGAGTGGCTTCGTCACGGGCAACCTCGTCGAAGGCTTCGAGCAGGCGGTCCTCGGACTCCTCCAGCTCGGCGACATAGCCGTATTCCTTGTCGCCGAAGGTGGCGCGCAGCTTGCCGTACATCTTCTGCATGGCGCCGACGAAGGTACCGGTGGTATCCGGCTTGCCGCCGGCGGCCTGCACCACCGCGGTCAGTTCGTCGACGATCTGCAGCTTCACCGTCGCGATGCGCGCGAACAGGGTCGCCAGCTCGGCGTCGTCCACCTTGCCCGCGGCCTCCTCGTAGAAGTCCTTGCCGTCGCGGGCGATGGCGATGAGGTCGTTGAGGCTGTGGGCGGTCTTGTTGCTGGTCATTCGATATCTCCCAGTCGAAAAATGTTCGGGTCGCCATCGCTCGAAGCGGTGGCGTGAAGCCGGTTTGCGGATTTCCGTGCATCTCTCGGTGAAGATGCCTTCGCAGACCGGCATCGTCCGTCGCGCTGTCCTGTCGGAATGGCCCTGTCGCATGGGCCGAGTGGCGTCCGGATCGACAGGACAAAACGTAACAACCGGGCACGCAAGGGCGCGTGATATCCACGTGCCTGCGGGATGAAGAAGACAGGGGTTCAGCGGATGGGCAGGTAGCTGACTGCGTCCGTCGGCACGGACAGAAGTCCGGTACCGCGCTGCGTCCGGGACGACGACGGGAGATCGGGCTGCCGCTGCACGCAGGCGCGGCAACGCCATGACGAAAACGCCGCGACCGTTGCCGGCCGCGGCGTCGTCGGGGGCGATGGCGCGCGCGGAACTACTTCGCCGCCTTGGCCTCGGCCGGCAGCGCGTAGTCGATTTCGTAGGGTGGCGGCTCGCCGCCGGGACCGGTCAGGTAGTGGGTCATCCACTGCATCAGCCGCAGCGAGTAGTCGTAGCGCGAGGCCGCGCGGCTGTTGCCGTGGCCTTCGCCCGGATACAGCACCAGCCGCACCGGCGCCTGGCCCGCGAGCTGCAGGTAGCGGTACATCATGTAGGACTGCGTCACCGGCACCCGCGGATCGGCCTCGCCGTGCAGGATCAGCGTCGGCGTGCGCGAGTTCTGCGCGTGGTTGATCGGGCTGGCCTGGCGGTACATCTCCGGGCTCTCCCACGGCCAGGTCTGCATGTGCACCAGGTACTGCTCGCGCGGGATGTCGCCGCTCGTCACCAGGCTGGCCTGGTCGGAGATGCCGACGAACATCACCGAGGCGGCGAAGCGTTCGCTGTAGTACGTCGCGCCCCAGGCGCTGGCATAGCCGCCGTAGGAACCGCCGGTGATGCCGACCTTGTCGCGGTCGACCAGGCCGCTCTCGACCAGATGGTCGACGCCGTCGACCAGGTCGTCGAACTCCTCCATGCCCGGCCGACCGTGGTCGAGCTTGGAGAACGCGACGCCGCGGCCGGTGCTGGCGCGGTAGTTGGGGAAGAACGTGGCGAAGCCCTGCGCCGCGGCGACCTGCGCAGGCTGCGCGTAGGCGGTCAGCCAACCGTTGGAGTAATGCGCCTCGGGGCCGCCGTGCACGACCAGGATCAGCGGCACCCGTGCGTTGCCGCGGCGCTCCAGCGGATGCACCAGGATGCCCTCGAGCTCGAGGCCGTCGCGCGCGGCGTAGCGCACCACTTCCTGCCGGGCCAGGCGCACGTCCCCGAGCCAGGGATTGCTGTCGGTCAGGCGCGTGGCCTCGCCGGCACCGGCGGCCAGCTGGAACACCTCCGACGGGTGCGCGGGCGTGCTGCCGACCAGCACGATGTCGCCGCTGCCGCCGGCGACGCTGAGGCCCGAGAACACCGGACCGCCAGCGGCCAGCAGAGTGCGCTGGCCGCTGCCGTCGACGCCGATCTCGGCGACGCGGCTGTCCACGCCTTCCTGGCTGACGAACACCAGGCGCGTGGCATCGCGCCAGGCAACGTTCCAGACATGGCCTTCGAGGCCGGGCAGCAGGTCGCGCTGGGTGCCGCCATCGCGGCCGACGACGGTCAGGCGGCCCTCGCGCGGATCGTTGACGTCGGCGGCGGAGATGATCGCCAGGTGCGCGCCGTCCGGGCTCCAGGCCAGGTCGCCGAGCTTGCCGGGATTGTCGACGCGGCCGAGTTCGCGGCCCTCGGTCGAGTAGATGCGCACGCGCGCATCGACCATCGTGTCGTCGGTCAGCTGGCGTGGCGCGACCACCACCGCCAGCCGGTCGCCGGCCGGGCTCCACTGCACCGCCTGCACGCTGCCTTCGATGTCGAGCCGGCGCGGCTCGCCGCTGCCGCCCAGCTCGGCGATCCACAGCTCGACCGGACGCCAGTCCTCTTCGTAGACCTTCTGGCTGAAGCCCTTGTCGCGCAGCGCCTTGCGCGCGTCGCTCTCGGCGCGGGTGGCCAGCAGCGCGGCGCGGCGGCCATCGGGCGACAGGCTGTAGCTGCCGATGTCGACCTTCAGTTTCGCCACCTGGGTGGATTCGCCGCCGTGCAACGGAATCGAGTACAGGCTGCGGGTGGCGTCGCCCTCGCGCTTGGACAGGTAGGCGATGCGACGGCCGTCGGGCAGCCACTGCGGGCCGGCCACGTTGACCTTGCCGGTGACGTAGCCACGGCTGTTGCCGGCGCGGTCGACGACATGCAGTTCCGAGTAGGCGGGGCCGTCGGGATCGACGCCAGGCGCGCGCGGCACAGACAGCAAGTAGGCCGACTCGCCGCCATCGGGCGCGACCACCGCCTGCGTCACCATGCGCGTCCTGGCGACATCGTCGACGGTCAACCCCGCCTGCGCAGCCGCCACGCCGCTCGCCAGACACAGCGCGCACAGCACGCTCCAGATCCATCGTTGCATCGAATTCCCCCTTGCAGGCCACCGTGAAACAGGTCCGCGACTTTGCAGGGTAATGCCGGTCGAGGCAACCGCCGTGCTTGCGCGGCGGCGGTCGCAGCAGGCAAGCGAAGCGCGCTCGGCCCTTCAGCGCGGGCCGGACGCCGCCCGCGCCAGCCGCGCGGCCACGCGCGGAAACACCTCGGGCAGCAGGCGCCGGAGGTCCTCGGGCACGCGCGCCACCCACGCGGCCTCGTCGCGCGGCGGCAGGTCGCCGCGCCAGGCGAAGGCCACGCGGTTGCTCATCTTCGGCTCGTCGACCACCAGCACCCGGGCGTCGCCGAAGGCCCGGCGCAGCCGGGCCACATGGGCCTCGGGATTGCGCACGTACAGGTTGCAGGCCAGCACGCCGTCGTCGCGCAGCGCATCATGGCAGGCATCGTAGAACGCCTGGGTGGACAGCGCCTCGGGGATGCCGCGCTCGTCGTAGCCGTCGACCAGCAGCACGTCGAACCGGCCCGGCTGGCGGCCGACGAACGCGGCGCCATCGTCGAGCACGACCTGCAGCCGCGCATCGTCGTCGGGCACCCCGAATGCGCCGCGCAGCGCGATGACGTGCGGATTGTTCTCGACGATCTCGACCCGCGTGCCCGGCAGGTTGCGGTGGCAGAACTTGGCCTGCGAGCCGCCGCCCAGGCCGACCATCCCCAGTACCCGCGGCGCCGGCTGCCACAGCAGCGTGGCCAGCATCGTGCGGGTATAGGGCACCAGCAGGCGGTCGGGGTCGCCGGTGACCATGCGGCTCTGGGTCTGGCGGCGCACGAACTGCAGCGAGGTGAAGCCCTCGTGCCGGCGCACGTAGGGCTTGCGCAGCCGCGGCCCGGCCCCGCCGCGCAGCCGCGCGAGCAGGCGCGCCAGCAACGGCCGGATCCGGCCGCCTGCGGCCTGCGTGTCGCCGGTATCGTCGCGCATGCCGCCGCTCAGCGGTTCGACCAGCCGTGCGGCACGTGGCCGGCGGCGACATGCGGCCGCGCCGAATCGATGTTGTGCTGCGAATCGTCGAAGAAGATGTCGGCGCCGAACGCGTCGAGGAACGGCCCCTTCGGCCGGCCGCCGAGGAACAGCGCCTCGTCCAGGCGTACGCCCCAGGCGCGCAGCGTGCGGATCACCCGCTCGTGCGCCGGCGCCGAGCGCGCGGTCACCAGCGCGGTGCGGATCGGCGCGTCCTTGCCGGGCGGATACGCCGCCTGCAGGTCGTGCAGCGCGGCCAGGAAACCGCGGAACGGCCCGCCGGTCATCTCCTCGCGCGCGCGTTCGCGCTCGTGCCGGTGGAAGGCGTCGAGGCCGTCCTCCTGCGACACCCGCTCGCCCTCGTCGCCGAAGATCACCGCGTCCCCGTCGAAGGCGATGCGCAACTGGTCGGAGCGGTGTGCCGCGGCGCGCGCCGGGATGATCGTCGCCGCGGCGATGCCGTTCTCCAGCGCACGGCGCACCGACTCGGGATTGGCCGACAGGAACAGCTGGGTGCCGAACGGCTTGATGTAGGGCCAGGTCGGCTCGCCCGAGGTGAACGTGGCCCGGATGATGCCCAGGTCGTGGTGCTGGATCGAGTTGAAGATGCGCAGGCCCGTGTCGGCGGAGTTGCGCGACAGCAGGATCACCTCGACCCGCGGCGCATCGGCAGGCGCGTCGATGTTCAGCGCCAGCAGCTTGCGCACCAGCGGGAAGGCGATGCCGGGCTCGAGGATGTCGTCCTCGTGCGCGCGCTGGTGTTCGGCATAAGCGTCGATGCCCTCGCGCTCGAACAGCGCATGGCTGTCCTCGAGGTCGAACAGCGCGCGCGAGGAGATCGCGACGGTCAGCGTGGGGACGGAGGTATCGGCCATATCGCGGAAGTATGCGCGATGCGCGCATGGCCGCGAAGCCGTGCGCGACGGCATGCCTGCCGGAACCGTGTCACACCCCGCCCTGACCATCGACACTGGTCGCGCCTGCGGCGACGGCGGACGCTGGCATCACCGCCAGATCACGGAGACCGCGAACATGCGCCTACCCCCGATTCCATCGTTGCTGCTGATGCTGCTGGCAGGGCTGGCAGCCGCGGGCGCCAGCGCGGCGGCGCCCGCCCCGCCCGCGGACGCGGACCCGTACGCCGAGGCCCGCGCGATCATCGCCAACCTGCAGCGCGTGGTCGCGCCCGGCGGCGTGCAGGAGCAGCGCACGGTCCGCATCGGCGGCATCGACCAGTGGATCAGCGTGCGCGGCAACGACCGTGACAACCCCATCCTGCTGTACCTGCACGGCGGTCCCGCGTCGCCGATGATGCCGGCCTCGTGGACCTTCCAGCGCCCGTGGGAGGATTATTTCACCGTGGTGCAATGGGACCAGCGCGCCGCCGGGCGCACCTATCGCGCCAACGATCCCGATGCGGTCGCCCCGACGATCGCCATCGACCGCTACGTCGCCGACACGATCGAACTGATCGACCACCTGCGCACGGCCTACGGCAAGCGCAAGGTGGTGCTGGTCGGCCACAGCTGGGGCACGGTGCTGGGCATGCGCGTGCTCGTCGAGCGCCCCGACCTGCTGCATGCCTACGTCGGCATCGGCCAGGTCATGCATCCTCAGGCCGACGAAGCCATCGGCTACCGCTACGCGCTCGACCGGGCCCGTGCCGAAGGCAATCGCGAAGCCATCGCCGAACTGGAGGCGCTGGCGCCCTATCCCGGCGACGACCTGCGCAACGGCCGCATCGATGCCCAGCGCAAATGGGTCATCCACTACGGCGGCCACAGCGCGTACCGCGACAGTTCCGACTACTTCTTCCGGGCCCAGCGCCTGTCGCCCGACTACGACGCCGACGACCGACGCGCCATCGCCGCGGGCAGCGCGCTGACCCTCGACCGCATCTTCGGCGAGTGGCCGACGGTCGACTTCACCGGCATCCGCCGCGTCGAGGCCCCGGTGGTCATGCTGATCGGCCGGCACGACTACACCACGCCGTCGCAGCCGGTCGCCGACTGGCTGGCCACGGTCGAGGCCCCCTACAAGCACGGCGCCTGGTTCGAGCAGTCGGCGCATTTCGCACCGATCGAGGAGCCGGGCCGGACACTGATGACGCTGGTCCGGCGGGTGCGGCCACTCGCGGTGGATGCGGGAGACGGAGCGGCGCTGGAGGATTGAGACGGTGGGCCGGCTCGCTGGCGTGGAATGTCGATGACGGGCACACCGCGTGCCCGCGAGTACGAGCCGCATATGTGCGGAGCGGCTCGACGCGCGATATCTCCACCGGCCCGGCGGGTCGAGACCCGCCCTACGCCTGGCAGGCGCGGAACCGGTCCGGGCGATGGGCCGGACCCTGCCCCGCTCACACCACGAACTGCTCGCTGAGGATCCGCTCCTCGAGGTTGTGCTCGGGATCGAACAGCAGGGTCACGGTGCGGTCCTGCGATTCGCGGATCGTCACCTCGACCACGTCGCGGACCTCGTGCGAATCGGCGGTCGCGCTGACCGGGCGCTTGTAGGGGTCGAGCACGCGGAAGCGCACCTCGGTGTCGGCGCGCAGGATGGCGCCGCGCCAGCGCCGCGGTCGGAACGGCGCGATCGGCGTCAGCGCGATCACCCCCGAGCCCAGCGGCAGGATCGGGCCATAGGCGGAGAAGTTGTAGGCGGTGCTGCCGGCCGCGGTCGCGACGATGACACCGTCACCGACCAGTTCCTCGAGCCGGGTGATGCCGTTGAGGTCGATGCGCAAATGCCCGGCCTGGCGGGTCTGGCGCAGCAACGAAACCTCGTTGTAGGCCAGCGAGCCGATGGTCGCGCCGGATTCGGTCTGCGCGACCATCTCCAGCGGGCGCAGGATCGCCGGTTCCGCGCCAGCGATGCGCTCGCGCAGTCCATCCTGCCGGTACTGGTTCATCATGAAGCCGACCGAGCCCAGCTTCATGCCGTACACCGGCAGGCCCAGATGGCCGTGCCGGTGCAGGGTCTGCAGCATGAACCCGTCGCCGCCCAGCGGCACCAGCACGTCGGCCGCTTCCGGCGCGTGCTGGCCATACCGCTCGACCAGCCGCTGCAGCGCGGCCTGCGCGTCGTCGGTCTGGCTGGAAAGGAAGGCGAGGCGTTGAGTCTGTTGCATCGGCGATGTCCGCAAGGATCGTTCGCAGCTTAACCGCAGCGCGGGGCGATGCGTATTTCAGTGCGGCGTCGCGATCGGGTCGAGGCCGTGCCATCTACCCGTCGGCGCTTGCCAACGGTCCCATCGCGGTATCCATCACTTGCCAACGTCATTGCGGTGGGCCGGCCGCAGGAAACCGAAGCCCCCTCATCCGGCGCTGCGCGCCACCTTCTCCCGCACGCGGGAGAAGTGGAAAGGCGCCAACACGTCGACGGGCTGTGGCCGGGATCAGCCGCGCTGCACCAGCTGCGACACCCGCTGCACCGCGACCGATGCGGTCGGGTAGTCGAGCGCCTTCTGCGCGGCCAGCTCGCTCAGCATCGTCAGGGTGAAGCGCAGGGTCTGGTCGTCGCGCTGCAGCCAGGCGGCGACCTTCTCCTCCGGCGTCGCGCCCTGCATCGCCAGCACCTGCGCGACCAGTGCGCGCTGCTGCTGGCCCAGTTCCTCGCGCAGCACGCCGCGCGCGACCGCGTGCCAGCGGCCGTCGACCTCCAGCGCGTCGATCTGCTCGGTCAACCACGGCAGGTTCAGCGCCTCGCCGAGGCGGAAGTGCAGGCGCGCGACGTCGATGACCTTCTCGCCGCGCTCGGCGGCCAGCTCGATGATGTCGCAGCACGGCTCCAGGTACGGCAGCGCGGCCAGCTGTTCGCCGAGGCCTTCGGGCACGCCCTTGTCGCGCCACGCCTGCAGGCTGGCCTCGAGCTGCGGCCGCTGGCTGTCGGCGATGATCTGGCGGCCGTTGCGGATCGCATGGAAGCCGTCGTGGTAGCGCTCGACCGCGGTGGTGATGTCCGGGATCGCACCGGGACGCGCCAGCAGCCAGCGGGTGAACGCCCGCTGCAGGGTCCAGATCACCTGCAGGGCGTCGACCTGCACCGACTCGGACACCTTGCCGTCGAGCGCGTCGATCTGGCCCCACAGCGCACGCGCCTCGATCGTCTCGCGGCTGATCGTGAACGCCTTCGCCACCTCGCCCGGCGAACGGCCGCTGTCCTCCTGCATGCGCAGCAGGAAGGTCGCGCCCATGCGGTTGATCATGGTGTTGGTCACCGCGGTGGCGATGATCTCGCGCTTCAGGCGGTGGTGCTCCATGTCGGCGGCGTACTTCTTCTGCAGCGGCGCGGGGAAGTAGCGCTGCAGCTCGCGCGACAGGTACGGGTCCTCGGGGATGTCGGAGTCGAGCATCTGGTCGAACGCGACCAGCTTCGAGTACGACAGCAACACCGCCAGTTCGGGCCGGGTCAGGCCCTGGCCCTTGAGCTTGCGCTCGCCGATCTCCGCGTCCGACGGCAGGTACTCGATCTGGCGGTCGAGCAGGCCCTGCGCTTCCAGCGTGCGGATGAAGTGCTGCTTGGAGCCGAGCCGGCTCAGGCTCATCCGCTCCATCAGGCTCAGCGCCTGGTTCTGGCGGTAGTTGTCCCACAGCACCAGCGCCGCGACCTCGTCGGTCATCGACGCCAGCAGCCTGTTGCGCGCCGGCAGCGTCATCCTGCCCTCGCGCACCAGGCCGTTGAGCAGGATCTTGATGTTGACCTCGTGGTCGGAGGTGTCGACGCCGGCCGAGTTGTCGATGAAGTCGGTGTTGAGCATGACCCCGTTCAACGCCGCCTCGATGCGGCCAAGCTGGGTCAGGCCGAGGTTGCCGCCCTCGCCCACCACCCGGCAGCGCAGGTCGCGGCCGTCGACGCGCAGCGCGTTGTTGGCGCGGTCGCCGACGTCGCTGTTCTGCTCGCCCGAGCTCTTGACGTAGGTGCCGATGCCGCCGTTCCACAGCAGGTCGACCGGCGCGCGCAGGATCGCCGACATCAGCGCGATCGGGCTGATCTCGCCGGCGGTTCCCTCGATGCCCAACGCCTGGCGGGCCTGCGGCGACAGCGGGATCGACTTGGCGCTGCGCGGCCACACGCCGCCGCCCTTGCCGATCAGCGTGCGGTCGTAGTCCTCCCAGCTCGAACGCGGCAGCGCGAACAGGCGCTCGCGCTCGGCGAACGAGCGCGCCGCGTCCGGGGACGGGTCGATGAAGATGTGGCGGTGGTCGAACGCGGCGACCAGGCGGATGTGGCGCGACAGCAGCATGCCGTTGCCGAACACGTCGCCGGACATGTCGCCGATGCCGACGCAGGTGAAGTCCTGCGCCTGCGAATCGTGGCCGAGCGCGCGGAAGTGGCGCTTGACCGACTCCCAGGCGCCGCGCGCGGTGATGCCCATGCCCTTGTGGTCGTAGCCGACCGAGCCGCCGGAGGCGAAGGCGTCGTCGAGCCAGAAGCCGTGCTCGCGGGCGATGCCGTTGGCGGTGTCGGAGAACGTCGCCGTGCCCTTGTCGGCCGCGACCACCAGGTAGGGGTCGTTGTCGTCGTGACGGACCACGCGCTGCGGCGGCACGATCGCGCCGTCGACGATGTTGTCGGTGATGTCGAGCAGGCCGTTGATGAACAGCTTGTAGCAGGCCACGCCCTCGGCGAACTGGGCGTCGCGGATTTCGGCCGGGGAGTTGCCGCCGACCGGTGGACGCTTGACGATGAAGCCGCCCTTCGAGCCGACCGGCACGATGACCGTGTTCTTGACCATCTGCGCCTTCACCAGGCCCAGCACCTCGGTGCGGAAGTCCTCGCGCCGGTCGGACCAGCGCAGGCCGCCGCGCGCCACCGGGCCGAAGCGCAGGTGGATGCCCTCCACGCGCGGGCCGTAGACGAAGATCTCGCGGTAGGGGCGCGGCTTGGGCAACTCGGGCACGCGCGCCGAATCGAACTTGAAGGCGATGGTCTCGCGCGTCGCGCCGTCGGCGCCGTGCTGGTAGTAGCTGGTGCGCAGGGTCGCGTCGATGACGCCGAGGTAGCTGCGCAGGATGCGGTCCTCGTCGAGGCTGGAGACGCGGTCGAGCAGCGCCTTGAGGGTGCGGCGCGAGGCGTCGTACTGGGCGTTGCGGCCCTGCCGGCGCGCTTCGAGCACCGGCGCGAGCAGCACCATCGTCGCCTCGTCGCCACCGGCCAGCGCACGCAGCTGGCGCTCCAGCCTGGCGACGCCGGCGGCGATCTCGGCCTTGCTCTCGCGGCCCGTGTCGGGGTCGAAACGCGCCTCGAACACCTCGACCAGCATCCGCGCCAGCAGCGGATAGCGGTTCAGCGTGTCCTCGACGTAGGCCTGCGAGAACGGCACGCCGACCTGCAGCAGGTACTTGCAGTAGCCGCGCAGCATCGCGACCTGGCGCCATTCCAGGTCGGCGCCGAGGACCAGGCGGTTGAAGCCGTCGTTCTCGGCGTCGCCGCGCCAGACGCGGTCGAAGGCCTCGGTGAACGCGGCGGCCTGGGCATCGACATCGATCGTGCCGGCCAGCGGCTCGACCTCGAAATCCTGGATGTGCAGCGGCGTCTCGTCGATGACGATGCGGTGCGGATGCTCGGTGACGACGCGCAGGCCGAGGTTCTCCATCACCGGCAACACGTCCGACAGCGCGATGTCCGCATGGCGGCGGTAGAGCTTGAAACGCAGCGCGCGCTCGCCGGGCGCCACCGACGGCAACGTGCACAGGCTCAGCGCCAGCACGTCATCGTGCTCGACCGCGGCCAGCTTCTCGACGTCGGTCGCGGCAACCGCCGGCGAGGCCTGCTCGATGTAGTCGGCCGGCAGCAGGCGGCCGATGCGATGGGCCAGCGCGAGTCCCTCGGCCTCGCCATGGCGGCGCACCAGCTCGTCGCGCAGGTCGTCCTGCCAGTTGCGCATGATCGACGACAGCTCGGCTTCCAGCGCGGCCTCGTCAACCTCGAAGCGCTCGCCCGGGCGCGGGCGCACGATCAGGTTCAGCTGCGCCAGCGGCGATTCGCCCAGCAGCACGCTGGCGTCGACCTGGTCGGCATGCATGACCCGGCGCAGCAGCTGCTCGATGCGGCGGCGCACGTCGGTGCTGAAGCGGTCGCGCGGGATGTACACCAGCACCGAATAGAAGCGGCCATAGCGGTCGCGGCGCAGGAACATGCGGCTGCGCACGCGCTCCTGCAGGCCGAGCACGCCGGTGGCCAGGCGCAGCAGTTCGTCGGGCGTGGACTGGAACAGCTCGTCGCGCGGCAGCGTCTCGAGGATGTGCTTGAGCGCCTTGCCGCTGTGGCCGGTCGGCTTGAGGCCGGATTCGCTCATCACGTGCTCGAAGCGGTCGCGGACCAGCGGAATCTCCCACGGGCGCCGGGTGTAGGCGCTGGACGTGTACAGGCCGAGGAAACGCTGCTCGCTGAGCGCATTGCCCTGGGCGTCGTAGCGCATGACGCCGATGTAGTCCATGTAGCCGGGACGGTGCACGGTGCAGCGGGTGCTGGTCTTGGTCAGGATCAGTGCATCGACCTGGCCGACCGCGCGCAGGTTGTGCGCGGCCAGCGTTTCCAGCGGACGCGACTTCACCGCGCCCGGCGCGCGCAGCAGGCCCAGGCCGCTGCCGTCGACCGCCTCGAGCACGCCGTCGCCGCCCTTCTTCCGCACCTTGTACTCGCGATAGCCGAAGAAGGTGAAGTGGTCGTTGGCGGCCCAGCGCAGGAACTCCTGCGCCTCCCGCCGGACCGCGTCGGACACCGGCATCGGCCGCGACACCAGGTCGGCGGCGGCCTGCTGCATCTTCTCGCGCATCACGCTCCAGTCGGCGACGATGACGCGCACGTCGCCCAGCACCTTGCGCACGAGCGTCTCGATGCGCGCATTGTCCTCGGGCGTCTGGCGATCGATCTCCAGGTGCATCACCGACTCGGCCTCGCCCTCGCCGACGCCGGTCAGGCGACCGCATCCGTCGCGGGCGATCTGCAGCACCGGATGGCCGAGCACATGCACGCCGATCCCCTGCTCGGCCAGCGCCATCGTCACCGAATCGACCAGGAACGGCATGTCGTCGTTGACGATCTGCAGCACCGTGTGCGGCGACTCCCAGCCATGCGTCTTGAGCCCCGGGTTGAACAGGCGCACGTTCGCCGTGCCCGGCTTGCGCTTCTCGGCGAAGGCGAACAGGTCGGCCGCCAGCGCGGCCCAGCCGTCGGCGCTGTGCAGCGGCAGCTCGTCGCTGGTCATGCGCCGGTAGAACGCCTGGGCGAAGGCCTCGGCGTCCTTGTGCGCGGACTTGCCGGTACGCCGGCGCACGGCGTCGAACACCGGCGCCAGCAGGCTCGACGGCACCAGCCGGCTGGCCGCGCGCGCCTTGAGCGGGGGCGCGGACACGGTCTTCGCCGGGCGGGCGGGGCCGGCGGCAGCCGCGGCCCGCTCCTTGCGCGGGCCCGCGGCCTTGCCGGCCGGCTTGGCCGCGGCCTTGCCCGCGGGCGTCTTCGATGCGCCACGGGTCGCGCCTGCGGCGCGGGCACTGGCGTCCTCGGAACGGGTCTTCTTGCTGCCGGTCTTGCGGGATGTGTTCATGGTGACGAAAGGTCCGATGCAATGAGGCCCGCGTTCTCACGCGGGCCGACGGAAGGAAGGGCGACGACAGGTGGCGGCAACGCGCGATGCGCGCGGCGGGCGACCGGGTCGGGAACGACGGCCGTCGCGCGGCCGCGGGGGCGGCGCGGACGGCGGAAACCCACGGCGCTGGAATGCGGGACGCGGCGCACCGGACCGGCTTCAGCGCAGCCCGGTTTCGCTGCGCGCGATGACCAGGCGCTGGATCTCCGAGGTGCCCTCGTAGATCTCGGTGATCTTGGCGTCGCGGAAATAGCGCTCGATCGGCATTTCCTTGGAATAGCCCATGCCGCCGTGGATCTGCAGCGCCTGGTGGGTGATCCACATCGCCGCTTCCGACGCGGTCAGCTTGGCGATCGCGGCCTCGGCGCTGAAGCGCTTGCCCTGGCCCTTGAGCCAGGCCGCGCGCAGGGTCAGCAGCAGCGCGGCGTCGAGCTTGCAGCGCATGTCGGCGATCTTGGCCTGGGTCATCTGGAACGCGCCGATCGGCTGGCCGAAGGCCTTGCGCTCCTTGGCATAGGCGACGGTGGCGTCGAGCGCCGCGCGGCCGATGCCGATCGCCTGCGAGGCGATGCCGATGCGGCCGGCGTCGAGCACGCCCATCGCGATCTTGAAGCCCTGGCCTTCCTCGCCCAGCACCTCGCCGGGCTGCGCGACGTAGCCGTCGAACTCGATCTCGCAGGTGGCCGAGGCGCGGATGCCGAGCTTGGGCTCGGTCTTGCCGCGATGGAAGCCGGCGCGCTCGCCGTCGATCAGGAACGCGGTGATGCCGCGCGCGCCCTTGTCCGGGTCGGTCATCGCGAACAGCACGAAGTACTTGGCCACCGGGCCGGAGGTGATCCAGCTCTTCTTGCCGGTGATGACGAAGCTGCCGTCGTCCTGCCTGACCGCGCGGCACTTCATCGCCGTCGCGTCGGAGCCCGACTGCGGCTCGGTCAGCGCGAACGCGCCGATCTGCGAGCCGTCGGCGATCGCGCGGACATAGGTCTGCTTCTGGGCCTCGCTGCCGTGGGTCAGGATGCCGTTGCAGAACAGCGAGTTGTTGACCGACATGATGGTCGAATGCGCGCCGTCGGCGGCCGCGATCTCGATCATTGCCAGCACGTAGCTGATCGGGTCCATGCCGGCGCCGCCGTATTCGTCGGGCACCTCGATGCCCATCAGCCCGTTCTCGCCGAGCAGGCGGATGTTCTCCAGCGGGAACTCGCCGGTACGGTCGTGATGCTCCGCGCTGGGGGCGATCCGCTCCTGCGCGATGCGGCGCGCGATGTCCTGGATCATCAACTGCTCTTCGCTGAAACCGAACTCCACGGCATCGCACTCCGGCAAAAAATGAATCCCGTCATTGTACCCGGATCGCCGGGGCAAACCGATGTCGCGGCATTGCGCATCGCAGCATCCGTATCGCCCCGGCGCGGGCGGCCGCCCGCCGGCGCGCCGGTGCGGTTCACCGGCGGTCGCGATGAACCGTCGCATGTCCGGCTGACGCGTGCGGCTTGACCTGCCCGCGACGCACGCAGAAAATCATCTCTGTATCGCGATATGGAGATATCCAATGGATCTGGACGCTTGGTCCGCCCGCCTGAAGGTCCTGGCCGATCCGACCCGCGTGCGCCTGCTGGCGCTGCTGGAAGTCGAGGAACTGACCGTCGCCGAGCTGTCGTCGATCACCCGCCTGGCGCAGCCGCGCGTGTCCACCCACCTGGCCAAGCTCAAGGAAGCCGGCCTGGTCCGCGACCGCCGCGCCGGGGTGTCTGCCTACTACCGTTTCGACGACGCCGCGCTCGATCCCGCCCAGCGCGCACTGTGGCAGGCGCTGAGCACCGGCAGCGACGATCCGCTGCTGCGCCAGGACGCCGAGCGCATCGCCGGCGTGCTGGCGATGCGCGCCGCCGACCAGAACTGGGCCGACACCGTGGCCGGCGACATGGAACGCCACTACTCGCCCGGCCGCACCTGGGAAGCGCTGGCGCGCTCGGCGCTGCCGCTGCTGGAGACCGGCGACGTGCTCGACATCGCCTCCGGCGACGGCGTGCTGGCCGAACTGCTGGCCCCGCACGCGCACCGCTACGTCTGCCTCGACGCCAGCAAGCGGGTGGTCGCCGCGTCGGCCGAACGGCTCAAGCGCTTCCGCAACGTGGAGGTGCGCGAGGGCGACATGCACGCCCTGCCCTTCGACGACGCCAGTTTCGACCTGGTGGTGCTGATGCATGCGCTGACCTACGCCACGAAGCCGGCGCAGGCGGTCACCGAGGCCGCCCGGGTGCTGCGCCCCGGCGGCCGGCTGCTGCTGTCGAGCCTCAACCGCCACGGCCACGAGAGCGCGGTGCAGGCCTACGGCCACGCCAACCTCGGCTTTCCGGACAAGGAGCTGCGCCGCTTCGTGACCCGCGCCGGGCTGGAGATCCACAGCGCCGAGACCGTGACCCGCGAGAAGCGCCCGCCGCATTTCGAGGTGATCTCGATCATCGCGAGGAAGCCGTGAGCCGGGGTCCCCGGGGATCACTGCCGTGGCGCGACCCCGCGCGCGTGGGCAAGCTCGAAGCGGCGCTGGCCGAACGCATCCTGGTCCTCGACGGCGCGATGGGCACCATGATCCAGCGCCACGGGCTGCAGGAGGCCGACTACCGCGGCGAGCGCTTCGCCGCCGGCTACGACGCGCTGTCCGCCGCCGACGGTCACGCCCATGGCCCCGGCTGCGGCTGCGAAGGCCACGACCAGCGCGGCAACAACGACCTGCTGACCCTGACCCGGCCGCAGCTGATCCAGGACATCCACCGCGCCTACCTCGAAGCCGGCGCCGACATCGTCGAGACCAACACCTTCAATTCGACCGCGGTCTCGCTGGCCGACTACCGCCTGCAGCACCTGGCGCGCGAGCTCAACCGCGAAGGCGCGCGGCTGGCGCGCGAGGCCTGCGACGCGGTCGAGGCGACGACGCCCGACCAGCCGCGCTTCGTCGCCGGCATCCTCGGCCCGACCAGCCGCACCGCGTCGATCAGCCCCGACGTCAACGATCCAGGCTACCGGGCGGTGACCTTCGACGACCTGGTGGCGATCTACCGCGAAGCGACCGCGGGCCTGATCGAGGGCGGCGCCGACGTGCTGATGGTCGAAACCGTGTTCGACACCCTCAACGCCAAGGCCGCGCTGTTCGCGATCGAGAGCGTGTTCGACGATATCGGCGCGCGCCTGCCGGTGCTGATCTCCGGCACCATCACCGATGCCTCCGGCCGCACGCTGTCGGGGCAGACCGCCGAGGCGTTCTGGTACTCGCTGCGGCACATGCGCCCGCTGGCGGTCGGCCTGAACTGCGCGCTCGGCGCGAAGGACCTGCGGCCGCATGTCGACACCCTGGCCCAGGTCGCCGACGCCTACGTGTCCTGTCATCCCAACGCCGGCCTGCCGAACGCCTTCGGCGGCTACGACGAGACTCCGGAGGACATGGCCACGGTGCTGCGCGAGTTCGCCGGGGCCGGCCTGCTGAACATCGTCGGCGGCTGCTGCGGCACCACGCCGGACCACATCCGCGCGATCGCCGAGGCGGTACGCGGCCTTGCGCCGCGGGTGCCGGTTCGCGACCGGGTCCAGGCGGCATGATTGGCCACGGATCGACGCGGATGAACGCGGATGAGAAGCGAAGCCCCGGCAGGAGCGCCCCATGGGCGCGAGCATGGGCGAGAGCGGAGATCGTTGTCGCGTCGATCGCGCCCATAGGGCGCTCCTACGAACGCTTTGCCCCTATCCGCGTTCATCCGCGTCGATCCGCGGCCAGAACGGACTCTCCCGCATGACTCTCCCCCGCCACACCCGCCTGTCCGGCCTCGAGCCGCTGGTCATCACGCCCGAGACCCTGTTCGTCAATGTCGGCGAGCGCACCAACGTCACCGGCTCGGCCGCGTTCCGCAAGCTGATCAAGGAGAACCGCTATCCCGAGGCGGTCGAGGTCGCGCGCCAGCAGGTCGAAGGCGGCGCCCAGATCCTCGACGTCAACATGGACGAGGGCATGCTCGATTCCGAGCAGGCGATGACCACGTTCCTGAACCTGATCGCCGCCGAGCCCGACATCGCCCGTATTCCGGTGATGGTCGACTCGTCGAAGTGGAGCGTCATCGAGGCCGGCCTCAAGTGCCTGCAGGGCAAGGGCGTGGTCAACTCGATCTCGCTCAAGGAGGGCGAAGCCGCATTCCTCGAACACGCGCGCAAGGTACTGCGCTATGGCGCCGCGGTCGTGGTCATGGCCTTCGACGAGGCCGGCCAGGCCGACACCCGCGCCCGCAAGGTCGAGATCTGCACCCGCGCCTACCGGCTGCTGGTCGACGTCGTCGGCTTCCCGCCCGAGGACATCATCTTCGATCCCAACATCTTCGCCATCGCCACCGGCATCGAGGAGCACGACAACTACGCGGTCGACTTCATCGAGGCGACGCGCGAGATCAAGGCGACGCTGCCGCACTGCCACGTCTCGGGCGGCGTGTCGAACGTGTCGTTCTCGTTCCGCGGCAACGAGGTCGTGCGCCAGGCGATCCACGCGGTGTTCCTGCTGCATGCGATCGAGGCCGGCATGGACATGGGCATCGTCAATGCCGGCGCGATGCCGATCGTCGACGACCTCGACCCGGAACTGCGCGCCTGCGTCGAGGACGTGGTGCTCAACCGCCGGCCGGACGCGACCGAGCGCCTGCTGGAACTGGCCGAACGCTACAAGGGCAAGAAGGGCGCGGCCAAGGTCGAGAACCTGGCCTGGCGCGATGCGCCGGTGCAGCAGCGGCTCACCCACGCGCTGGTGCACGGGATCGACCAGTACGTGGTCGAGGACACCGAGGAGGCCCGGCTGCAGTTCGCCAAGCCGCTGGAGGTCATCGAGGGGCCGCTGATGACCGGCATGAACGTCGTCGGCGACCTGTTCGGCTCGGGCAAGATGTTCCTGCCGCAGGTGGTGAAGTCCGCGCGCGTGATGAAGAAGGCCGTCGCCCATCTGCTGCCCTACATCGAGGCCGAGAAACTGAAGTCCGGCGATGCCGGCAAGAACAACGGCCGCGTGCTGCTGGCGACGGTCAAGGGCGACGTCCACGACATCGGCAAGAACATCGTCGGCGTGGTGCTGGCCTGCAACAACTTCGAGGTCGTCGATCTCGGCGTCATGGTCCCGGCGCAGACCATCCTCGACAAGGCGAAGGAGATCTCGGCCGACGTCATCGGCCTGTCCGGGCTGATCACGCCGTCGCTGGAGGAAATGAGCCACGTCGCCCGCGAGATGAAGCGCCAGGGCTTCGAGCTGCCGCTGCTGATCGGCGGCGCGACGACCTCGCGCGCACACACCGCGCTGAAGATCGCGCCGCACTACGCATCGCCGACGGTCTGGGTCAAGGACGCCTCGCGCGCGGTCGGCGTGGTGCAGTCGCTGGTCAGCCCCGAACTGCGCGGTGCGTTCGTCGCCGCCAACGATGCCGACTACGCCGAGATCCGCGAACGCCACCGGAACCGCGGCGACGCCAAGCGGCTGGTGTCGCTGGAGAAAGCGCGCGCGCAGCGCTTCGACGGCGGCTGGGGCGACTACACGCCGCCGGCGCCGAAGCAGCCCGGCCTGCACGTGTTCGACGACTACCCGCTGGCCGATCTGGTCGACGTCATCGACTGGACCCCGTTCTTCAACGCCTGGGAACTGTTCGGCCGGTATCCGGCGATCCTGACCGACGACATCGTCGGCACTCAGGCCAGCGAGCTGTTCCGCGATGCGCGGGCGATGCTGCGCACGATCGTCGAGGAGAAATGGCTGACCGCGAAGGCGGTGTTCGGCATCTGGCCGGCGAACAGTCTTGGCGACGACGTGGAACTTCGAGCCCTTCCCCCGCGCGCGGGGGAAGGTGCCCGACTGCGAAGGCTGGATGCCGGAGCGAACGGCGAAGCCGGCCCGGAGGGCGTGCCGCAGGAGCGGCAGGTAACGGCGGATGGGGGCGAGCACGACGCAAGCCTCCCGCCCCCACCCCACCCCTCCCCCGCGGACGGGGAAGCGAGCACGCGTCTCCACTTCCTCCGCCAGCAGGTCGACAAGCCGGTCGAGCGCCCGGACTTCTGCCTGGCCGACTTCATTGCGCCGAAGGACAGTGGCAGGCAGGACTGGATCGGCGCGTTCGCGGTCACCGCGGGCATCGGCATCGATGCGCATGTCGCGCGCTTCGAGGCTGCGCACGACGACTACAACGCGATCCTGCTCAAGGCGCTGGCCGACCGCCTGGCCGAGGCGCTGGCCGAACGCCTGCACCAGCGCGTGCGCCGCGAGTTCTGGGGCTATGCGGCCGACGAGGCGCTCGACAACGACGCCCTGATCGGCGAGAAGTACCGCGGCATCCGCCCCGCGCCCGGCTACCCCGCCTGCCCCGAACACAGCGAGAAGGCCACGCTGTTCCGGCTGCTCGACGCGGAGCGCAACGCCGGCATGTCGCTGACCGAAAGCTTCGCCATGCTGCCCACCGCCGCCGTCTGCGGCTACTACTTCAGCCACCCCCGCAGCCAGTACTTCGTCGTCGGCCGGGTGTCAAAGGAACAGGTGCAGGACTACGCCAGGCGCAAGGGCGTGTCGCTGGCGCAGGCCGAGCGCTGGCTGGCGTCGAATCTCGACTACGACCCGGAATAGCGGCCAGGCGCGTGACAGGGGCCGACGACCAGCGTCGCAGGCTGCAGGGTATCGCGCAGCAATCCCCATGGTTCATGCAGGCCCTGCGTGCCGCGCGGGCGCTTGCGCTTCCGTCCTGGTGCATCGGCGCGGGTGCCGTGTGCAATCTCGTCTGGGACCATCTCCACGGCTACCCCTCGCCATCCTTTCTCGCGGACATCGATCTTGCGTATTTCGATCCGGACGAACCGCCGGGCAGAGAGCGGGACCACCAGGCGGAAATGGAACGCATCTGCCCGGGCATGCCCTGGGAGGTGACCAACCAGGCGCACGTCCACCTGTGGTTCGAGCGGCACTTCGGCCATGCCGTGCCGCCGCTGCGCAGCCTCCATGACGCCGTTGCGTCCTGGCCCGAGTTCGCCACGTCCGTCGGGATCGGGCTCGGCGCGGACGGAACTGTGCAGATCATCGCGCCGTTGGGCCTGGACGACCTGTTCGCCATGCGGATCCGTCGCAACCCCGCCCGGGTCAGCGTCGAGACGTTCCGGCAGCGCATCGCCGGCAAGCGCTACACCGATCGCTGGCCCCGCGTCGAAATCGTCGCGGGTTGACGGATCCGGGCGCTGCCATCGTCCTCCGCCCTCGTCCGGACGCCACATCCGCTATCGTGGGAAGCCGACCCGTGCACGAGGAGCCCCCATGTTTCCGTCCTTCTCCCGCCTTGCGGCCGCAGCCACGCTCGCCGGCCTCGCCGCCTGCAGCGGTCCGTCCGACGATCCGGCATCGGCCACGGCCGCGCCCAGCGGCGAGCCGGCATCCGGTCACGTGCTGATCGAGAACGCCCGCGTATTCGACGGCGAACGCGACCTGGGCGAAGTCACCCTGGTGCTGCGCGACGGCGTCATCGAGCGCATCGCCGAGGCCGGCGCGAGCGACCTGCCGGAGGATGCCGAGCGCATCGACCATCGCGGCCGCTTCATCATCCCCGGCCTGGTCAACGACCATGCCCACGTCGGCAATACCGCCGGCACCGAGCATGGCGACCGCTTCTACACCCGCGACCATGTGGTACGCGACCTGCGCCAGTTCCAGGCCTATGGCGTCACCACCGTCGTCGCGCTGGGCATGAACGGCGAGGGCTTCTTCGACATCCGCGACGAAGTCGCCGGCGATCCGGCCCTCGGCGCGCAGCTGTTCGGCGCGGGCGCGGGGATCGGCGCGGTCGACGGGGCACCGCCGGCGGCGGCCATGGGACTGGCCTCGGATCCGGTCGCACGTCCGGCCGACGCCGACGCGGCGCGCGCCGCGGTCCGCGCGCAGGCCGATGCCGGCGTGGACTTCATCAAGCTCTGGGTCGACGACCTCGGCGGCAAGGCACCGCAGATGCGGCCCGAAATCTACAGGGCGGCCATCGACGAGGCCCATCGCCACGACCTGCTGGTCGCCGCGCACATCCACGACCTCGCACCGGCCGCCGATCTCGTCGACAGCGGCGTCGACATCATTGCCCATGGCGTGCGCGACGCACCGGTCGGCGACGATCTCGTCGCCGCGATGCAGGCCGCCGGTACCGGCTACATCGCCACGCTGCAGATCGACGAGGCCAACTACATCTACGCCGAGCAGCCCGACTGGCTCGACACCCCGTTCCTGCGCAACGCGCTGCCCGATGCGGTCCACGCGCAATGGGCCGACGCCGCGTGGCGCGAGGCGAAACTGGCCGATCCGGCGACCCGGGGTTTCCGCGATGCGCTGGCGACGAACCTGCGCAACCTGGGCACGCTGCGCGAGGCGGGCCTGCCGATCGGTTTCGGCACCGATGCCGGCGCACTGCCGCACCGCGTGCCCGGCTTCGCCGAGCACCGCGAACTGCAGCTGATGCAGCAGGCCGGCTACACGCCAAAGCAGGCGCTGACCACCGCGACCCGCGACGCCGCGCGCCTGCTCGGCTTCGACGACCGCGGCCTGCTGCAGCCCGGCAAGCGCGCCGATTTCGTCGTGCTGTCCGCCGACCCGCTGGCCGACATCCTCAATACCCGGGGCATCGAGGAAGTCTGGCAGGCGGGCCAGCGCGTGTCGGGGCCGGTCGCGGACTACCGGGCGGAGTGAAGGCCCGTTTCGGGCGTGTGCCGGCCGTCTTCGCACGGCCGGCAATCCCGCGTCCCATCCACAGGCGTGCCCCGGGACGCGACCGGCGTCGCAGCCCCGGCTCTGCGGATCAGGCCACCCGCGTCCCTGCCTCGCGCATCCCGCCGATCATCGAACCGATCGCGGCTGCGGTCTCGTCCGGCCGTTCCATCGGGAACAGATGCCCGCCTTCGATCCACGCCAGCCGCGCGCCGACCACGCGGCGGGTCGCACGCAGGCCGATGTGGCGCACCTCGCGCGAGCGGGTGCCGGCGACGAAGGCGACCGGCGCGACGCAGGCCTGTGCCGCCGCGACCACCGTCCGGGTCGGCAGGCTGCGGTAGATGCGGTATTCGACCTCGTGGTCGAAACGCAGCCGGCGACCGCCGTCGTCGGCGGCCTCGGTACCGTGCCGGGCATAGTCGCGCAGCATCGCCGCGTGCCAGCCTGCGAAACCGGGCTTGTCGCGGAAATGCGCCTGCACCGCGGCGACGTCGGGCCAGCGGGTGCGGCGTTGCGCGGTCTGGTCCAGCGGCATCAGGTAGCGGTCGAATCCGAAGCGGCGGCCCCAGCGCACCATGCCGCCGCCGAGGCCGGCGATCAACGGCGAATCCAGCAGCACGATGCCCGCCACCCGCGGACCGAGCCGGGCGCCGGCGAGCAGGCTCAGGTAGCCGCCCAGCGAATGCCCGACCAGCCACAGCCGCGCATCCGCGGCCACGTTGTCCTCGACATGCGCAAGCAGTTCGTCGCGCAGCCCGTTCCAGCGCCGGTCGACGGGAAACCGCGGATCGTGGCCGAAGCGCGCGACCGACGAGATGGTGAAGGATTCCGCGAACGGCGCCAGCAACTGCCGGTAGACCGGCGCCGGAAAGCCGTTGGCATGGGAGAAGACCAGGTGCTCGTGGTGCATCGCGCGCGGCCCTGCCGACATCACCACACCAGGTCGTCGGGCACCTGGTAGCGCGGATCGGCGTAGGGGTCGTCGCCTGCCGGTGCGTCGGGGTCGACCCGCAACGCAACTGCCGCCGGGAAGATCGCCTCGGCCTCGGCCAGCACCGCGGCGGTCACCAGCAGGTAGCGGCCGTTGAGCTGGACCACGCCCAGTTCGCCGGCATTGAGCGCCTGCAGTTGCGCGGCATCGACATGGATGCGCTTGATCTTGCCGCCGTATTCGAAATGCCGGGCGATGTCGGCCTCGGCGATGTTCAGCGCCTTGTCCTTGAGGAAGGCCTCGAGCTTCGCGCGCGCCTCGCGGCGCAGGCGGGCCTCCTCCTGCTTCTTCCGCTCGGCCTCGATGCGCTCGTCCTTTTCGCGCTGGGCGCGGATCGCATAGGCCTTGGCCAGGTCGATGTCGCCCTGCGGCGGACGCGGCTTGCGCGCGCCCTGCCCGCCCGGCTTGCCGGCGGACTTGCCCGGCCTGGCCGGGTCGTTGCCGCCGCCGGCACCCGGCTTCGACCGCGCATCGGCCTTGCCGCCACCCGGGCGCGGCCCGCGGCGGTCCTGGCCACGTTCGCCGGGCCGCGGCCGGCGCTCGTCGCGGGAAGTGGGCTTGGCCGGCGCCTTGAAGCCGAGGCCAAGCAGCTGGTCGCGCAGGGTATCGCTCATCGGTCGACGGTCACTCAGTAATGCGGGGGCGGCGGTTCCTGCGCCGGATCGGGGAACTGGACGCTGCGTGCCTGCTGCAGGTCGTCCATCACCCGGCGCAGCAGGCCGGTCTGGGCGCCGAGTTCCAGGCGCATCGCGCTCAGCGCGTCGTTGAGTTCGCCCAGCGTCTGTTCCTGGAACGCCAGGCGCGTCTCCAGCTCGGTCACCCGCGCTTCCATGTCGTGCAGCGCCGGTGCGTGGTCGATGCTCATCGTGGGGCTCCTGGCCGGATGCCGCGGCCGTGGGCGCGCGGCATCCCGGGGGTGGACGGCATCAGCCGCCCGAGACGATGTCCAGCAGCTCGACCTCGAACACCAGCGCCTGGTTCGGGCCGATCGGGCCGGTGCCCATCTCGCCGTAGCCGAGGCTGGCCGGGATCCACAGCTGGTACTTGCTGCCGACCGGCATCAGCTGCAGGCCTTCCTGCCAGCCCGGCACGACCTGGTTGAGCGCGAACTGCGCCGGCTCGCCGCGGTCGTAGGAGCTGTCGAAGGTCTCGCCGTTGAGCAGCGTGCCCTTGTAGTGCACGCGCACGGTGTCGTTCGGGCCGGGCTTGGCGCCGGTGCCCTCGGTGATCACCTTGTACTGCAGGCCCGATGCGGTGGTCTGCACGCCTTCCTTGCCGGCGTTCTCGGCGAAGAAGGCCTCGCCCTCGGCGGCGTTGACCTTGCTCTTCTCTTCCATCTCGGCGATCTGCTTGGCCTGCATGCGCTCGCCGAAGGCCTGCATGATGGTCATCGCCTGCTCGTCGCTGATCTCGATGGCCTTGTCGTTGATGGTCTCGTCGATCGCGCGGGTCAGCGTCTTGAGGTCGATCTCGTCCTTGATCTGCTTGAGCTGCTCGCCCATCTGGTTGCCGATGATGTAGCTGATCTGCTCGCGCTCGCCCTTGAGGCCGGCGATCTCGCCGCCCGCGGCCGCGGTGTCGGCGGCGCCTTCGACCGGCTTGCCGGTCTCCTTGTCGATCGGCTTGCACGCGGTCATCGCCAGCGGCAGGGAAACGGCGAGCATGCCGGCCAGGGCGATACGCTTGGATGTCTTCATCAGGAACAGCTCCGGGAAAGTGTCGGGGAAAGTGGCCGGGCCGCGGCGGCGGGTCCGGCGATCGGGAATCCGTGGGCGATTGCGTTGCGGATCGGACAGTGGAATACGCGGTGGGTCAGAGGATGTCGAGCAGTTCGACGTCGAACACCAGGGTGGCGTTGGGCGGGATGTTCGGCGGGCTGCCGCGCGGCCCGTAGGCCAGGTCGCCGGGGATCCAGAAACGGTACTTGCCGCCGATCGGCATCAGCTGCAACCCCTCGGTCCAGCCGGCGATCACCTGGTCGAGGCCGAATACCGCCGGTGTGTTGCGCGAATACGAACTGTCGAATTCGGTGCCGTCGAGCAGCGTGCCGCGATAGTGCACGCGCACCCGGTCGGTGGCGCGCGGGCGCGGGCCCTGCCCCTGCCGCTCGACCTGGTACTGGATGCCCGAGGCGGTGGCGAACACGCCGGGCTTGCCGCGGTTGCCGGCGAGGAAATCGGCGCCGGCCTTGCGGTTGGCCTCGGCGGCGTTGGCCGCCTGCAGGCGTGCACGGTCGGCCATCGACTGGCGGATCGCCTCGATCTCGGCTTCCGCGATCTCCGGCGTGCCGCCCTCGGCGGCGCTGC
Organism: Proluteimonas luteida; assembly: GCF_021191695.1. Lineage (GTDB taxonomy): Bacteria > Pseudomonadota > Gammaproteobacteria > Xanthomonadales > Xanthomonadaceae > Luteimonas > Luteimonas luteida. The sequence continues at coordinate 110,985 of NZ_JAIWPT010000010.1, forward strand.
GCACGCCGCGGACCAGCGCCGGCAGCGCGATCTCGTCCTTCATCGGCAGCAGCTGCCGGCCGATGTCGCCCCCCACCAGCAGGCCGACCTTGGCCTTGTCGACCGGCGGCGGTTCGCTGCCCGGCGGCAGCCCGGGGACCGGCCGCCCGCTGCGCGCGGAGATGCGCTGCGCCAGCGCCAGGCCGGTCGCCTGCCGCTCGGTCTCGTCCAGCGCCGGTTCGCCGCCGGCCAATGCATCGGCGAGCGCAGCTTCGAACGTGGCGTAATCGAGATCGGGCGCGACCTGGGTCAGCGACCGGCCCACGTCCAGGCCCACGACATAGCTGGTCCGGTCGCGCTCGGACAGCGCCGGATCCGCGGCCCGGACGGGCGCGAAGAACGCGGCCAGCAGCGCCAGCAACAGCCCGGCGCGCATTGTGTTCAGCATCAGCAACCTCTCCTGCTCCGATCGCATCGCCCGTCGCGACGCAGCCGCCTATTGTCGCGGCGACGGCCGGACGGGGCAATCGCCGCGTCCTGACGGCCCGGGCCCGGAGTCAACTGCGCTTCATCGCGTGTCCGGCACCCCCGCCGCCAGCGCGCGTTCGATCGCGGCGACGATGTCGGGGTCGTCGGGCAGCGTGCGGCTGGCCCACTGGCCCAGCACCCGGCCGTCGCGACCGATCAGGTACTTGTGGAAGTTCCATTCCGGCGCCTGCCCGGTCGCAGCGGCGAGCTGGCGGAACAGCGGCGTCGCCTCGGGGCCGACCACATGCACCCGCTCGAACATCGGGAACCGCACGCCATAGGTCAGCGTGCAGAACTCCTGGATCGCCTGTTCGTCCTCGAATTCCTGTCCCTTGAAATCGCCCGACGGAAAGCCCAGCACCGCGAATCCGCGCGCGCGGTAGCGCGAATGCAGTGCCTCCAGCGCCTCGAACTGCGGCGTGAGCCCGCATTTGCTGGCCGTGTTGACCACCAGCAGCACGTCGCCGCCATACGCCCGCCGCAGGTCGACGGGTTCCCGGCCCGCCAGTGGCCGGTAGCTGTGGTCGAGCAACCCGGCGCCGGCCGCCGGCGTCTGCGCGATGGCCGGCGATGCCGGCAGCAGGCCGACCATCGGCATCGACGCAAGCAGCAGCGAAGCAACCAGTCTCGAAAGTGCATGCATGGCGGCATCCTCGGCGCACGGGCCCGGGGGCCCCTGCCATTGGTTGGGTGGAAAAAACGCACGGGCGGTGTTGACACCCCGAGATGTGGTGTTATAGTTGCCTACAACACCTACCCACTAGAGCAGGACGGTCCCCATGAACCGCAGGCTCCACACCCCGATCATCGCATGCAGCGCATCCGCCCTGGCCCTGGCCGCCGGGCTCGTGCTGGCCATCCCGGCCGCATCCGGAATCGACCCCGCCGCAGCGCCTGCCCCGGCCCGCACGACGGCCCCCGCGCCAGAACGCGCGGTGCGCGGCGAGCGCGGCCTCGTCGAGACCGGCAGCGAGGCGACCCCGCAGCGCAGCCGCAGCAAGCGGGCCCGCAGCGCCATCGCGATGCCCTACTTCTCGTTCTCGCGGGGCGCGGGTGGAAGGAGCTGAGGCCATGGCCAATATCGAATGGAGCGACGGCGCTCCGATCTACAGGCAGCTGAAGGAGCGCGTCATCGCGATGATGCTCGACGGCGTGCTCAAGCCCGGCGACGCGCTGCCGTCGGTGCGCCAGGTCGCGGCCGACTACCAGCTCAACCCGATCACCGTCTCGCGCGCCTACCAGGAGCTGGCCGACGAGGCCCTCGTCGAGAAGCGTCGCGGCCTGGGCATGTTCGTCACCGAGGAAGCCTCGAAGAAACTGCGCACCAGCGAGCGCGAGCGTTTCCTGCAGGACGAGTGGCCGCAGGTGGTCGAACGTATCGAACGCCTGGGACTGTCGGCCCGGGACCTGCTGCAGTCCATCGGCCATGGAGCAAAAGAATGAACGCCGTCCCCGATTCGTCCCCGGTCGTCGTCGCCCGCAACCTGCGCAAGACCTACAAGGGTACGCAGGCCCTCGACGGCGCCAGCTTCGAGATCCCGGCCGGCCGCATCGTCGGCCTGATCGGCCCCAACGGCGCGGGCAAGACCACGGCGCTGAAGGCGCTGCTGGGCCTGATCCGCTTCGACGGCGAACTGTCGGTGCTCGGCCGCGACCCGCGTACCGAGCGCGACGCGCTGATGAACGACGTCTGCTTCATCGCCGACGTCGCCGTGCTGCCGCGCTGGATCCGGGTCCGCGACGCGATCGACTTCGTCGAGGGCGTGCATCCGCGCTTCGACCGCGCGCGCTGCGAACGCTTCCTGGCCAACACCAAGCTGTCGCCGAAGCAGCGCGTGCGCGAGATGTCCAAGGGCATGATCGTGCAGCTGCACCTGGCGCTGGTGATGGCGATCGACGCGAAGCTGCTGGTGCTCGACGAGCCCACCCTCGGCCTGGACATCCTCTACCGCAAGCAGTTCTACCAGCGCCTGCTGGAGGACTACTTCGACGAGCAGAAGACGATCATCGTCACCACCCACCAGGTCGAGGAGATCGAGCACATCCTCACCGACGTGCTGTTCATCCAGAACGGGAAGATCGTGCTGGATGCGCCGATGGACGACGTCGGCGAGCGCTTCGTCGAGGTGCTGGTCAATGCCGACCGGCTCGACGCGGCCCGCGCGCACCGTCCGATCGACGAGCGCGCGCTGCCGTTCGGCAAGACCGTGATGCTGTTCGACAACGTCCCCGCCTCCACCCTGTCGGCGTACGGCGAGACCCGCACGCCGGGCCTGGCCGACCTGTTCGTGGCCACGATGAAAGGAGCCTACGCATGAACGCGACCGCCGACCGCATTGCAACGCCCGCCCCGGTCCGCACCGGCACGCCGGCCCATGCCACGCACCGGTTCCGCCTGCTGCTGCGACGCGAGTACTGGGAACACAGGGGCGGGATCTTCTGGGCGCCGCTGATCGCCGGCGGCATCTCGCTGCTGCTGTCGCTGGGCCTGCTGGTGGTGGCCATCGTCTTCGCCCACAGGTCGGCCGCGGACGGCAACACGGTCCTGATGGCCAGCAACGGCGTGACCATCAACGGGCTGGATCTCGGCGCGCTGGCCGCCCAGCTCAGCCGCGAGGACATGCGCCAGCTCGCCGACGGTCTGTATGTGACCTTGCTGATGGCCTCGAGCTGGCCGTTCATGGTCATGATCTTCGTCGCGTTCTTCTACTGCCTGGGCGCGCTGTACGACGACCGCAAGGACCGCAGTGTGCTGTTCTGGAAGTCGCTGCCGATCTCCGACAGCGCCACGGTGCTGTCGAAGGTGGTCACCGCGACGCTGGTGATCCCGCTGCTCGCCACGCTGATCGCGATCGTCACGATGCTGCTGTTCCTCGTCGCGCTGAGCATCGCGGCGGCCGCGCACGGCGCCAATCCGCTGCCGCTGCTGTGGGGCAACGGCACCGCGTTCCTGCTGGCCGCGCAGTACCTGGCCGCGATCCCGGTGTACGCGGCGTGGGCATTGCCGACGGTCGGCTGGCTGCTGCTGTGCTCGGCCTGGGCGAAGTCCAAGCCGTTTCTGTGGGCGGTGCTGATCCCGGTCGCCTTCGGCGTGGCGGCGTCGATGACCGGCCTGCTGCAGCTGGCCGGCCTCGACCGCCACTGGCTGTGGGGCAACGTGATCGCACGGCTGCTGCTGGGCACGGTGCCGATGACCGGCGCCGACCTGTCCTACGTGCAGCGCTCGGCGATGCAGGGCGGCGACGTCACCGACCTGCTGAGCTTCGCCGGGGTCTACTCCAACTTCGCCACGCCGGCGATGTGGATCGGCATCGCCGGCGGCGCGCTGATGATCTTCCTGGCCATCCGCCTGCGCCGCTGGCGCGAGGAAGGCTGACCGCAATCCACGCCTTCCCGACACCGGTCGTCCGATCCGTCCGACCTCCCTGCCTACAGGAATCCACACCATGCGCCGACTGCCCCGCCTCCCGCACCGCTCTTCCCGCCTGCCCGCCGCCCTGCTCTTGGCCGCGCTGCTCGCCGCGCCGCTGGCCGCCCTGGCCGACGGGCCGCAGTGCCGCAACAGCGAACCGCGCGACCTCGCGCTCGACCTCGCGGGCGTGCGTACCGTGCGCTTCGAGATCGGCAACAGCAAGCTGCGCATCGATGGCGCGGCCTCGCCGGACGCCACCCTGCGCGGCCGCGCCTGTGCGTCGTCGGACACCCAGCTGCGCAGTCTCGTGCTCGAGCAGCGCAAGTCCGGCGACACCCTGACCGTGAGCCTGCGGCGCGAGTCCTCCGGCAGCGGCTGGTTCGGCAACAACTACGCGTACCTGGACCTGGCCGGCCAGGTGCCGGCGGACGTGCTGGTGCAGGCGGTCGTCGGCTCCGGCGATGCCTGGGTGACCGGGGTATCGGCGGCCAGCGCCGATGTCGGCTCCGGCGACGCCGAGCTGCGCCGCGTCGCCGGCCGCGTCACCGCGAAGGTGGGATCGGGCGACATCAAGCTCGACGACGTCGGCACGCTGAAGGTGCTGTCGATCGGCTCCGGCGACATCGATGCGCGCAACGTGCGCGGCGCGGTCGAGGTCGGCAGCGTCGGCTCCGGCGACCTGGAGCTGCAGAAGGTCGGCGGCGACGTGCGCGTCGGCAGCCTCGGCTCGGGCGACATCGACGTGCGTGACGTCGGTGGCAGCGTGCGTGTCGACTCGATCGGCTCGGGCGACCTCGATGTCCGCGGCGTCGCCGGCGACTTCGAGGTCGGCAGCAAGGGCAGCGGCGACATCTCGCACCGCGACGTCCGCGGCGCCGTGACCCTGCCGCGCCGGCGCTGAGCCCCGCCCCGCGTTTTCCCCGGCCACATCCGCCACAGCCTGGAGCCCGCCATGCGCCGTCGAACCCCCGTTGCTACCCCTGCCCGTGCCGCCGCCGTCGCACTGCTGGCCGGCGCCGCGCTGCTGTCCGCCGCCTGCAGCCGCGCGCCCGAACCGCTGGTCCAGGTCGACGGTGGCGAGGATGTCCTCGACCTGCAGGCCGATGCCTCCGGCTCGCTGCTCGGCGACAGGGACATCACCCTCAGCGCGGCCGGCCACCCCAGGGTCAAGGTCACCGCGGCCGGCGACTTCATCGTCGACGGCAAACCGCTCGACCTCAGCGCCGAACAGCGCGCACTGGTGCTGGCCTATCGCGGCGAGATCGACGGCGTCGCCCGCAAGGGCGTGGAGATCGGCAAGCAGGGCGCCGCATTCGGGGTCAGCACCGCGGCCGCGGCGTTGCGCGGCGCGTTCTCCGGCGACAATGCCGATACCCAGGCGAAGATCGAAGCCGAGGCCGAGCGCTTCAAGCAGCAGGCACTGGCGATCTGCGACAACGTCGCCGCGGTGAAGCAGGCGCAGGACCGGCTGTCGGCCGCACTGCCGGCATTCGCGCCGTATGCGGAAATCGACGACAGCGACGTCGACGAATGCGGCAGCGACCGCAGCGTCGCCCGCGCGGTCGGTCGCGATGGCTGGAACCCCGCCGCGGAAGCGGACGCCGCTGCGGAAACCGCAGCCGAATAGCGTCGCATCCCTCCTGTCGGGCCACGGCCCGACCTGCGACGAGGCAGCCCGGGCACGCTGGGGCGGGTCTCGACCCGCCGCCCCCGTCAACGCGCGAATGTCGGGCCCGCGATCAGCCGCCGCTGCCGCCGTGGATGCCGCCCTGGGTCAGCGCGGCCGGGTCGAGCAGCTTCTGCAGCGCCGCCGCGTCGAGCCCGCTGTCCTCCAGCGCGACATCCAGCACCGGGCGGTTCTCCTTGTAGGCCCGCTTGGCGATCGCGGCGGCCTTCTCGTAGCCGATGATCGGATTCAGCGCGGTCACCAGGATCGGGTTGCGCGCCAGCGCCGCCTCGACGTTGTCGCGGCGGACCTTGAGCCCGGCGATCGCGCTGTCGGCCAGCAGCCGCGACACGTTCGACAGCAGCTTGATCGAATCCAGCAGGTTGGCCGCGATCAGCGGCAGCGCGACGTTGAGCTGGAAGTTGCCGGTCTGACCGGCCACGGTGATCGCGGCGTGATGGCCGATGACCTGCGCGGCGGCCATCACCGTCGCCTCCGGAATCACCGGGTTGACCTTGCCCGGCATGATCGAGCTGCCCGGCTGCAGCGCCGGCAGTTCGATCTCGCCCAGCCCGCCGAGCGGCCCTGAGTTCATCCAGCGCAGGTCGTTGGCGATCTTGATCAGGGCGACCGCCAGTGCGTTGAGCTGGCCCGACAGCTCCACCGCGTCGTCCTGGGTGGCGATGCCCTCGAACCTGTCGGTCGCCGACTCGAAGGTGCTGCGGGTCAGCGTCGACAGCGCCCGGCTGACCTTCTTCCCGAACTGCGGATGGGCGTTGATGCCGGTGCCGATCGCGGTGCCGCCGATCGGCAGCCGGCGCAGCCGCTTGAGCGTATCGGTCAGCCGCGCCTCGGCCGAGGCGAGCTGCGACGACCACGCGCCGAACTCCTGCGCGAAGGTCAGCGGCATCGCGTCCATCAGGTGGGTGCGACCGGTCTTGACCACCTTGGCCAGCGACTTGCCGCGCCTGTCGATCGTGCGGCGCAGGTGCTTGAGCGCCGGCAGCAGGTCCTCGACGACGGCCAGCTGCGCCGAGACCCGGATCGCGGTCGGCACCACGTCGTTGGAACTCTGGCCCAGGTTCACGTGGTCGTTGGGATGGACCTTGCGGGTCGCGGTCGAGGCCAGCGTCGCGATGACCTCGTTGGCGTTCATGTTCGACGAGGTGCCCGAGCCGGTCTGGTAGATGTCGACCGGGAACTGGGCGTCGTAGTCGCCGTCGGCGACCTTCAGCGCGGCGCTGCGGATGGCCTTGCCGCCGGTTGCCGACAGCAAGCCGAGGTCCGCGTTGACCTCGGCGGCGGCGGCCTTGATCAGCCCCAGCGCACGGATGAAGCCGCGCGGCATCGGCTGGCCGGAGACCGGGAAGTTCTGCACCGCGCGCTGGGTCTGCGCGCCCCACAGGGCGTCGGCGGGGACCTGCAGTTCGCCCATGCTGTCGTGTTCGGTACGGAAAGCGTCTTGCGCGGGTTTGCTCATCTTGTTTCGGCTCCAGGGGAATGCGATGGGAGGCTGGCGACATCGCTGGCGGGCCCGCTCAGGATACGCGAGCGCTCGTGCACGGGGGGCGGCACGCCGCGGGCGCAGGCGCTAAAATGATCGCTTCGCCCGCCGCGCCCGAATCCCGCCATGACCGACGCTCCGAAGATCGAAGCCGCCCTGCTCGCGCTGTCCCCGCTCGACGGCCGCTATGCCTCGAAGGTCGATGCGCTGCGCCCGATCTTCTCCGAGTACGGGCTGATCCACGCGCGGATGAAGGTCGAGATCGAGTGGCTGATCGCGCTGGCCGACGAGCCCGGGATCCCGGAACTGCCGGCCTTCGACGACGCCTCGCGCACGCGCCTGCGGGCGCTCGCCGACAGCTTTTCGGTCGCCGACGCGGCCCGGGTCAAGGCCATCGAACGCACCACCAACCACGACGTCAAGGCGGTCGAGTACTTCATCAAGGAACGGCTGCGCGACGACGTGGCGCTGGCGCCGGCGCTGGAGTTCGTGCATTTCGCCTGCACCAGCGAGGACATCAACAACCTGTCCTACGCGCTGATGCTGGCCGAGGCGCGGCAGACCGTGCTGCTGCCGGCGCTCGACACCCTGATCCGGACGCTGCGCGCGATGGCCCACGCGCATGCGGCGCAGCCGTTGCTGTCGCGCACGCACGGCCAGACCGCCTCGCCGACGACGGTCGGCAAGGAGATCGCCAATGTCGTCGCGCGCCTGCAGCGCCAGGGCGAGGCGCTCGGCAGCGTGGCGCTGACCGGCAAGATCAACGGCGCGGTCGGCAACTACAACGCGCACGTCGTGGCCTACCCCGACGTCGACTGGCCGGCGTTCGCGCAGCGCTTCGTCGAATCGCTGGGGATCGAGTTCAATCCCTTCACCACCCAGATCGAACCGCACGACTGCGTCGCCGAGATCAGCGACGTGCACAAGCGCATCAACACCATCGGCATCGACCTGTGCCGCGACGTCTGGGGTTACATCTCGCTGGGCTATTTCAGGCAGGCGCTGAAGGAAGGCGAGGTCGGCAGCTCGACGATGCCGCACAAGGTCAACCCGATCGATTTCGAGAACGCCGAAGGCAATTTCGGCATCGCCAATGCGCTGTTCGAGCACTTCGCCGCGAAGCTGCCGGTCAGCCGCTGGCAGCGCGACCTGACCGACTCGACGGTGCTGCGCGCGCTCGGCACCGCGTTCGGCCACACCCTGGTCGCGCTGGACGCGCTGCAGCGCGGACTGGGCAAGCTCAGCACCAACCCCGAGCGCCTGGCCGCCGATCTCGACGCGTCGTGGGAAGTGCTGGCCGAGGCCGTGCAGACGGTGATGCGCCGCCACGGCCTGCCCAATCCCTACGAGCAGCTGAAGGCGCTGACCCGCGGCCAGGGCATCACCGCGGCGTCGATGCAGGCGTTCGTCGACGGCCTCGACCTGCCCGATGCCGACAAGGCGCGGCTGCGGGCGCTGGTCCCGGGCAGCTACATCGGCCTGGCCGAACGGCTGGCGCGGGAAGTCTGAGCCGCGCCACGGCGGCTGTCTCGCGGTTCCCTTTCGGACCCGTCGTTCCCGCGCAGGCGGGAACCCGGCGTCTTTCGTCCGGATCGCCTGCAAACCACCGGATTCCCGCCTGCGCGGGAACGACGTCGACCGGAAATCACCGCAAGCGCGCCGCCACGACGGGCGGCGCAGCTCGCAGGCATGCGTTCCGATCATTGCGACACCATCTCCACGCGGGCTCGGGCAGGCTTGCCGCAAGTCGTCCGGAGTCCCCGCCATGCCGCAAGTCGCCAAGCGTCAACAGGCAGGATCGCATCCCCTTGCCCCGCTGCACCTGCTTCCGGCATGCCTGCTGGCGTCGGCGCTGGCCGCCTGCGGGACCGACGGCGACAGCCAGCGCGGGTCGGCCTCGACCGACCCGGCCGAAGCCGGCCGCCAGGTGCTGTCGGCGACGACCGGCGGCGAACTGGTGGATCCCGCCAGCGGCGCGCTGTGCACCGGCAACGACGTGCGCATCACCCGCGACGATTTCCGCATCGTGCTCGACGGCGACTGCGGCGCGGTCGTCGTCACCGCGTCCAACGGCACCCTGAACGTCGCCAGCGCGGCATCGCTGCATGTCGAGGGCAACCACGTCACCGTGCTCAATACGAAAGTCGGCGACGTCGAGGTCGGTGGCCGCGACAACACCCTGAACCTGACCGAGGCCGGCAACGTGCGCATCGCCGGCGACAGCAACAGCGTGCTCGCGCGCCACGTCGACTCGGTCGAGTTCACCGGCACCGGCAACCTGATCAATCCCGACAACACGCCGCCGGTCGAGGACAACGGTCGCGGCAACCGCGTGCTGTAGGCCGTGGCCCGCACACAGCGGACGACCCGACGCCATGCGCCTGCTGCTGAACATCGACGTCGACGACCTCGACGCCGCCTGCCGCTTCTACGTCGACGCGTTCGGACTCGCCCCCGGCCGCCGGCTCGGGGATTCGGTCGTCGAGCTGCTGGGCGCCGAGGTGCCGCTGTACCTGCTGTGCAACCCGCCGGGCAGCATCGCCGCCGGCGCCGCAGTGCGCGACTACCGGCGCCACTGGACGCCGCTGCACGTCGATGTCGTGGTCGACGACCTCGACGCGGCACTGGCGCGCGCACGCGCCGCCGGCGCCGCCCAGGAAGGCGACATCCGCGACGCGCCCTACGGCCGGATCGTGCAGCTGGCCGACCCGTTCGGCCACGGCTGGTGCCTGATCGCCTTCAACGCCCTCGGCTACGACGCCATCGCGGACGGATGAGAATTCCGCCTGCGCCCGGCGGCCGGAGGCGGCTGCGACGCCGCCATGCGACACGTGCCGGGTGCCTGTCCGGGTACCGGACCGCGCCGCCGCCGCGGGCCGGCGGTGCGGGCGCCATGCCGATCCTTTAGGCTTGCGCGCATGAGCACACTCCCCTTCGAAATCGACGCCGGCGGCCGCGGACCGCTCGGCATGCCGCCCGCCGAATTCCTGCGCGACTACTGGCAGAAGCGCCCGCTGCTGATCCGCGATGCCTTTCCCGGCTTCCAGGCGCCGCTGCAGCCCGAGGACCTGGCCGGGCTGGCCTGCGAGGAATTCGCCCTCGCCCGCCTGATCCGCCACGACCGCGCCCGCGACGGCTGGACGGTCGACAACGGCCCCTTCGAGGAAGCGCTGTTCCCGGGCCTCGGCGACCACGACTGGACCCTGCTGGTGCAGGACGTCGACAAATGGGATGCCGACGTCGCCGCGCTGCTGCCGCATTTCGCGTTCCTGCCGCGCTGGCGCATCGACGACGTCATGGTCAGTTTCGCCGCGACCGGCGGCTCGGTCGGCGCGCATGTCGACCAGTACGACGTGTTCCTGCTGCAGGGCCTGGGCCATCGGCGCTGGCAGATCGACGCCTCGCAGGCGATGGGCCGCGGGCTGCCGCCGCAGGACTTCCGCGACGACGTCGAGCTGAAGCTGCTGCGCGCCTTCACCCCGACCCACGACTGGGTGCTGGGGCCCGGCGACATGCTGTACCTGCCGCCGATGGTGCCGCACCACGGCGTCGCCGAGGATCCCTGCCTGACCTTCTCGGTCGGCATGCGCGCGCCCTCGGCCGCCGAACTGATGGGCGACTACATCGACACCCTGGCGGCGGAGGCCGACGACTCGATCCGCTATCACGACGAGACCCTCACGGTCCCGAAGGATCCCAACGAGATCGACGCCGACGCGATGGCGCGTGTGGTCGAGGCGCTGAACGTCATGCGCATGAACGATCCCGACCGCCTCGGCGACTGGTTCGGGCGCTTCATCACCGGCTATCGCAATGCCCACCAGGTCATGCCCGGCGACCCGCCGCCGCCAAGGATCGAACTGGAATGGCTGCTGTCGCAGGGCCAGGCCGTGCTGCAGCGCAATCCGTTCTCGCGCATGGCCTGGCGGCGCGCGGCCAGGGGGGCGCGGCTGTTCGTCGCCGGCGCGGATCTCGCCCTGCCGGTCCGCGACGCGCGCACCCTGGCCGCCGCTGCGCGGATCGACGGCGGCACCTATGCGGCGCTGTCCGAGGCCGGCCGCGATGCGCTGCTGGAACTGCTGGCCCAGGGCCACTACTCGCTGCTGGCGGACGACGACGCATGAGCGCCCCGGGCGCCGGCTTCAGCGTCGCGACGGTCGACGACGCCGACGCCCTGGCGGCCGCCTACGCGGTCCGGAGCACGGTGTTCGTCGGGGAGCAGCAGGTGCCGCCGGCGCTGGAACGCGACGCGCTCGACACGCTGAGCCGGCACGTGATCGCCCGCGACGCCGACGGACGCGCGATCGGCACCGGTCGGCTCGGCCCCGACGGCCGCATCGGCCGCCTCGCGGTACTGGCCGGCTGGCGCGGCCGCGGCGTCGGCGACGCGCTGCTGCGGGCGTTGCTGGAACTGGCGGACGCGGCCGCCCTGCGCACCACGACGCTGCACGCGCAGCTGGCGGCGATGGATCTGTATGCCCGGCACGGCTTCGTCGCGCATGGCCCGGTGTTCGACGAGGCCGGCATCGCGCACCGCGCCATGCGCCGCGTCGATGGCGCCGGTTTCGCGGTCGACGACCTCGACGCGGCGATCGACGTCAGCGTGACCCTGGTCCAGTCCGCGCGCCGCCACCTGTGGCTGCGCAGCCGCGACCTCGACCCCGGCCTGTTCGACCGTCCGGAGGTGTTGCGCGCGTTCCGCCGATTCGCCACCGCCGGTCGCGGCGGCGTTGTGCAGGTGCTGCTGCAGGACGCCTCGGCCCCGCAACGCGAGCATGCGCCGCTGCTCGCGCTGGCCCAGCGCCTGCCCAGCGCATTCGCGTTCCGCGCCGTCGACGATGCCGTCGACCGCAGCTTCGCCGGTGCCTTCCTGGTCAACGACAACGGCGGTTTCCTGGTCCGTGCCCTCGGCCACCGCTTCGACGGCGAGGCCGCGACCCGGCAGCCGGGACAGGCCCGCCAGCTGGCCATGCAGTTCGCGCCGGTCTGGGAGCGTTCACGTCCCTGCACCGAGTTCCGCGCGCTCGGCATCTAGCGGAACACCGCCGCATCCGCGCCCTGCCGCCGCTCGCGGCGCGGCGTCCGGACCTGCATTGCCGCTGTCGATACGACCATCGATGGTGCACCGCGGCGGACGCTGCGCGTATACTGTCCGGCCACAACGCCGCCCGCTCCGGTGCGCACGGACATGCGCGCCGGGTCAGGCCCCGCCCCTTCCCAAAGAGCCCGAATCGCCAGACGTGGACAGTCTCCTGAAGCAGTTTGCGCAGTCCTCCCAGTTCGGCGCCAATGCCGCCTACATCGAAGATCTCTACGAGCAGTATCTGGTGGAGCCCGACAGCGTCGGGACGAAGTGGAAGCAGTGGTTCGACACGTTTCATGGCCGCGAAGCCGGCGACGTCCCCCATTCGGCGGTCATCGCCGAGGTTGCCGAAGCCGGCAGGCTGGCCGCGCGCGGCAACGCGCCGGGCGCCGGCAGCGCGACAGGCGACGAGCGTGAGCGCCATGTCGGCCGCCTGATCACGGCCTACCGCTCGCGCGGGCACCTGGGCGCGCAGCTCGACCCGCTGGGCCTGACCCCGCCGATCAATCCGCCGGACCTGGGGCTGCCGTTCCACCACCTGACCGAGGCCGACCTCGACGACGAGTTCAGCACCGGCGGCGTGGCCGGCCAGCCGCGGATGAAGCTGCGCGACCTGCTGGCGCTGCTCAAGGCCACCTATGCCGGGCCGATCGGCGCCGAGTTCATGCACATCCCCGACTTCGAGCAGCGCAACTGGCTCTACCGGCGCCTCGAGGCGGCCGGCGGCCGCTTCGCGCGCAGCCCGGAGGAGAAGAAGCGCATCCTCGAACGCCTGACCGCGGCCGAGGGCCTGGAGCGCTACCTGCACACCAAGTACGTCGGCCAGAAGCGCTTCTCGCTGGAAGGCGGCGACGCGCTGATCCCGCTGCTCGACGACCTGATCCAGCGCGCCGGCAAGGACGGCGTCAAGGACATCGTCATGGGCATGGCCCACCGCGGCCGCCTCAACGTGCTGGTCAACACCCTGGGCAAGAACCCGCGCAAGCTGTTCGACGAGTTCGAAGGCAAGTTCGACCACAGCGCCGACGACCGCGCCCATACCGGCGACGTGAAGTACCACATGGGCTTCTCCGCCGACCTGGCCACGCCGGGCGGCGCGGTGCACCTGGCACTGGCGTTCAACCCCTCGCACCTGGAGATCGTCAACCCGGTGGTGGCCGGCAGCGTGCGCTCGCGCCAGCACCGCCGCCGCGACCGCGAACGCAAGATCGTGCTGCCGGTGCTGCTGCACGGCGACGCGGCGATCGCCGGCCAGGGCGTCAACATGGAACTGTTCCAGATGTCGCAGGCGCGCGGTTTCGCGGTCGGCGGCACGGTCCACATCGTCGTCAACAACCAGGTCGGCTTCACCACCAGCGACCGCCAGGACGCGCGCTCGACGCTGTACTGCACCGACGTGGCCAAGATGGTCGGCGCGCCGGTGCTGCACGTCAACGCCGACCACCCGGAGGCCGTGGTGTTCTGCGCCGAGCTGGCCTACGACTTCCGCCAGCAGTTCGGCAAGGACGTGGTCATCGACCTGGTCTGCTACCGCCGCCACGGCCACAACGAGGCCGACGAGCCGGCGGCGACGCAGCCGCTGATGTACCAGGTGATCCGCAAGCACAAGACCCCGCGCGAGCTCTACACCGACCAGCTCGAGCAGGAGGGCGTGCTGAGCGCCGCCGACGCCAAGGCGATCGTCGACCGCTACCGCGACAAGCTCGACGCGGGCGAAGTCACGACCGAGCTGGCGAAGGGCCGCGCCGCGGACTACGACCTGACCATCGACTGGGATCCCTACCTCGCCGGCCGCCTCAGCGACAACCTCGACACCAGCGTGTCGCTGGAGAAGCTGACCGCGCTGGCCAGGAAGATCAACACGGTTCCCGACGAGGTGGTGCTGCATCCGCGCGTCGCCAAGATCTACGAGGACCGCCGCAAGATGACGGCCGGCGAGCTGCCGGGCGACTGGGGCTTCGCCGAGAACCTCGCCTACGCGACCCTGCTCGATGCCGGCAACCGCCTGCGCCTGGTCGGCCAGGACAGCGGACGCGGCACGTTCTTCCACCGCCACGCGGTGCTGCACGACCAGAAGACCGGCAACGACTACATCCCGCTGCAGCAACTGGTGCAGGACCCCGAGGACGCGACCATCATCGACTCGCTGCTCAGCGAGGAGGCGGTGATGGCGTTCGAGTACGGCTACTCGACGTCCGAGCCCGGCACGCTGTGCATCTGGGAAGCCCAGTTCGGCGATTTCGCCAATGGCGCCCAGGTCGTCATCGACCAGTTCCTGTCGTCGGGCGAGGCCAAGTGGGAGCGCCTGTGCGGCCTGGCGCTGTTCCTGCCGCACGGCTACGAGGGTCAGGGCCCGGAGCACAGCTCCGCGCGCCTGGAGCGCTTCCTGCAGCTGTGCGCACTCGAGAACATGATGGTCTGCGTGCCGACCACGCCGGCGCAGGCCTTCCATATGATCCGCCGCCAGCTGTGCATGAGCACGCGTAAGCCGCTGGTGGTGATGACGCCCAAGTCGCTGCTGCGCCACAAGCTGGCGGTGTCGACGCTGGAGGAACTGGCCGACGGCGAGTTCCAGCACCTGCTCCCCGATACCGATGCCGATCCGGCCAAGGTCAAGCGCATCGTCGCCTGCTCGGGCAAGGTCTACTACGACCTGCTGGAGGAGGCCCGCAAGCAGGAGCTGGACTCGGTGGCGATCCTGCGCGTCGAGCAGCTGTACCCGTTCCCGCGCGAGCTGCTGGCCGCCGAGTTCAAGCGCTACGCCAAGGCCACCGACATCGTCTGGTGCCAGGAGGAACCGCAGAACCAGGGCGCGTGGTACCAGATCAAGCATCACCTGGAGTTCTGCAGCGGCGCCGACCAGCGCCTGCATTACGCCGGTCGCGCCCGCTCGCCCTCGCCCGCCGTCGGTCATTTCAACGACCACGTGGTGGAACAGCAGCAACTGGTCGCCGATGCCCTGGTCAACCCGCTCGGCGGCAAGGTCTTCGCCGAGTAATCCCGCGCCAAATCCACATTCCACTGCTTTTCCCAGGAAGCCAAGATGGCCACTGAAATCAAAGTCCCGGTCCTGCCCGAATCCGTCTCCGACGCGACCATCGCCACCTGGCACAAGAAGGTCGGCGACGCCGTCGCCCGCGACGAGAACATCGTCGATCTCGAGACCGACAAGGTCGTGCTCGAAGTGCCGTCCACCGTCGACGGCGTGATCAAGGAGATCAAGTTCGAGGAAGGCGCGACCGTCAACAGCCAGCAGGTCATCGCCATCATCGAGGAAGGCGCCGCCGCGGCCGCGCCGGCCGCCGAATCCGGCGACAAGACCAAGGAAGCCCCGGCCGCGGGCGCCGAGGAAGTGCAGTCCAAGCCCGAGGCGAAGAAGGCCGACGCCGCGGCCCCGGCCTCGACCAAGCCGCAGTCGGTGTCGTCCGCCTCGGCGACCTCGCAGCTGCCGCCCGGCGCGCGCTTCACCGCCGAGAAGGAAGGCATCGACCCGTCGCAGGTCGAAGGCACCGGCCGTCGCGGCGCGGTGACCAAGGAAGACCTGATCAACTACGCCTCGGGCAAGACCCCGGGCGTGTCCGGTGGCGCGCGTCCCGAGGAGCGCGTGCCGATGACCCGCATCCGCAAGCGCATCGCCGAGCGCCTGATGCAGTCGAAGGAATCGATCGCCATGCTGACCTCGTTCAACGAGGTCAACCTGGGCAAGGTGATGGCGCTGCGCAAGGAGCTGGGCGAGCAGTTCCAGAAGGAGAACGGCATCAAGCTCGGCTTCATGAGCTTCTTCGCCAAGGCCGCCGCCAACGCGCTGGCCCGCTACCCGGTGGTCAACGCCTCGGTCGACGGCGAGGACATCATCTACCACGGCTACGCCGACATCTCGGTGGCCATCTCCACCGACCGCGGCCTGGTGACCCCGGTGCTGCGCAACGTCGAGCGCCAGTCGTTCGCCGACATCGAGCAGGGCATCGCCGATTTCGCGAAGAAGGCGCGCGACGGCAAGCTGGGCCTCGACGACCTGCAGGGCGGCACGTTCACGATCACCAACGGCGGCACCTTCGGCTCGCTGATGTCCACGCCGATCGTCAACCCGCCGCAGTCGGCGATCCTGGGCATGCACGCGATCAAGGAGCGCGCGATCGTCGAGAACGGCCAGGTCGTCGCCGCGCCGATGATGTACATCGCGCTGTCCTACGACCACCGCATCATCGACGGCAAGGACGCGGTGCAGTTCCTGGTCGACATCAAGAATCAGCTGGAGAATCCCAGCCGCATGCTGCTGGGGCTGTAAAGGCTTCCGAGCCCCTCTCCCGCCGGCGGGAGAGGGGCTGGGGGAAGGGCACGCCCTCCCCGGCCCTCATCCGGCGCTTCGCGCCACCTTCTCCCGTGCGGGAGAAGAGAACTCGCCAAAGGACATCTCGCTCATGGCTGAACAATACGACGTCGTCGTCATCGGTGCCGGTCCTGCCGGCTACCACGCCGCGATCCGCGCCGCGCAACTGGGCATGAAGGTCGCCTGCGTCGATGCCGCGCTGGGCAAGGACGGCAAGCCGGCACTCGGCGGCACCTGCCTGCGCGTGGGCTGCATCCCGTCCAAGGCGCTGCTCGACTCCTCGCGCCAGTACTGGAACATGGGCCACCTGTTCGGCGACCACGGCATCACGTTCAAGGACGCGAAGATCGACGTCGGCACCATGATCGGCCGCAAGGACAAGATCGTGAAGCAGTTCACCGGCGGCATCGCGCTGCTGTTCAAGGCGAACAAGGTCACGCCCTATTACGGTTTCGCCACGCTGCACGGCAACCGCCTGGTCAAGGTGAAGTTGCACGATAACAGCGGGCACGACGGCGGCGAGATCGAGCTGACCGGCACCAACGTCATCATCGCCGCCGGCTCGGATTCGATCGAGCTGCCATTCGCGAAGTTCGATGGCGATACGATCGTCGACAACGTCGGCGCGCTGGACTTCAGCGAGGTCCCCGCGCGCCTGGCCGTCATCGGCGCCGGCGTGATCGGCCTGGAGCTGGGCAGCGTGTGGAAGCGGCTCGGCGCCGAGGTCACGATCCTCGAGGCGCTGCCCGACTTCCTGCCCGCCGCCGACGCCGAAGTGGCGAAGACCGCGCTCAAGGAATTCCGCAAGCAGGGCCTGGACATCAAGCTCGGCGCCAAGGTCTCCAGGACCGAGGTCGTCGGCAAGGGCAAGAAGAAGGAAGTCGTCGTCACCTACAGCGACAAGGACGGCGAGCAGTCCTTCGCTGTCGACAAGCTGCTGGTCGCCGTGGGCCGCAAGGCCGCGAGCAAGGGCCTGCTGGCCGACGATTCCGGCGTGAAGCTGACCGAGCGCGGCCAGGTCGAGGTCGACGCGCACTGCCACACCGGCGTCGACGGCGTCTGGGCGATCGGCGACTGCGTGCGCGGCCCGATGCTGGCGCACAAGGGGTTCGAGGAAGGCATCGCGGTCGCCGAGCTGATCGCCGGCCTGCCCGGCCACGTCAACTTCGACACCATTCCGTGGGTCATCTACACCGAACCGGAGATCGCCTGGGTCGGCAAGACCGAGCAGCAGCTCAAGGCCGAAGGCGTGCCGTACAAGACCGGCAGCTTCCCGTTCGCGGCGGTCGGTCGTGCCGTGGCGATGGGCGAGCCGGCCGGCTTCGTCAAGGTCATCGCGCATGCGGAAACCGACCGCGTGCTCGGCCTGCACCTGGTCGGCGTGGGCGTGTCCGAGCTGGTCCACGAAGGCGTGCTGGCGATGGAGTTCAAGGGCTCGGCCGACGACCTCGCCCGCATCTGCCACGCCCATCCGACCCTGTCGGAAGCGATCCACGACGCCGCGATGGCGGTGGAGAAGCGGGCGATCCACAAGGCCAACTGAAGCCGGGGCCAGGGACCAGAGGACAGGGGCCAGGGCAAAGCGCCTGCCGCTCCCATCGCCTTGCTTCTCCCTGCCCTCTGATCTCCGGCCTCTGGCCCCGCTCCCCATGAAAAGCATCTGCGTCTATTGCGGCTCCAATGCCGGCAGCAAGCCCGCCTACACCGAGCGCGCGATGGCGCTGGGCGACCGCATCGCCCGTGACGGCCTGCGCCTGGTCTACGGCGGCGGCAACGTCGGCCTGATGGGCGTGGTCGCCAATGCCGTGCTCGATGCCGGCGGCGAGGTCACCGGCGTGATCCCGCAGCAGCTGGCCGACTGGGAAGTCGCGCATCGCGGCCTGACCGAACTGGAGATCGTCGGTTCGATGCACGAGCGCAAGTCGCGGATGTTCGAGCTCTCCGACGGCTTCGTCGCCCTGCCCGGCGGCTTCGGCACGATGGAGGAGATCTTCGAGATGCTGACCTGGCGCCAGCTCGGCATCGGCAGCAAGCCCTGCGCCTTCCTCGACGTCGAGGGCTTCTACGCTCCGCTGATCGGCATGATCGACCGCATGGTCGAGGAGCGCTTCCTGCATCCCGACCAGCGCGCCGACCTGTGGTACGGCGGCGACATCGACGCGATGCTGGCGTGGATGCGGGACTACGTTCCGGCAAGTGCCAGCAAATGGAATGACGAAAAACGCCGCAGCGTCCTGAAGTAGAGCGGTATCGCATCGAGCGGCAGCACATCGGCGCGTGGCGACGCGCCGACCGGACCCGGCGCCCGGCGTTCCACCTGGCGCGGAATGACGAAAAACGCCGCAGCGTCCTGAAGTAGAGCGGTATCGCATCGCGCGGCAGGTCAGTCGGCCGCGACCGGCACCTGCCCCGCGACCGGCACGTAATCGCTGCGTGGATACGGCACGCCGCGCTTGACCGTCAGTACCACCTCGCGCAGATGCGCGACATCCTGCAGCGGATCGCCGGCGACGAACACGAGGTTGGCGAGCTTGCCCGGCGCGAGGGTGCCGATCTCCGCCTCCTGCCCCAGCGCCCTGGCCGCGACCCGGGTGGCGGCGGCGATGACGTCCTCCGGCGTCATGCCGACCGGTCCGGCCAGGATCTCCAGTTCGTCGTGCAGCGCGGGAAACGGGGCGTCCGCTTCGGTTTCGCCGTCGGTTCCGGCGGAAATCGCCACGCCCTGGTGGTAGGCCTGTCGGCTCAGGCGATACGTCAGTTCGACGTCGCAGCGCGGCGGCCGCCCCAGTCCATCGCGCGCGTACTGCCGCACGTGTTCGACATACACCCGGTTGGTCGCATCCAGCACCGTGCCGCGCGCTGCCATGTCGGCGAACAGCGCCACCATCGCTTCGGGCATGCCGTCCTCGAACGCCGACGCATCCACCGGCGCCGGATCGCGATAGGCCTGCGGCTGGTAGCCGGACACTTCGTAGCCCAGCGGACAGACGTGCGACAGCACGTCCACGCCGGCGCGCACGACCTCGGCGGGCATCGCCGGGAACACCGCCGCGTGCGCCCATACCGGCACGCCCTGCCGGTGCGCCTCGGCGGTGATGCGCGCGACCACCGCCGCCGGCAGGTCCGCATAGAGCTTGATGCCGCCGGCCGAAGTGCCGCGCGCCATCGCCACCGCCAGCGGCAGGTCGGTGTCCTCGTCGATCGCCTGCATCCAGGGTACCTGCCCCGGCACGCCGCCCCGGCTCACCGCGGCCGTGCGCGGGTCGTCGAAGAAGCCCGGGCCCGCCATCAGCGCGGCGTAGACGATGTCGGGGGCGGGGATCTCCCCGACCCGCGAACGCCGGGCCAGTTCGCCGACCGCACGCAGGTCGTCGGCCATGCTGCGGACCGTGGTCACCCCGCCGTAGAGCTGGCGGCGCAGCAACGCCTCGGCGCGCGCCGTATCCGGCGGCGTGGCGAGGTGGACGTGGGTATCGATCAATCCCGGCAACGCATGCAGCCCGCGGACATCGATGTGCTCGCCGTCGGGCGCGTCGGCATCCGGCACCAGCGCGACGATGCGGCCGTCGCGCACGACGATGCTCAGTCCCTCGCGCGCCGGTGCACCGGTGCCGTCGATCACCCGGGCGCCGTGGTAGATGCGGGTCGTGCCGGTCGCCTCATCGCCGGCTGTCGCCGATGCGCCCGCCGAAACGAGCAGCGACGCGCACAGCGCCGCGTTGGCCAATCGACGGCGCCACGCCGCGCCCGCACTGCCCGCACGATGCCGTACCGCTGCCTTCATCCGCCGTGTCCCCATGTCCTGCACGGCCCGGAATGCCAATGCCGCGACAGCATAGGACACCTGGCGGGTCGCGCGCTGCACCGGCGCGACACTGCCGCGAACCCCGGCTATCCTCGTGGCCTTCCCCCAACACGGACGAGACGCCGATGCCCGTGCCCGACCGCTTCCGCGCCTTCCGCATCCACAACGACGACGCCGGCTACCACAGCGGCATCGAGCAGGTCTCGCTCGACGACCTCAGCCCCGGCGAACTGGTCATCCGGGTCGCGCATTCCTCGGTCAACTACAAGGACGCGCTGGCCGGCACCGGTGCAGGCAAGATCCTGCGCCGCTTTCCGCTGGTCGGCGGCATCGACGTCGCCGGCCACGTCGTGGCCTCGCGCGATCCGGGTTTTCGCGAGGGCGACGCAGTCCTGATCACCGGCTGCGGCCAGTCGGAGACCCGCGATGGCGGTTACGCCGACTACGCCCGGCTCGAGGCGAAGTCCGCGGTGCACCTGCCCGTCGGCCTGGACCTGCGCGAAAGCATGATCCTCGGCACCGCCGGCTTCACCGCGGCGCTGGCGCTGCTGCGCCTGCAGGAGAACCGGCAGACGCCGGACCTCGGGCCGCTGGTGGTGACCGGTGCGACCGGCGGCGTCGGCTCGCTGGCGATCGACATCTTCAGCCGCGCCGGCTACGAGGTGCATGCGGTCAGCGGCAAGGCCGCGCAGGCGCCCTACCTGCATGCGATCGGCGCGCGCGAGGTCCTGGGGCGCGACGCGCTGGCGACCACGCGTCCGCTGGAATCGGCACGTTTCGGCGGCGGGCTCGATACCGTCGGCGGTCCGATGCTGGTCAGCCTGCTGGCGCAGACCGCGCCGTACGGCAGCGTCGCCAGCGCGGGCCTGGCCGCGAGCGCGGAACTCGATGCCACGGTGATGCCCTTCATCCTGCGCGGCGTGTCGCTGCTGGGCATCGCCGCGTCGGGCACGCCGCGCGTCCTGCGCGACGAGGTCTGGCGGCGGCTGTCGTCGGACTGGAAACCCGCGCACCTGGCAACGATCTGCACGCAGGATGTCGCGCTCGACGCATTGCCGGCGGTATTCGACGCGATGCTGGCTGGCGGCGCGCAAGGTCGAACGCTCGTCACGCTTTGACATCAGTCGCGTATGCGCCCCATTCACCCGCCGCTAGAATCCGGAGGTCGAAGTCTAGGGGGACTCCATGGCACGCATCCTGATCGTGGACGATTCACCATCGCAGATGATGGGAATCCGGCGCATCGTCGAAAAACTGGGGCACGAAGCGCTGACCGCGGAAGACGGCCAGGCCGGCGTGGAGGCGGCCAGGCGCGAGCTGCCCGACCTGATCCTGATGGATGTGGTGATGCCGAACCTCAACGGCTTCCAGGCCACCCGCTCGATCACGCGCGACCCGGCGACCGCGCACATCCCGGTGATCCTGGTGACGACCAAGGACCAGGACACCGACCGCGTCTGGGGCATGCGCCAGGGCGCCAAGGCCTACCTGACCAAGCCTTTCAGCGAGGTCGAACTGGCCGACGCCATCCTGCGGACGATCGGCAATCCGCCTGCGGCGCCCGCGCCCACCGACGCCTGAACCGACGGCGCTCCACCGTCACGCCAGCCGCACCGAAAGACGCGGCTGGCGGATCCCTGCCGGCGGATCGATCGCCCCCGGTCGATCAGGACCTGCGCCACCCGTCGAAGGCATCGCGCAGGGCCTCGTAGGCGGCCGTCTGTTCCGCGGTACGCGGCGGCGGCGCCTGGACCTCGAGTTCGACCAGCTGGTCGCCATTGGCTGCGCCACCGGTGCCGGGCAGGCCGCGGCCGCGCAGGCGCAGCTTGCGACCTTCCTCGGAACCGGCGGGAATCTTCAGCTCGACGTTGCCGCCGAGCGTCGGCACGCTGACCGTCGCGCCCAGCGCGGCCTCCCACGGCGCGACCGGCAGCAGGTGGATGATGTTGCGGCCATCGACCTCGAACTGCGGGTGCGCGGCGTACTCGATCTCGAGCAGCAGGTCGCCGCCCTGCTGGCCCTGCCTGGGCAGCCGCACCACCTGGCCGGGCCGGATGCCCTTGGGAATGCGTACGTCGAAGGTCTTGCCCAGCACCGGCACGCGCACGCTGTCGCC
Organism: Proluteimonas luteida; assembly: GCF_021191695.1. Classification (GTDB taxonomy): domain Bacteria; phylum Pseudomonadota; class Gammaproteobacteria; order Xanthomonadales; family Xanthomonadaceae; genus Luteimonas; species Luteimonas luteida. The sequence continues at coordinate 133,408 of NZ_JAIWPT010000010.1, forward strand.
GCGATAGACGGTTTCCAGCGGCACCGACAGGCGCGCGCGGGTATCGCGCGGTGGCATGCCCTGGCCGGCATGCGACCCGAAACCGCCATGCCCGCCGCCGAAGCCGCCGGCGCGGCGGCCGCCGAACATCTGCTCGAAGAAGTCGCTGAAACCACCACCCGCACCGCCGCCGGCGAAGATCTCGTCGAAGTCCACGCCGCCCGCGCCCTGGCCGCCGAAACCGCCCGGCGGCGGCTGGATCTCGTCACCGGGACGGTAGCCGCGCGTGCGCAACTCGTCGTAGGCGCTGCGCTTCTGCGGGTCGCGCAGGGCCTCATAGGCCTCGTTGACCGCCTTGAAGCGCTCCTCGGCGCCCTCTTCCTTGCTGACGTCGGGGTGGTACTTGCGCGCCAGCCGGCGATAGGCGGTCTTGATCTCCGCGTCGCCGGCATTGGGCTCGACGCCAAGAATCTCGTAGTAATCCTTGAACTGCATCTGGACGTTCCATTCGGCGCATGCCGCGCCCTGGGGGAGTGGATGTCTGCAACGACAGACGGCCCGCAGGATACCTGCAGGCCGCCGTGTCCGTCATGGTCGCCCCGCCCGCGTGGATCGCGGACGGGGCGCAACCGCGGCTGCCGTGGCAGCACGCGTGGCTGTCGCCAGCCGGATGGTTACTGGCGCGTCGGCGCGTCCTGCACGGTGCCGACCTGGATGCGCCGCGGCGTGGTCTCGGGCCGCTTGGGAATGCTGATCTCCAGCACGCCGTTGTGGCCGCTGGCGGTGATCGCGTTGGCATCGGCGCTATCGGGCAGCGTGAAGCGGCGATGGAAACGGCCGGTGGCGCGTTCCACGCGCGAGAACCGCACTTCATTGCGTGCGCCCTCGGCCGCGTTGTCCACGTCGGCGGCCAGCGGCTTGCGCTCGCCCTTGAGGCTGAGGATGCCCTTGTCCATCCAGATCTCGACGTCCTGCGGGTCGATGCCCGGCAGGTCGGCCAGGATCACGAAGCGGTCGCGCTCCTCGCGGATGTCGACGCGCGGCACCCACTGGCTGGTGACGACCGAGGACTCGTCCTGGGCATCGGCGCCCGGCACGAACTGGTTGAGGAACTGGCGCATTTCGTCCTGGAAGCTGGTGCGTTCGGGACCGGCCTGGCGCGGGCCGACGCGGAAACCTTCGTGTCGCATGGTGATGACTCCTGTGCATTCGGATGCGGCCGTTGCGCCGCGATGCCCTCGATCTATGTCCCCCGCCGCCACTTTCAAGCGCGGCGTCGCGCTCATCCACAAGCGGCTAGACTTGTGTTCACCCTCCCTCCGAGCCCGCCCGCATGACCATCCAGATCGGCGACACCGTCCCCGAGGTCGCCCTCAAGTACATCCATGACGGGGTGCGCGTCATCGACACGCCGACGCTGTTCAGCGACAAGCACGTGGTGCTGTTCGCGGTCCCCGGCGCCTTCACCCCGACCTGCTCCGAGCACCACCTGCCCGGCTTCATCGAGCAGTTCGACGCATTCCGCAAGCGCGGCATCGACGTGGTCTGCCTGTCGGTCAACGACCCGTTCGTCATGCAGGCCTGGGGCGAGAGCCTCGACGTGCCCGACGGCCTGCTGATGCTGTCCGACGGCAACGCCGACTTCGTCAAGGCGGTCGGCCTGGACATGGATGCCAGCGCCTACGGCATGGGCACGCGCGCCAGGCGCTTCGCGCTGTACGCGGAGGACGGGGTGGTCCGGCAGCTGTTCGTCGAGGCGCCGGGCGAATTCAAGGTGTCGTCGGCGGAGAACGTGCTGGCGCACCTGGACTGACACGCCCCTCGCCGGAAGGCGCCTGCCGGCCGGCGATCCGGAACTCGACGCTGGCCCAGGCGCCGCTGGCGGCCAGCGCGGTCAGCGCATGCCGGCCCGGGGTGTCGAACTCGTGGCGCAGCCACTGGCTGCCGCGGGTCTCGCCGATCCAGCGGCCATCGAGCAGCCACTGCACCTGCGTCTCGGTGCCGATCGCCCGAAGCTGCAGGCGGATGCCGGTGCCGCTGCCTGGCGGCCGCACCAGTGTCACGCCGGCATCCACGCCCTCGATGTGCAGCGCGCCATCCACGTCGCGGCCGTCGGCCGCGCAATCCGGCGCCAGCGGTGGCAGCCGTGAGGCCCGGCGGGTCGCCGCGGGCAGCCAGGGCGACGCGAGCGCCGGCCAGCGGGCGACCTGCACGGACCGGCGCACGTGTTCGCCACGGCAGTCCACCGACAGGCGCAGGCCCGTGGCCGCGTCGACATCGAAACGCACCGCGCCCGCGCTCCACAGCCGCGCATCGCGTTCGGCGAAGGTCGGCGGCACGTTGCCGTCCAGGGTCCAGGCCTTGCGCCGCTGCTGGCACAGCGCGGGGTCCTGCGCGGCGGCGGCGGTGCCCAGCGGCCAGCAGATCTCGACCTCGCGCACGTTGCGCGGCGGCGGCACCGGCAGCGCATCGCGGCGCGCCTGCGGCAGGCTGTCGATGGTCTCGAAGAGCAGCGGCAGTGCGGTGATCGCGCCGTACTGCCCGGGCAGCGGCGTGCCGTCCGGTCGTCCGACCCAGACCCCGACCGTGTAGCGGCCGGTGCCGCCGACCGCCCAGGCGTCGCGGTAGCCGTAGCTGGTGCCGGTCTTCCACGAGACCCGCGGACGGTTGCCCGGGTCGAAGGTGTCGGCGCGCTCGCCGGGGCGGGTGTTGGATTCGAGGATCTCGCGCACGATCCACGCCGCGCCGGGCGACAGCAGCCGTCGCTCGCGCACGGGGTCGTCGGCGGTATAGCGCACACGGCCGGCGATGCCGCCGCGATGCAGCGCCGCATGCGCGCCGACCAGGTCCTCGAGGGTGGCGCCGGTGCCGCCGAGGATCAGCGTCAGGTTCGGCGCCGCGCCGCGCGGAAAGCGCAGGCCGATGCCGGCGTTGTCCAGGCGCGAGGCGAAGCGCGCCGGCCCGACGCGGTCCAGCAGGTCCACCGCCGGCACGTTCAGCGACAGGCGCAGGGCGTCGGCGACGCCGACCGGGCCGTTGAACGCGGCGTCGAAATTGCCGGGGCGGTAGCCGCCGAACGACTGCGGCGCGTCGACCAGCAGGCTTTCGGAATGCACCAGGCCGTCGTCGAGCGCCATGCCGTACAGGAACGGCTTCAGCGTCGAGCCGGGCGACCGCCACGCGCGGACCATGTCGACATGGCCCAGCCGCGCCGTGTCGCCGAACTCGACCGAGCCGACATAGGCCAGCGCCTCCAGCGCGCGGTTGTCGACGACCAGCAATGCCGCCGAGGTGCGCTCCGGCAGTTGCGAGAAGTAGCTGGCCACGCGCTGTTCGAGCACCCGCTGCAGGCCGATGTCGATCGTCGAGACGATCCGCGCCTCCCGCGGATGCGCGCTGCGCAGGCGCTGGGCCAGCAGCGCCGCGTGCTGCGGCTGGCGCAGGCCGCGGGCCACGACCGGTTCGATTCTGGCGTCGTCGACGTCCGCGCGCGACCACACGTCGAGCGCGGCCATGCGCGCGAGCACCTTGTCGCGCGCGGCGCGGGCCTGCTCCGGCGCGCGATCGGGCCGCAGCCGGCTGGGCGCCTGCGGCAGCACCGCCAGCAGCGCCGCCTCGGCATGCGACAGCCGCGACGCCGGCTTGCCGAGATAGGCCCAGCTCGCCGCCTCGACGCCCTCGATGGTGCCGCCGAACGGTGCCCGCTGCAGGTACAGGGTCAGGATCTCGTCCTTCGACAGGTGCGCTTCGAGCTGCACCGCGCGCAGCATCTGCACCAGCTTGCCCGGCAACGAGCGCGCACGCGCCGGCTCCGCTTCGAGGATCCGCGCGACCTGCATCGTCAGCGTCGAGCCGCCCGAGACGATCCGGCCGCCGCGCAGCCACTGCCAGCCGGCGCGCGCCATCGCCAGCGGATTGACCCCGGGGTGGCGGCGGAACCAGCGGTCCTCGTAGCCGAGCAGCGCCTGCAGGTACAGCGGCGACACCGTCTCCGGCGTCGCCGGATGGCGCCACACGCCGTCGCCATCGGCGAACGCGCGCAGCGGCGTGCCGTCGCGCGCGACGACCAGCGTGCTGGTGTCGGCGGTCTTGGGCAACCGCGGCGGGAACGCCAGGTCGAGCGCCAACAGTGCCAGCAGCAGCGCCACCGTGCCCCAGCGCAGCCACGGCAGCAGCCGCTTCGCTGCCCGGGCCACGCGCGCGTCGCGCGCCTGCCGCACGACGGGCACCGGCGCCGCCGCGCGGGGCTCGTCCGGCGCCGGATTCATGCCCTGGCGGCAGCCCGCCTCAGGGCTGCACCACCGTGATCGTCGCCGGCACCGACGTGCCCACGCCGCGCAGCTGCGGCCGGTACATGTCCTCGACCAGCGGCGGCGGCGCGGTGTAGGTGCCGGGGCTGACCGCGCGCACCAGGTAGAACAGACGCGCGGTGCGGCCGCGGTCGAGCTTGAGCGCGGCGACGTAGCGGTCGTCGCGGTACTCCTCGTGGCGGACGTCGGCGGCACTGCCGCGCTCACTGACGCTGATGCCGTCGACGACCACATCGGCCCACTGCTTGGCATCGCCGAGGTTGAAGTTCTCGACTTCCAGGCCGGCCGGCAGCAGGTCGGTCAGCAACGCGTCGGGCATGCTGCGGTCGGCGACGACCGACAGCAGCACGATCAGCGCCTCGCCCTCCTTCAGCGGCGCGGGCGTCCACGGCCTGCCGTCGGTGGTGAACAGCCGGCGCTCGACCTTGATGACGCTGGCATCGGCGGCCGGCGCGCTGCGCGGCACGCCGGCGACGTCGATGCTCGCGTACAGCGGCGCCGCCGCGCCGCCGGCATCGACCAGCTGCGGGGTGAAGCGCACGCCACGGCGCAGCGCCGCGTCGTCGTAGCCGCGGGCGACGATCTTCGCGGCCGGCACGTTCTCGTCGCTGCCGCCCTCGTTGAGCACGCCGGACACGCGGTTGCGGGTATCGGCCATCAGCGCGCGTCCCAGCCGCGCCAGCGCGATCTGCTCCTGGGTGCTCAGGTACATCCAGCCGCGGTTGCGGCGCGCGTCGATGTCGCGGCCGATGTCGACCGCGCGCGCGTCGTAGACCGGGCGCGCGAGATCGCGCTCGTGGGTCAGCGCGATCATCAGCGACGCATCGCGCAGCGGCGTGCCGTAGTCCCACAGATAGCCCGGACGGTCGCCCTTGAAGTTGAAGCCCTCGTCGATCGCCTTCTCGCCGCGCGCCTTGTCGCCCTGCAGCGACAGCGCCAGGCCCAGGTGCACCAGCGGCAGGCCGGTGCGGGTGTTGTCGCGCTCGTTGTCGTAGAGCGCGCGCAGCGTGCCCAGCGGCGCGCGGTTGACCCGCGCCAGCACGTAGCCGGCATAGGCCTGGTAGGCGAACTTCAGGTGGCTGCGCTCGGACTGGCCGTAGAACTCGTTGCCGCCGGTCAGCAGGTCCTCGCCGAGCCGCTCCAGCGATTTCTGCACCAGCGCATCGGGTACCGCGAAACCGGCCTCGCGCGCGTCGAGCAGGAACTCGACGATGTACGGGGTCAGCATCGGATTGACGTAGCCGTCGCTGCCCCACATCGAGAAATGCCCGCTGCCGACCTGCATCGAGGCCAGCCGCCCGAACGCGCCCTCGACCACCTGCCGGCGCCGCGCGGCGTCCACGCCCTCGATGCCGAGCATCGACGCGGTCGCCTCGTCGAGCTGCAGCGCGGCGTAGCCCTTGCTGGTGGTCTGCTCGGCGCAGCCGTAGGGGTAGTCCAGCGCACCGCGGATCGCCGCGGCGAACGGGATCGGCGGCAGCGCGCTGACGCTGAAGCGCGCGTTGACCGAACCGGCCATCAGGCCTTCGGCGGCCGACGCGTCCAGGTGCAGCGGCGTGGCGCCATCGAGCACCCGGGTGCGCGAGCGCAGCACCTGCGGCCACGCCGGGCGCACCGGCAGGTCGTAGCTGCGGTCGACCTTGACGCCGTTGCCGTCGACCCGCACGCGGACCTTGGCGACGGTATACCCCTCCTGCGCCGACAGGGGGAAGCTCAGCGTGGTCCGGCCGTCGGCGGCCAACGTCGCCGTGCGGCTGCCCTCGCCGACCGTCAGCGGGCCGATGCCGTCGACCCGCACCGCGAACTCGCCGGCGCGGCCGCTGAAGTTGCTCAGGTCCAGGGTCACCGTGCTGCGGTCGCCCGGCGCCATGACCCGCGGCATGCTGGCCTCGGCCACCAGCGGCGCGCGCACCAGGGTCTCGACGTCGCGGCGGCCGTAGCTGTCTTCGGAGAACACCAGCGCCGACACCCGCAGCGTGCCGTTGAAGTCGGGCAGCTGCAGCGGCACCCGCGCGTTGCCCTGCGCGTCGAGCTTCACCGGCCCGGCGAACAGGTCCACGGTCTGTACCCGCGCGGTCGGCCGCCGCGCCTGCGGCAGCGCGCCCAGCGGCGCGTCGCCGCCGAAGCGCAGCCTGGCCGTGCCGCCCTCGAAACTCTCGATGACGCGGCCGTAGAGGTCGTAGGCATCGACCCCGAACCGGCGCTGGCCGAAGAAATGCGCGAACGCGTCCGGCACCGGGAAGCGGGTGATGTTGAGGATGCCGACATCGACCGCCGACACCGTGACCCAGGCGTCCTTGCCGGCCAGCTGCGGCGCGCTGACTGTGACCTGCATCGGCTGCTCGGGACGGGTCTGTTCCGGTGCCTTCAGGCCCACCGCGACACGGCGGTCGCGGCGGTCCATCGGCACATGGGCGATGCCGACCGCGCGCGCCGGGGTGACCAGGCTGGTGGCGCTGCCGCCGCGGAACACCAGCGCGGTGACATAGACGTCGTGCCGCTCCCAGTCCTCGGTGACCGGGATCTCGAAGGTGCTGCCGGGCCGCGCGTCGATCTCGTGCAGGTACAGCATGCGATCGCTCTCGACCAGCAGCAGGCCCTTGCCGGGATGCGGCGGCGTCACCGTGACCTGCATCGTGTCGCCGGCGCGGTAGCCGGTTTTGTCGAGCGAGACCTTGACCTTGTCGGGACGCGCGTCGAGGCCGCGGTTGCCGTCGTCCCAGCTCCAGCCGGCGCGGAACGGGTAGCGCGACACCAGTTTCGTCTGCGGATCCTCGACGTCGATGCGGTACTCGCCCCACTCGACCGGGAAATCGAAGCGCACGGCCTCGTTGCCCGCATCGACGGTGCGCGTCTGCACGGTCTCGAAGCGGCGGTTGAATTCGTAGCGCCAGCCGTTGTCGTCGTCGACCCAGTGGTAGTCGCGGTGCTCGCGCACCAGCGAGACCTTCAGGCCCTGCAGCGGCTGCGGTCGGCCGTCGCGGTCGACGCGCACGAGTTCGAAACGCGCATTGCTGTTGGCGTCGGCGCCGTCGTCGACTTCGAACAGCGGGCGCACGCCGACCAGCGCATCGGCCGGCCACAGCACCCGCTTGAGCGTGCGGGTGACGCTGCGCCCGCCGGTCTCGTACAGGCTGCCGGAGACGATCGCGGCGATCGGGGTCGTCGGCCTGGCCTCGTCGGGCAGCGCAATCCCGGCCTGCAGCTTGCCCTGCGCGTCGAATTCGCCGTCGACGGCATCCCTGGCCTCGCGCGGCAGGTCGACGGTGGGGTCGCCGAAGAAATAGCCCGGCAGGCCGTCGACCGGCTGCCGCTCGACCGCGACCGCGAGCCGGGCGGTGAAGCGGTTGCCGGCGGCCGGCGCGCCGTACAGGTAGGCGCCGGTCGCCTCCAGCCGCAGCGGCTCGCCCGGCCTGAGCATCGCCGGCGCGTCGAGGTCGAGCTTCATGCGCTCGGGCAGGAACTCCTCGATCCGCAGGGTCATGCCCTGCACCGCCTCGCGGCTGGCCGGATCGGTGCGGAACTCGACCCGCCAGGTGCCGGTAGGCGCATCGACCGGGATCTCCCTGTCGAAGCGGAAATAGCCCGATTCCCCGGGCTCGACCCGGGTCTCGAAGAAGGTCTTGCCGTCGGGCTGGCGCAGCCGTGCGAACAGGGTCTGCGCGCTGCCGTCCTTGCGTTCGACCGGACGCCCGTCCTGGTCGCGCAGCAATGCCGAGATGCGCACCGTCTCGCCGGGGCGGTAGAGATCGCGCCCCGACCAGGCGAACACGTCGAACCAGGCCTGCTGGCGGCCGCTGACGGCGAACTCCGACAGATCCAGCGCCGGCTGGTTGAACGGCAGCAGCGAGACGTCGCTGCCGCGGGTGGCGACCAGCACGTGCGCCGCATCCAGGGTGTAGTCGAGGAGCGCGTTGCCGCGCGCGTCGGTGGCGCCGCGGAAGACCGTCTCGCCCTTGCCGTCGAGCACTTTCAGCTCACTGCCGCCGAGCGGCCCGCCGCCATGCAGCGACGCGGTATGCACGAACAGCTTGTCCTTGTACGCGCGCGCGTGCAGGCCGATGTCGCTGACGGTGAAGAACGCGGTCTCGAACTGGTCGCCGAACGCGCCGGCGCGCTTCATCACCGCGAAGTACAGGCCGGGCGCCTGCAGTTCACGCACGTTCTGTACCGGCAGGTAGGTCAGCACGCGCTCGTTGCGCGCACCGTCGATCGCGAAACGGTTGACGTAGACCGGCTTGGCCAGCTTCGACAGCGGCGTGCGACCGCTGTACGGGCTGTCCAGCTCCCAGCTGCCGCGGCGTCCGCCGCGCTGGTACTGGCTCAGGAACGCCGGCAGCGCGTCGTCGTCGACGCGCAGGAACTCGACGTCGACCTCGTCGACGTTGATCGACACCACCGGCAGGCCGCGCGACTCCCGGGCCGGCAGCACGCTGCCCTGCGAGGCGAAGCCGACCACCGGTTCCAGCTCGCCGGTGAACACCTTGCGCTCGATGTCCTGGCCCAGGGTGTCGCCGCCGGCCGCGGTCAGCTTGCCGGAGATGCGCACCGTGTAGTCGCGGTTGGCCTCAACGTGCGGGAAGCGCAGCAGCTTGCCGTCGTCGTCCAGGGTCCAGCTGCCGTCGGCGCCGGCGTTGTCGGCCAGGGTCACCAGCGCATCGAAATCCTGGGTGCCGACCAGCGGCTCGGAGAACTCCAGCGCCAGCGCCAGCACGCCGTCGCGCTGGTCGGGAAACGCGCGGACCAGGCCGAAGCCCTCGATCTGCTCGCGCTGGGTCGCGATCGCCTCGCCGCCGGCGGCAGGCATCTGCCCACCGGGGTCGCGCTTGCAGGCGCCCAGCAGTGCCGCCAGCAGCAGCATGGCGACGACGCCGGCCCATCGCGACCCACGGCCGCCGTTCCCTCGATTACCGCTCCTGTGCACGCCAAGGCCCATCGCTCCGCCCCCACTGGTTGTCGTGGCGGCAGTATAGGCGCGGCGGCCGGCGGGCACGGGGATCCCCGACGCGCCCGCTCGCGCGCCGCGGGTCACGCGTCGGGCGAGGCCTCCTGGACGACGTCGCCGCTCGCCGCGGCATCGCCCGCCTCGGCTGCATCGGACGCGTCGATCGCGCCGTCGACGCGCTCGATGCCCTGCAGGCGCTCGTCCTTGGCCAGGCGGATCAGGGTCACGCCCTGGGTGTTGCGGCCGACGCGCGAGATCTCCGATGCGCGGGTACGCACCAGGGTGCCGCCGTCGGAAATCAGCAGCACCTCGTCGCGGTTGCGCAGCAGCACCGCGCCGACCAGCCGGCCGTTGCGCTCGGTGGTCTGGATGCCGATGACGCCCTGGGTGCCACGACCCTTGCGCGGGTACTCCGACAGCGGCGTGCGCTTGCCGTAGCCGTTCTCGGTCGCGGTGAGGATGTACGGGATGTCGTCTCCGGCATCGGTCTCGACGACCACGCCGGCGTCGCCGTTCTCCGCGACGGCCTCGTCGGCCGCGTCGTCGATGTCGTCGTCACCGTCACCGGCGCTGTCGGCGACGATCAGGCTGACGACATGTTCATTGGCGGCCAGGCGGATGCCGCGCACGCCGCCGGCGGTGCGGCCCATCGAGCGCACGCGGTCCTCGCCGAAGCGCACGGTCTTGCCGTTGGAGGCGAACAGCAGCACGTCGCGCTCGCCGTCGGTCAGCGCCACGCCGACCAGCGCATCGCCCTCGTCGAGGCGGATCGCGATCTTGCCGCGCGCCAGCCGGTAGGCGAACTCGGTCAGCGGGGTCTTCTTGACGGTGCCGCCGCGGGTCGCGAAGAACACGTACTGCCCTTCGACATACTCGCGCACCGGCACCACGGCCTGGACCTTCTCGTCGGCTTCCAGTGCGATCCAGTTGATGATCGGACGGCCGCGGGCGTTGGGGCCGGCGTCGGGCAGCTGGTGCACCGGCAGCCAGAACACGCGGCCGGCGCTGGTGAAGGTCAGCAGGGTATCGTGGGTGTTGACCAGCCACAGCTGCTCGATGAAGTCCTCGTCCTTGGTCGACGCCGCATTGCGGCCGCGGCCGCCGCGCTTCTGCGCGCGGTAGGCGCTGACCGGCTGGCGCTTGGCGTAGCCCGAATGCGACAGGGTGACGACCACGTCTTCCGGCGCGATCAGGTCGAGGATGTCGAGATCCTCCTCGCTGGCGCGGATCTCGCTGCGGCGCGCGTCGCCGAACTCTTCCTTGACGTTGCGCAGCTCGGTGCGGATGACCTCGAGCAGCACGTCCGGGTCCTCGAGGATCTCGATCAGCCCGCGGATCGTCTCCAGCAGCTGCTTGTATTCCTCGGTCAGGCGCTCCTGCTCCAGCCCGGTCAGGCGGTGCAGGCGCATCTCCAGGATCTGCTGGGCCTGGGTCTCGGTCAGCTGGTAGCCGCGGCCGTCGATCAGGCCGACGCCGTCGGGCAGGTCCTCGGGGCGCGAGGCATCGGCGCCGGTGGCGGCCAGCAGCGCGCCGACCAGGCCGGGCTCCCAGGTGCGCGCGAGCATGCGCTCGCGGGCGACCTGCGGATTCTCCGAGGTCTTGATCAGCTCGATCATCTCGTCGATGTTGGCCAGCGCGACGGTCAGGCCTTCGAGGATGTGGGCGCGGTTGCGCGCCTTGCGCAGCTCGAAGATGGTCCGGCGGGTGACCACCTCGCGGCGGTGGCGGACAAAGGCCTCGAGGATCTGCTTGAGGTTCAGCAGCTGCGGGCGGCCGTCGACCAGCGCCACCATGTTGATGCCGAACACCGACTCCATCTGGGTCTGCGAATACAGGTTGTTGAGCACGACCTCGGCCGACTCGCCGCGCTTGACCTCGATGAAGATGCGCATACCGTCCTTGTCGGACTCGTCGCGCAGCTCGCTGATGCCCTCGAGCTTCTTCTCCTTGACCAGCTCGGCGATCTTCTCGATCAGCCGCGCCTTGTTGACCTGGTAGGGGATCTCGGTGACCGCGATCGCCTCGCGGCCGTTGTCGGCGACCTCGATGTCGGCGCGCGCGCGCATCCGCACCCGGCCGCGGCCGGTGCGGTAGGCCAGGTGGATGCCGCCAACGCCGTTGATGATGCCGGCGGTGGGGAAATCCGGGCCGGGGATGTATTCCATCAGCCCGTCGATGTCGATCTCCGGGTTGTCGATCAGCGCGATCAGCGCATCGACCACCTCGCCCAGGTTGTGCGGCGGGATGTTGGTCGCCATGCCGACCGCGATGCCCGCGGAACCGTTGACCAGCAGGTTCGGGAACCGGGTCGGCATGACCGTCGGCTCGAGTTCCTTCTCGTCGTAGTTGGGCTGGAAATCGACGGTTTCCTTGTCGATGTCGGCCATCAGCTCGTGGGTCAGGCGCGACATGCGCGCCTCGGTGTAGCGCATCGCCGCGGCGGAGTCGCCGTCGACCGAACCGAAGTTGCCCTGCCCGTCGACCAGCAGGTAGCGCAGCGAGAACGGCTGCGCCATGCGCACCAGCGTGTCGTAGACCGACTGGTCGCCATGCGGGTGGTACTTGCCGATGACGTCGCCGACGATGCGCGCCGACTTGAAATAGGGCTTGTTGCTGTGCGCGCCGAGCTCGTTCATCGCGAACAGCACGCGGCGGTGCACCGGCTTGAGGCCGTCGCGGACGTCGGGGAGTGCGCGCCCCACGATCACGCTCATCGCGTAATCGAGGTAGCTGCGGCGCATCTCGTCTTCGAGGTTGACGGGAATGATTTCTTTCGCGGAATCGACCATCTAGGGGGCTTGCATCCTGTCTGCGCGGCCCGGTTTTGCGGGTCCGGCACTCGCTGCCGGCCCAGCGCGTACCGGCCGCCGGCAACGCGTCGAAAAAGACAGGAAATCATAGCACAAACGCGCCGTTCATCCCCAAGTTTTCCAACGTAAAAACAAGCACTTGACGCGAGCGACCGCCGCCTGCGCCGCATCCGGTGCGCAGGCGGCCACCACGGCCCGCGCGATACGGTGCAGGCAATCCACCTGACAGCTGTCAGTTCTATTGCGCGTCGGTGCCCATGCACACTGCCGCGCAACGGGATCCGGCGGACAACGACGGGAGCAGGCGATGCGCTGGCATGCGATCGGTTGGCGGCTGGCAGTGGTGGCGGCGGTGGTGGTCGCGGTGCTGCGCGCCATCATGGCGCTGTCGCCGCCGGCCTACGATGCGCTGCAGCGGCTGCTGGCAGGCGCGGCGTTCTCGCTGCTTGCGCTCGTGGCGCTGTGCGCATTGCTGCGGACCGACCCGCGCAGCCGCGGCGCCATCGCCATGGCCGGCACCGGCGCGAACCTGCGCGCGTTCGCCGGCGGCGTTCTGCTGTGGCTGCTGCCCGCCGCCATCGGCACCGCGCTGTGCATCGCCATGGGCTGGGTACGGATCAGCTTCGTCGGCGCCCTGCCGGACCTGCCGGCACGCCTCGCGTTGCTGGCGCTGACGGTGCTGCTGGTCGAGGCGCTGCCGGAGGAACTGCTGTTCCGCGGCTATGTGCAGTCGCTGCTCGGCACGCGGGTCGCGCGCTGGCTGGCGGTGGTGCTGCAGGCGGTGCTGTTCTGTCTGTGCGCGTGGCTGTCCGGTGCGATGCCGGACGCGACGCAATGGCTGTTCCTGCCCGGTTTCGCGCTGCTGCTCGGCTATCTGCGCGCGCTGTCGGGAAACGTCTGGACGACGGTCGGGATGCATCTGGCATGGATGACGTCGACGCAGATCCTCGGCGCGCAGCACGGCCTGTTCGCCACCGGGAACCTCGGCACACTGCAGTTCCTCGCCTTCGCGCTGCTGCCGTCGGCGGTGGCGTCGACGGTACTGAATCTGCGGCGGCCGCGTTTCGACTGGCGGAGGCGTGGGGGATAGCGCTGCATGCGGCGCCATTGTCGCGATGCCCTCACGCCACCATCGGCGCTGCCGATGGTCCTCCCCTCTCCCGTGCACGGGAGAGGGGCCAAGGCATCTCCCGCATTGCGCGGGAGATTGCACCTTCAGCCGAACAACACCCGCATCGATGTCGCGTCCGGGTGCTCGACGACGCCGCGCTCGGTCACGATCGCGTCGATCAGTCCCCCCGGAGTCACGTCGAACACCGGATTCCACGCCTGGATGCCTTCGGCCACGGTGCGCGTGCCGCCGACGCCGAACAGCTCGCCGGGATCGCGCTGCTCGATCTCGATCCGCGCGCCGTCGGCGGTGTCCATGTCGACCGTCGAGGAGGGCGCGACGACCATGAATTTCACCCCGTGATAGCGCGCGGCGATCGCCAGTTGGTAGGTGCCGATCTTGTTGGCGGTGTCGCCGTTGGCGCAGATGCGGTCCGCGCCGACGATCACCCACTGCACCAGTCCGCTCTTCATCAGGTGCGAGGCGGCCGAGTCGGCGATCAGGGTCGCGTCGATGCCGTCCTGCTGCAGTTCCCACACCGTCAGCCGCGCGCCCTGCAGCCACGGCCGGGTCTCGCCGGCGAACACCCTGGCGATGCGCCCCTGGGCCATGCCGGCGCGGATCACGCCCAGCGCGGTGCCGAAGCCGGCGGTCGCCAGCGAACCGGTGTTGCAATGGGTCAGCACGCCGCTGCCCGCGTCGATCAATGCCGCGCCGAGCGCGCCCATGTGCCGGTTCGCGGCCAGGTCCTCGTCGGCGATCGCCTGCGCCTCGCGCGCCAGCACCTCGCGCCAGTCGCTGCCCGCGGCCGCGAGTGCCCGGCGCATCCGCGCCAGCGCCCAGGCCAGGTTGACCGCGGTCGGCCGCGCGGCACCCAGCCGCTGCAGCGCGGGCTCGAGCTTCGCCAGCGCAGCCGCGCCGTCGTCGGCCGCGATGTCGCGGGCACCGAGTACCGCGCCCCAGGCCGCGGCGATGCCGATCGCCGGCGCGCCGCGCACGGTCAGGTCGTGGATTGCCTGCGCGACCTCGTCGCTGCCGGTGCAGGCCACGTGCTCGACGACGAACGGCAACTTGCGCTGGTCGAGCAGTTCGAGCGTATCTCCGGTCCACAGGATCGGGCGGATGTGGTCGTAGCGGTCGAAATCGAGTTCGGATGCGGATTGGGTCGTCATCCGGCGATTGTAAGGCCGGGGCCTAGTCCTGCCCTGCAATCGCCGTCCCGTCAGCTGCGGGCCGCCGCCCCCTGCAGGAAGAAGTCGATCGCGAATGCGAACTCGTCGGCCAGCCGCTTGCGGGGATCGGCCAGCCAGCGCATCAGCGCGCACAAGTACAGGAAGTGCAGGTACTCGGCCAGCCGTGCGGACGGCACGCCGGTGGAAAGCGCGCCCGATGCCTGCGCCGCTTCGATGAGGTGCTGGTAGGCGAGGATCATGTCCGAAGTCGGCGCATCTCCCGCTCCGTCGCGGACTTCCTGGAACCGGTGCCGGACATAAGGCGCGGCGAAGTCGCGATGCGCCTCCCACCACGCGGCGGATGCCTCCAGCAGCCTGGCCAGCTGCGCGACGAAGGACTGTCCGGCCAGTCCATCGGCCAGCAGCGGACCCAACGCTTCGGCCAGCTGGCCGTGCATCCAGTAGGCGAGCACCGCTTCCTTGGTCGGGAAATGGTTGTAGAGCGTGCCGCGCGCCACGTCGGCCTCCACTGAAATCTGCTCCATCGTGGTGGCGTCGAAGCCCTGTCTGTCGAACAGTGCGACCGCGCTGCGGGCCAACTGGTCGCGGGTGCGTTCGCGCTTGCGCGTGTTCCGGTCTGCCAAGGGATCCGCCCAATCATTGAACAGTGTACAATTTTGCACAACGTCAATTTCAGGTCAATCGACCGGGTGGATGCTCGTGAACAAGCCTGTCGTGGTGGTCGGTGCCGGCCTGGCCGGTCTGTCGGCCGCGAATGCCCTGGCCCGGGCCGGCCATCGGGTCGTGCTCGCTGAAGCAGGCGACGCCCATGGAGGCTGCTGCTCCACGACTGCGGTCGATGGCTTCACCTTCAACAATGGTGCGGTGTACGTCGCGGTGCCCTCCCTGCTGCGCCGGGGATTCGCGCGACTGGGCCTGGATCTCGATGCCGAACTCCGGCTGGTGGCGATCGCCGACCCGATCGAGTCGCATCTGGAAGACGGCAGCGTCGTCCATCTGGCCAGCGCCGACACGGCATGGGTCGACGGGCCGCGCGCGCAGTCGCGGACCGAAATCCTGCAGCACGGGCTTGCCCGCCTGCGCCGGCAATGGGGCCCGGTCTACCGCACATTGGTCGAGGATGTCCTGCCGCACGAACCGACCCTGTGGCGCGCGTTGCTGCGCCTCGGGCGATACCTGCCGCGCATGCGCGGGCACGTCGATTCGCTGATCGAAGACTGCTTTCCCGACCCCGGCGTACAGGCGGCGGTGAGCGCCGTCCTGCTCTATTCGGGCATCGCGCCCGAGCGCCTGCCGGCGACCCAGATCATCGGCCTGATGGCATTGCTGGAAGAAGGCTTCCATCTGCCCGAAGGCGGGATGGGCGCAGTCACCGATGCCCTGTTCCGGTACCTGCCGCGGCCCGATGTCGATGTACGGCTGGGCCAGGCGGTCCGACGCATCGACGTCGCCGGCGGCCGGGTCCGCGGCGTGCTGCTGGCCGACGGCGAGCGGATCGAAACGCAACACGTACTGGCGACGACCTCGGGCTTCGATGTCGTGCGCAACCTGCTGCCGCCCGGGTCCATCCCGCGCCGGCTCGCGCGGATCTGCCGCGACGCGCCGCTGTCGCATCGCGCGGTGTCCATCCAGCTCGGATGCAGCGGCGTTGCGGCGCCGGGCGCTTTCATCGTCAACCACGTGCCGGCGATGGCGCACCAGTGGCGGATGCACAGGCGCCCATCGAGCGCGCCCGACTGGCTGTCGTGGACGGTGCCGACGCGGGTCCTGCCCACGCTCGCCGGCGCCGGGAAATCCATCGTCGAACTCTATGCACCCGCCACAGGCATCGACACCGCTGCGGACTGGTCGCCGGACATGACCGACAGCGCCGTACGGCTCCACGTCGAAGCCCTGCGGCGGCGGATGCCCGGCCTCGACATCGAGACGATGCGCGTCGTCGACCCACGCGCGTTCGCAGGACCGCGCCACCTCTACGAAGGCGCGCTGTACGGCATCGCCCCGGGGACCGCGCCGAACCGGCTGTTCCCGCATCGATCCGGCATCCCCGGCCTGTACCTGGCGGGCCAGACCACGTTCCCCGGCTACGGCGTATCCACCGCCGTCTGGTCCGGCCTGCAGGCCGTCGACGCGATGCTGCAGGATGACCGGCGCCGCGGCTGAGGGGATGCGCCGGAAAAGGGGCCGCGCCGGAAGGGTATTGCACCCTTCCTTTGACGGCAGCAGGAACCCGGAATGCCTGACGCGATTTCGGGATCACCAGCGGTGACCGAGAGCGCGCATCCCAGTGACGCAGGACTGCGGAAATCAGGCCCGCGCGAAATCGAATGCGACCACGTCGGCGATTCGCGCCGTGCCCAGCATCGCCATCAGCAGCCGATCCACGCCCAGGGCGACGCCGGCGCAATCGGGGAAACCGCCCTCGAGCGCGGCCAACAGGGCCTCGTCGACCGCGGGCGCCGCAACTCCGCGTGCCTCGCGCACGGCGAGGTCGCGCTCGAAACGGGCGCGCTGCTCGGTCGCGTCGGCCAGCTCGTGATAGCCGTTGGCCAGTTCCAGCGGGCCGAGGTAGAGCTCGAAACGCGCGGCGACCGGCACGCCGTCGCGCTCGGCCAGCCGCGCCAGCATGCATTGGGAGGCCGGATAGTCGTGGACGACGAGGATGCTGTCGGCAGCGATGCCGGGCTGGATGCCGTGTGTCATCAGCAGGTCCAGCCAGTCGTCGCGCCCCAGTCCCTCGGGATCGATGCGCACGTCGCCCAGCGCGCCGCGCAGTTTGGCCTCCGGATCGGTGAACGGATCGATACCCAGCACGTCGCGGTACAGGTCGCGGTAGGTCGTCTGCACGACCTCGGCGCGGCGATCCACGAGTGCCAGCGCGGCCTGTACCAGCGCGACGGTCTCGTCGGCGAGCCGGTGCTGGTCCCAGCCCAGGCGGTACCACTCGAGCATCGTGAACTCGGGATTGTGGCGGCCACCGGCCTCGCCGTCGCGGAACACCCGACCGAGTTCGTAGCAGTCGCCGAGACCCGCCGCGAGCAGGCGCTTGAGCGGAAACTCGGGCGAGGTCCGCAGCCAGCGCATGCGGCTGCCCGCGGACGCGTGGCCACTGAAGCGCGTGCTGAAGCTGGCGACGTTGGGGTCGGTGTTGCCGGCCTGCGACAGCATCGGGGTCTCGACCTCGACGACGCCGCGACCGGCGAAGAACGCACGCAGCGTGGCATTGAGGCGCGCGCGCAGGCGCAACGTGTCGAATGCCGCCGACGGCGCCGCCAGCGTCACGAATGCGCGTCCAGGAACGCCAGCAGCGCAGGCTCGTCCCAGATCTCGATACCGAGTTCCTCGGCCTTGGCCAGCTTGGAACCGGCCGCCTCGCCGGCGACGACCAGGCCGGTCTTCTTCGACACGCTGCCCGCGAGTTTCGCCCCCAGCGCTTCCAGCTTCGCGCCGGCCTCGTCGCGGGTCATCGAGGCCAGGCTGCCGGTCAGCACGACGGTCCTGCCGTCGAGCGGGCCGGCACTGCGCGCGGCCTGTGCCGGTGCGGCGTCGAGCAGCCGCCACATCGCGGCATCGGCCTCGACGAGGGAACGGCGGGCGTCGTCATCGGCGAGGAACGCGGCGAGGTTGGCGGCGCCGGCCCTGGACGCGCCCGCGCCGGCCCAGCCGCTCTCGTTGGCGCGCAGCAGCGCATCGAGGGTGCCGTAGGTCTCGGCCAGGCGCTGCGCGCTCTTGCCGCCGAGCTTGTCGACCGGCAGCGTCGCTAGCAGGTGCGCAAGATCGAGGCGTTCGCGCAGTGCCGCGGCCGGCGGGCCCTCGTCGGAAAAGCGGATGCCCGAGGCCAGCAGCGCGTCGACCACGGCGGCGTTGCCGGGCTGCTCGAAGAACGTCGCGATCGACCGCGCGACCTCGCCGCCGATGTCCGGCAGCGCCTGCAGCAATGTCGCGGGCGTGGTGCGCACGAACGCCAGCGTCCCCAGCCAGTGCGCCAGCGCCTTGGCCGTGGTTTCGCCCAGGTGCGGGATGCCGAGTCCGAACAGGAACCGCGCCAGCGTGGCGTTGCGGCTGGCATCGATGCCGGCGACCAGGTTCTCCGCCCAGCGGCTCGCCAGCCTGCCACCGAGTTCGACCGCGAGATGCGCGCGCAGGAAGCCGGCGCGCTTCCAGTGCACGTCCACGCCTTCCGACCCGGCCTGCGCCAGCAGCGCGGTCCCCTCGTCGTCGAGCACCAGCGCGCCACGGCTGTCGGCGACCGCCTGCAGCAGGTCGGCGGCGGTGGCCGCGTCCAGCGCGGCCTTCATCCGCACCAGGTCCTCGACCGTCAACGTGTAGAGGTCGTCCAGGGACTGCACGAAACCGAACTCGACCAGCGCATCGGCCTGCCTGTCGCCGAGCCCTTCGATATCCATCGCCCGGCGCGAGGCGAAGTGGCGCAGCGCCTCCCTGCGCTGCGCGGCGCAGGCCAGTCCACCGCTGCATCGGTATGCGGCCTCGCCGTCCTCGCGGACGATGTCCGAGCCGCAGACCGGGCAGTGCGCCGGCATCGTCCACGGCACGGTGCCCGGCGGACGCTGGTCCTCGACCACGCGCACGATTTCGGGAATCACGTCGCCGGCGCGGCGCACGATGACGGTATCGCCCTCGCGCACGTCCAGGCGCGCGATCTGGTCGGCGTTGTGCAGCGTGGCGTTGGTCACCGTGACCCCGGCGACCTGCACCGGCTGCAGCCGCGCGACCGGCGTCACCGCGCCGGTGCGGCCGATCTGCACCTCGATCGCGCGCAGCACGGTGGCCTGCTCCTGCGCCGGGAACTTGTGCGCAAGCGCCCAGCGCGGCGCGCGCGAGACGAAGCCCATCGCCTGCTGCTGGTCGTAGTCGTCGAGCTTGTAGACCACGCCGTCGATGTCGTAGGGCAGCGTGTCGCGGGCCGCGCCGATGCGCCGGTAGTAGGCGATCAGCCCGTCGAAGCCGACCGCCGTGTCGACTTCCGGCGCGACCGGAAAGCCGAACCGGCGCAGCAGCGCCAGGGTTTCGGAATGGGTCTCCGGCAGCTCCAGGCCGCGCACCTCGCCGATGCCGTAGGCGAACAGCGCCAGCGGGCGGCGCCGGGTGACGGCCGGATCGAGCTGGCGCAGCGAGCCGGCCGCGCCATTGCGCGGATTGGCCAGCAGCTTGTCGTTGTGTGCCAGCGCACGTGCGTTCCACTCGGCGAAGTCCTTGCGCGGCATGTAGATCTCGCCGCGCACTTCCAGCACTTCCGGCACCGGCACGCCGGCATCGCGAAGCCGCAGCGGCACCGAGCGCACCTGGCGCAGGTTCGCGGTGACGTCCTCGCCGGTGGTGCCGTCGCCGCGCGTCGAGCCCTGCACGAACGCGCCGCCCTCGTAGCGCAGGCTGATCGCCAGCCCGTCGAGCTTGGGCTCGACCGAGAACACCGGGTCGCGGACATCGAGTTTCTGTTCGATGCGGCGTTCGAAATCGGCGACCTCGGCGAAGCGCGTGCGGTCGTCGGCGTCGTCGGGCACGCCGGGCGTCTCGAAGGCATTGGCCAGCGACAGCATCGGGATCGCGTGGTGCACTTCCGGGAAACCGCCGTCGGGCCGCGCGCCGACGGTGCGGGTCGGCGAATCGGGACTGGCGAGCTCCGGATGCGCCGCCTCCAGCGCCTCGAGCTCGCGCATCAGCGCGTCGTAGTCGGCGTCCGGGATCGACGGATCGTCGAGCACGTAGTAGCGGTGGTTGGCATTCTCGATGCGCCTGCGCAGGTCGGCGGCGCGCTCGGCAGGATTGTTGGCGGCTGGCATGCGGGAATTGTAGAGGGCCACGCAGACCCCGCGGCTGCCGGCGACGAAGGTCAGACGGGAGATGAAGGTCGCACCGCGCTCACCAGCGCGGGCTGCGCGTCACCGGCGGGACTTCGTGTTCGCGGTCCCAGGCACGCAGTTCGTCGCGCAGGCCGGCGATGCGCTGGCGGCCCAGCGCGTTGCGCTGTTCGTCGAGCAGCACGCCGTCGAGCAGTTCGGCCATGCGCTCGGCGGTGGGCAGCATCGCGTCCCAGGCATCGAGGGCGCGCACCGGCGCCGGCAGGGTCAGGAAGAACGCGATCGCCGGGGTCTCCAGGCTCTGGATCTCGGCCATCTCGAAGCTGCCGGGGCTGCGGATGTTGGCGACGCTGAAGATCGGGCCGCGTTCGGGATGGCCGTCGACCAGCCGGTGGAACACGTTCATGTGGCCGTAGGTCAGGCCGGTCTTCTCGGCGGCGACGACGATGTCCGGGCCGCGCAGCACGTTGCCGGCGCGCGCGGCGATGTACAGGGTGATGATCTTGTCGAAATCGTCGGTGTTGCGCTTGCCCAGCTCGCTGTTGGGCGAGACCGTGCCGACCGTCTGGTCGAGCAGGTCCATCTCCGCCTGCACCGCTTCGCCGTCATCGGCCTCGCGCTGGGCGCCGTCCCCGGCAAGCTCGCTTTCGAGCTGTGCGCCGAGCGTCGGCTCCAGCCGCGCCTCGCGCTCGTCGGCGACGACCCGGCGGCCTTGGCCGCCGCGCGGGCGGGTGCCGAAATACCAGATCGCGCCCATCAGCAGCAGGCCGGCAATGATGATCCCGATGCGCAGCATCCACTCGTCAGACATTCGCGGTGTTCTCCTCTCGGGCGGCTATCAGGCGGCGCCGGCCAGACGCGTGGCTTCGGCAAGGTCGACGGACACCAGTCGGCTGACGCCCGGCTCGCGCATGGTAACGCCACTGAGCTGCGACGCGGCCTCCATCGTCGCCTTGTTGTGACTGACGAACAGGAACTGCACCTGCTCGCTCATCTCCTTGACCATCGCGGTGAAGCGGCCGACGTTGGCCTCGTCCAGCGGCGCGTCGACCTCGTCGAGCAGGCAGAACGGCGCGGGATTGAGCTGGAAGATCGAGAACACCAGCGCGACCGCGGTCATCGCCTTCTCGCCGCCGGACAGCAGCGAGATGTTGGACACGCGCTTGCCCGGCGGCCGCGCCATGATCGCCACGCCGGTATCGAGCAGGTCGTCGCCGGTCAGCTCCAGGTACGCGTGGCCGCCGCCGAACAGCCGCGGATACAGTGCCTGCACGCCGGCATTGACCCGGTCGAAGGTGTCCTTGAAGCGGCCGCGGGTCTCGCGGTCGATCTTGCGGATCGCCTCCTCCAGCGTCTCCAGCGCGGTGATCAGGTCGGCGTCCTGGGCGTCGAGGTATTCCTTGCGCTGCGCGGCCTCGGCATGCTCGGCGATCGCGGCGAGGTTGACCGGCTCGAGCCGGCGCAGCTTCGCGTCGAAGTCGGTGACGATCTTCTCCCACGCCGGCGCGTTGGCGCTCTCGTCCAGTCCGTTCAGTACGTCCTCGACGACGAATCCGGCCTCGACCACCGCCGTCGACAGCTGCTCGGCGGCGATCACCAGCGCCTGCTGGTCGAGCCGGCGCTGGGCGATCGCCTCGCGCTGGGTCAGCGCCTGCGCGTCGCGCTGCTGCCGGACCTGTTCGAAGGTCCGCAGTTCGTTGTCGATGCCTTCGAGCGTGGAACGCGCCGCGGCCAGCGCCTGTTCGCTGCGCACGCGTTCCTCCAGCGCGACCTGGCGCTGCTGCTCCAGCGCATCGACCGGCGAGTCGCCGCCGGCCAGCTGCGCGGACAGCTCGCCCAACCGCGTGTCGAGCTGGCCGCGCTGGCCGCCCATGCGCGCCAGCGCCTGGGTCAGCGATGCCACCTGGGCGCGCTGCGACTCCAGGGTCAGGGCCAGCGCATGCGTGGCGTCGCGCGATTCGCGGGCCGCGGCGCGCGCGGCGTCGCGCGCATCGACCAGGCCGCGCCGCTCGTTCTCCAGCGCGGCACGGGCGGTTTCCACCTCGCCCATGCGCGCGACCGCATCCTCGAGCCGGCCGCGCGACT
This sequence comes from Proluteimonas luteida, assembly GCF_021191695.1. Classification (GTDB taxonomy): domain Bacteria; phylum Pseudomonadota; class Gammaproteobacteria; order Xanthomonadales; family Xanthomonadaceae; genus Luteimonas; species Luteimonas luteida. The sequence continues at coordinate 155,660 of NZ_JAIWPT010000010.1, forward strand.
CGCGGGCCTGCTGCGCGGCGTTCTCGAGCGTCTCGCCCAGCTGCGCGAGATCGCTGTCGATCCGGGCGATGCGGCTGCGCGCGGCTTCGACGCGGCCCTGCTGGCTCTGCACCTGCCCGGCCAGTTCGGACACGCCGCGGTGCGCCAGGTACAGCGCACGCTGCGCCTCTTCGCGCTGCTGCTCGGCCGCCAGCAGGCGGTCGCGGGCACTGGCGATCTGCTGTTCCAGTGCGTGTTCGCGCTCCTGCAGCTCGGCGATCTGCGCGCGCAGCGTCTGGATCTCGCGTTCGCGCAGCAGCGCGCCCTGCTTGGCCGCGCCCGAGCGCGACACCCGCACCCAGCCCGCGCCGAGCCGCTCGCCGCTGCGGGTGATGACCGAATCGCCCTCGCCCAGCGTGGGCTGCAGCGCGCGCGCCTCGGCCAGGGTCTCGGCGACGTGCAAGCGCGCCAGCAGCCGGCGGATCGCCAGCGGCCCCTGCACCTTCTCCGCCAGCGAGGTCGCGGCGAAGGCCGCCGGCGCATCACCCGCCGACACCAGCGCCAGCCGGCTCTCGCCGAGTTCGCCCAGCGCGTCGACCAGTTCGGCCGGGACGTCGCCGCCGTCGACCAGCACGCCTTCGATCAGCTGGCCGAGCGCGCTTTCGACCGCGTTCTCCCAGCCGGCCTCGACCTGCAGCCGTTCGCCGACGCGCGCAGCCGAGTCCAGCCCGCGCTGGCGCAGCCACTCGACCGCCGCGCCCTGCTCCTGGCCCAGCGCCGCGTTTTGCAGGGTCTCCAGCGACGACAGCCGGCCGCGCGCTTCCTGCGCCTGCTTGCGCACGCCGGAGATCTCCTCCTGCGCGCGCCGCTGGCCGTCCTGCAGTTCGACCGCGGCCGCCTTGCGGGCCTCGAGGTCGTCGGTCAGCGTGTCCAGCGACGCCTTCTGGTCGTCGTGGCGGATCTGGATGTCGGCGAAGGCCTCGGCCAGCGCCTCGAGATCGATGCCGGCGCGCTCGGCATCGAGCTGTTCGCGGCGCCGGTCTGCTTCCAGCGACTGCCGGTCCAGGTAGTCGACCCGGGTGCGTTCGACATCGGCGGCGCGCGCGGCCTCGCTCTGCTCGCGGTTGTGGGCGTCCCAGCGCGTCTGCCAGTCGGCGAGCGCGGCCTCGGCATCGCGCAGCGCGTCCTGGCGCACGCCGTCGTCGTCCTGCAGCTGGGCCAGCCGCGGCTCGGCCTCGGCGATGCTTTCATGCAGCGCGTCGAGCCGTGCCTGGTCGCCGCTGATGTGCTCGCCGAGCTCGGCCAGCTGCGCCTGCGCCTCGTCGCGCGCCTTCAGCAACCGCGACGACAGCTCGCGCTGGTGGGCGATCTGCTGCTCGATCCGGGCCAGCGCGCCGCTGACCTCGTAGCTCTCGGCCTGCGCCCGGTTGAGCGCGGCGGCGGCGTCCTCGCGGCGGCCGCGGCCGGTCTCGAGCTCGCGCTCGGCCTCGCGCTGTTCGGCGATCAGCTGCTGCAGCCGGGTCTCTTCCTGCGCCAGCCCCTCGCGCAGCGCCTGCAGGCGGGCGTCGAGGGTGCGGAACTCCAGCGCCTTCCATTCGGCGTCGCGGATCCTGCGCTCGGCCTGGATCGCGGTGTACTGCTCGGCCTGGCGCGCCTGGCGCTTGAGGTGCTCGAGCTGCTTGCCGACCTCCTCGCGCAGGTCGCCGAGACGGTCGAGGTTCTCGCGGGTGTGGCGGATGCGGGTCTCGGTTTCCTTGCGGCGCTCCTTGTACTTGGAGATGCCGGCGGCCTCTTCCAGGTAGACCCGCAGTTCCTCGGGCTTGGCGTCGATGATCTGGCTGATCATGCCCTGCTCGATGATCGAGTAGCTGCGCGGCCCCAGGCCGGTGCCGAGGAACAGGTCGGTGATGTCGCGGCGGCGGCACTTGGTGCCGTTGAGGTAGTAGCCGCTCTGGCCGTCGCGGCTGACGGTGCGCTTGACCGAGATCTCGTTGAACGCGGCGAACTCGCCGGAGATGGTGTGGTCGCTGTTGTCGAACACCAGTTCCACCATCGCCTGCGACACCGGCTTGCGTGCGGTCGAGCCGGCGAAGATCACGTCGGTCAGCGAGTCGCCGCGCAGGCGGCTGGCCGAGGACTCGCCCATGACCCAGCGCACCGCGTCGATGATGTTGGACTTGCCGCAGCCGTTGGGACCCACCACGCCGGTCATGTTGGTCGGCAGGTGCAGGGTGGTCGGATCGACGAAGGACTTGAAACCGGCGAGCTTGATCGTGGACAGGCGCATGCGGCGTCGGGATGCCTCGATGGCGTCCGCAGGCAGCGGCCGCCGTGGAAGATGAAACGGGAATGGCGTGCCCTGAGCGACCCGCGCATCGCGGCCAAGTGGTTGAATCCACTGGCATTCGATGCCCGTCGACAGGGGGCAAGCGGCCAGTATAACGAGCCGGGCCGGCCCTTGCCGGGTCGCCACCACGGCGTCCCGGCGGGATCCCGCGACCCGCGCGCGGCCCGGGACGCACCACGGCGGCGCGGCGGGCGCGGACCGTCCGGGCTCGAAGGTCGGGAGTCGATCGAACGCCGCAGCGAGCGCGTCGCCGAACGCCCGTGGCGACGGTGGCGGCAGGCGGGCGATCCCTCAGTGCGCCAGGCGCGTTCCGGTATCGATATCGAAGAAATGCACGCGCTCGACCGGAATCCGCAGCGGCAGTGTCTCGCCGGGCACCGGCACCCGTTCGGGCGGCAGCCGCGCGACCAGCGCATGGTCGCCGATGCGCAGGTTGACGAAGACCTCGCTGCCGACCGGCTCGACCACCTCGACCAGCGGCGACAGCGCGGCATCGCCGTGACCGGTCGGCTGCAGGTGTTCGGGACGGATGCCGAGGTCCAGCGTGCGGCCATGCCAGTCGCCGGGCAGCGGCGCGGCGCCCAGCGCCAGCGACAGGCCGTCGTCGACGACGAAACGCCAGCCACCGCCCTCGCCCGCTGCGTCGCGCTGCAGCGTGCCGCGCAGCACGTTCATCGCCGGGCTGCCGAGGAACGTCGCGACGAACAGGTTGTCCGGCTGCTCGTACAGCGCCATCGGCGTGTCGATCTGCTGGATCTCGCCGTCGCGGAACACCACGATGCGCTGGCCGAGGGTCATCGCCTCGATCTGGTCGTGGGTGACGTAGATCATGGTCGTGCCCAGCTTGCGGTGCAGCCGCGCGATCTCCACCCGCATGCCGCTGCGCAGCTTCGCATCGAGGTTGGACAGCGGCTCGTCGAGCAGGAACACCTGCGGCTGGCGCACCAGCGCACGCCCCAGCGCAACGCGCTGGCGCTGGCCGCCCGACAGCTGGCCCGGCTTGCGGTCGAGCACTGCGCCCAGTTCCAGCATCTGCGCCGCCTCGGCCACGCGCGCGGCGATCTCCGCCTTCGGCTGCCCGCGCAGCTTCAGGCCGAATGCGAGGTTCTCGGCGACGCTCATGTGCGGGTACAGCGCGTAGCTCTGGAACACCATCGCGATGTCGCGGTCCTTGGGTGCGACGTCGTTGACCACGCGCCCGCCGATCGACAGCGTGCCGGAGGTGATCGCCTCGAGGCCGGCGACCATCCGCAGCAGCGTCGACTTGCCACAACCCGAAGGCCCCACCAGCACCAGCAGTTCGCCGTCGGCGACGTCGAAGCTGGCGCCGGCCACGCCGACATGGCCATTGGGATACACCTTGCGTACCGCATCGAACCGCACGTTGGCCATCTTGCCTCCCGGGCTGTCGTGGCATCGTGGCACGCCGGCCCGCGGGCCGGACGCGACCACTTCCGATTTCGGCTATTCTGGCATGTAATCGTTTTCAGGCAGCTGCGGAGGCGACGACATTGCGCGATGCCATCCCGGATCCGCGCCAACGGCGCGGCCTGCACCGTCGGACCCGTCGCCCGCGCCGCGGCGCGGCATCCGGGACAACGGCCGGCAGCGTGCACGCGGACAGATGTCGCGCCATGCCGGTCCGGCCGGTCAACACTGTCGCGTCGCCGCCATCGCCCGATGCGCCGGCCTGGCCTGCCGGGCGCCGGCAACGCCGCGCCGCGGCCACGCAATGTCCCGCCGGTTTGGCTGCGGTGCACAACGGGTCGGGCCCCGCCGGTCATGCCGGCGGCCGCCGTGCGCCGTTCCGCGAATGCCCCTTCCGGGGCCACGATGCGCTGCTATTCTCCGGCGTCGGCACCACGCCGTCGTCTTCCTCCTGAGCGACAAGGATCCCCTGGCGTCCATGCACGATTCCCTGCTGCTGTTCGGCGCCACCGGCGACCTGGCACAACGCTACCTGTTCCCCTCGCTGCACCACCTGCTGCGCGACCGGCTGCTGCCCGACACCTTCCGGGTGATCGCGATCGCGCGCAGCGCGCACGACGACGACTCGTTCCGCGCCTGGCTGCGCGACCGGCTCGACGGCGACGACTACGTCGTGCTCGAGGAACTGCTGCGGCGCATCCACTACGTCCCGGTCGACCTCGGCGACGCCGACTCGATGGCCGCGTCGCTGTCGCGCTACGCCGACCGGCCGGCGGTCAGCTACCTGTCGACGCCGCCGAACCTGTTCGCCTCGGCCTGCCGCGGGCTCAAGGCCGCCGGCCTGCTGGAGGCGCCGTCGCGGCTGGTGCTGGAGAAGCCGATCGGCCACGACCTGGCCAGCGCGAAGGAAATCGACGCCACGCTGAAGTCCGCGCTCGACGAGTCGCGGATCTTCCGCATCGACCACTACCTGGGCAAGGCGCCGGTGCAGAACCTGCTGGCGCTGCGGCTGGGCAATACGCTGTTCGAGGCGGTGTGGGAACGCCGCTGGATCGAATCGGTCGACATCATCGTCGCCGAGACCGCCGGCGTCGACGGCCGCGAGGGCTACTACGCCGACTACGGCGCGCTGCGCGACATGGTCCAGAACCACATGCTGCAGCTGCTCGCCCTGATCGCGATGGAACCGCCGGCGGCGATGGACACCGACAGCATCCGCGACGAGAAGCGCAAGGTGCTGCGGGCGCTGCGGCCGATGTCCGCGGCCGACGCCGGCGCCGACAGCGTACGCGGCCGCTACCGCGACGGCGTCGTCGACGGCCACGCGGTCAAGGGCTTCGACGCCGGCGGACACGACGACGTCGAGACCTTCGTCGGCCTGCGCGCATGGATCGACAACTGGCGCTGGGCCGGCGTGCCGTTCCGCCTGGTCACCGGCAAGCGCATGCCCTCGCGCACCACCGAGGTCGTGGTGACCTTCAGACCCGTGACCCACTGGGTCTTCGGGGCCGGCGAAGCCAGGCGCGCGCGTCCCAACCAGCTGCGCATGCGGCTGCAACCCGAGGAGACCATCGAACTCGGGCTGATGGGCAGCCTGGCCGCATCGGAATGGAGCGCCAACGAACTGCAGCCGATGTCGCTGGACCTGGCGATGCTGCCGCCCAAGCGCCGCATCGCCTACGAGCGACTGATGATCGACGCGCTCAAGGGCGACCAGACGCTGTTCGTGCGCGACGACGAGGTCGAGGCCGCATGGCGCTGGATCGACAGCGTCAGCGCCGCCTGGCGCGACGCGCGCACGCCGGTCCACGACTACCCCGCAGGCTCGTGGGGGCCGGTGGAGGCGGCGCCGTTCCTGCCGCGCGCGGTGACCACGCAGAACGGGCGCAAGGCGTGAGCGCGATGCCGCCCCTCGCGCTGCTGGCCGACATCGGCGGCACCAACGCCCGCTTCGCGCTGGCCGACACCGCCAGCCCGACCCCGCTGATCCTCGACAGCGTGCGCGGGTTCGCGGTCGCCAGCTTTCCGTCGCTGGCCGACGCCGCGCTGCACTATCTGCAGGAAACCGGGCAGGCCGGCGAGGTCCAGCTGCACCGGGGCGTGTTCGCGGTCGCCGGCCGGGTCGACGGCGACGAGGCGCGCATCACCAACCACCCGTGGGTGATCTCGCGCTCGCGGACCCGCCAGCGCCTCGGCATCGAGGATGTCGTGCTGGTCAACGATTTCGCCGCCCAGGCGATGGCCATCCCGCTGCTGCAGGCGGCGGACGTCGCGACCATCGGCGCGGCCTCGTGGCACGCCGGCGACGACCCGCTGGCCGCACGCACCTATGCGGTCATCGGCCCCGGCACCGGGCTGGGCGTCGGCGCGCTGGTGATGCGCGACGGCCACCAGCATCCGCTGGAGACCGAAGGCGGCCATGTCAGCTTCCCGCCCGGCACGCCGGAGGAGACCGAGATCCTGCAGCGGCTGTCGGAACAGTTCGGACGCGTCTCCAACGAGCGGCTGATCTGCGGCCCGGGCCTGGTCAACATCCACCGCGCGCTCAGCGAGATCGCCGGCGAGGATCCCGGCCCGCTGCAGCCGGCCGACATCACCGCGCGCGCGCAGGCCGGCGATCCGCTGTGCGGCCGCACCATCGACGTGTTCTGCGCGGTGTTTGGCGCGATCGCCGGCGACCTGGTGCTGACGCTCGGCGCCTGGGACGGCGTGTTCCTGACCGGCGGGCTGGTGCCGAAGATGCTCGACTCGATCCGGCATTCGGGCTTCCGCCAGCGCTTCGAGCACAAGGGCCGGTTCTCGCCGAACATGGCGCGGGTGCCGACGGTCGCGGTGCTGCATCCGCATCCGGGCCTGCTGGGCGCGGCCGCGATCGCGCGGCGCAGGGCGGCGACGTGAGCCGGGCGACGCCGCCGGCTTTTGGCATCGGCGCCGGAATCGGCGACGATGCCCGCATGCACCTGCATGTCTACGACTCGGCGACCCAGTGGACCTGGGGCGCGGCGATCGCGATTTCCTCGGCACTGGCGCGCGACCTGCAGAAGGAAGGCCGCGCGCGCCTGCTGCTGTCCGGCGGCAAGACGCCCGGGCCGGTGTACGAGGCCCTGTCGAAGGCCCCGCTGGCCTGGGACCGGGTCGACGTGGCCCTGGTCGACGAACGCTGGCTGCTGCCCGAGGACCCCGACAGCAACGCGCGGCTGCTGCGCGAGACGCTGATCCAGAACAAGGCCGCGAAGGCCCGCCTGGAAACCCTGACCAGTGCCGGCCGCCCGTTCGACGAGGCGGTCTCCACCGCCAACCTGCACGCGCGCCAGCCGGCCGGCGTCGTCGTGCTGGGCATGGGCGACGACGGCCATACCGCGTCGCTGTTCCCCGGCATGGAGGACCTGGAGCGCGCGCTGCGCACGCCTGCCGCCTATGTCGGCGTGGATGCGACCGGCTGCCCCGGCGCGGGCCCGTGGCACCGGCGCATCAGCCTGACGCCGGCGGGCCTCGCGCCCGCGCAGACCCGCATCCTGCTGATCCGCGGCGAGCGCAAGCGCGCGCTGCTCGACCGCCTGCTCGAAAGCGACGACGCCACCGAGTATCCCGCGCGCATCGCCTTCACCACGCCGGGTGCAGCCTTGCATGTGCACTGGTGCCCCTGATGTCGATACCCGGTGCATCGATGCGCCCGATGTCGCCATGAGGTCCGCCGCCCCGGGCCGCACCGCATCCACCGTCGCGGCAACACCTCCCGCGACCACGTCCCGATCCGTGCCGCCGCTCCATTCCCCCCACTCTCATAGCCGCCGCCCATGAGCCTGCACCCGGTCGTCCACGCCGTCACCGAACGCATCCGCAAGCGCAGCGCGGGATCGCGTCGCGCCTACCTCGACGGCATCGCGCGCATGTGCGAGGCCGGCCCGCTGCGCAGCCGGCTCAGCTGCGCCAACCTCGCCCACGGCTTCGCCGCCTGCGGGCCGACCGACAAGGCGCGCCTGCGCGGCGCGGCCACGCCGAACCTCGGCATCGTCACCGCCTACAACGACATGCTGTCGGCGCACCAGCCGTTCGAGCACTACCCGGCGCTGGTGCGCGAGACCGCGCGCGCGCTCGGCGCCACCGCGCAGGTCGCCGGCGGCGTGCCGGCGATGTGCGACGGCGTGACCCAGGGCCGCGCCGGCATGGAACTGTCGCTGTTCTCGCGCGACGTCATCGCCCAGTCGACCGCGATCGGCCTGTCGCACGACATGTTCGACGCCGCGCTGTACCTCGGGGTCTGCGACAAGATCGTGCCCGGCCTGCTGATCGGCGCGCTCGCCTATGGCCACCTGCCGGCCGTGTTCCTGCCGGCCGGGCCGATGACGCCGGGCATCCCCAACAAGCAGAAGGCCGAGGTGCGCGAGCGCTACGCCGCCGGCGAGGCCACGCGCGAGGAACTGCTGCAGGCCGAGTCCGACTCCTACCACGGCCCCGGCACCTGCACCTTCTACGGCACCGCCAACTCCAACCAGACCCTGCTCGAGGCGATGGGCGTGCAGTTGCCGGGCGCCTCGTTCGTCAATCCGGGCACGCCGCTGCGCGATGCGCTGACCCGCGCCGCGACCGAGCGCGCGCTGCGCATCAGCGCGCTCGGCGAGGACTACCGCCCGATCGGCCAGCTGATCGACGAGCGCGCGATCGTCAACGCGGTGGCGATGCTGATGGCCACCGGCGGCTCGACCAACCACACCATCCACTGGATCGCGGTGGCGCGCGCGGCCGGCATCGTGCTGACCTGGGACGACATGGACGCGATGTCGCGCGCGGTCCCGCTGCTGGCGCGGGTCTATCCCAACGGCGAGGCCGACGTGAACCGCTATCACGCCGCCGGCGGCAACGCCTACGTGTTCCGCGAACTGCTCGACGCCGGCCTGATGCACGACGACATCGCCACCGTGGTGCCGGGCGGCATGCGTGCCTACTGCGACGACCCGCGACTCGACGGCGATGTGCTGGTCTACACGCCCGGCATCGCCGCCAGCGCCGACGAGCAGGTGCTGCGCCCGGCCTCGGCGCCGTTCGAGGCCCAGGGCGGCCTGCGGCTGCTGCACGGCAACCTCGGCCGCGCGCTGATCAAGCTGTCGGCGGTGAAACCCGAGTTCCGCACCATCGAGGCGCCTGCGGTCGTCGTCGACACGCCGCAGGCGCTCAACCGCCTGCACGCGGCCGGCGCGCTGCCGCCGGATTTCGTCGCGGTGGTGCGCTACCAGGGCCCGAAGGCCAACGGCATGCCGGAACTGCATTCGCTGGCGCCGCTGCTGGGCATGCTGCAGAACCAGGGCCGGCGCGTGGCGCTGGTCACCGATGGCCGCCTGTCGGGCGCGTCGGGCAAGATCCCCGCCGCGATCCACGTCACCCCCGAGGCCGCGCGCGGCGGCCCGATCGCGAAGCTGCGCGAGGGCGACATCGTCCGCCTCGACGGCGAGGCCGGCACGCTGCAGGCCTTCGTCGATGCCGAGGAATGGGACGCGCGCGAAATCGCCGCCGACACCGCGCCGGCGGCGACCGACTTCGGCCGCAACCTGTTCGGCTTCAACCGCGCCAACGTCGCCCCCGCCGACCGCGGCGCGCTGTCGATCTCCTGCGGCCCGGCGACCACCGACGGCAGCGCCTGGGACTACGACGCCGAATACGACCTCGGCGACGATGCCGCCGCGCTCGACGCCCCGCACGAATCCAAGGACGCCTGACCGATGCCATCCCCTGCCCCGCCCCCGATTTCCGAGCGCCGGCAACGCGCGGCGCAGCTGCTGCATGCCGCCGGCGTGCTGCCGGTGATCACCGTCGACAGCCTCGACCAGGCGCGCGCGATCGCCGACGCGCTGCTCGAAGGCGGCCTGGGCACACTGGAACTCACCCTGCGCACGCCGGTCGCGATCGACGCGCTGGCGACGCTCAAGCGCGAACGTCCGGACATCGTCATCGGCGCCGGCACCGTGCGCACGGCGGACGACATCCGGGCCTCGATCGACGCCGGCGCCGACTTCCTGGTCACCCCGGGCACGCCGGCGTCGCTGGCCGAGGCCCTGGCCGCCGCCGCGATCCCGGCCGTCCCCGGCGCGGCGACGCCGACCGAATTCCTCGCCCTGCACGCGCTCGGCTTCCGCCACTGCAAGCTGTTCCCGGCCAGCGCGGTCGGCGGCCTGGCGATGCTCAAGGGCCTGGCCGGCCCGTTGCACGACATGCGCTTCTGCCCGACCGGCGGCATCTCGGAAGCCAACGCCGCCGAATTCCTGTCACAGCCCAACGTCGCCTGCATCGGCGGCTCGTGGATGCTCGACAAGGCCTGGCTGGCCGCAGGCGACTACGCCCGCGTCCGCGACACCGCCGCGCGCGCCGCGGAGATCGTGCGGCAGGTGCGGGGCGCGTAGGCACGGTCGCGCGAAGGGCCGGCGAGAGGCTGCCGTGCCCTCACCCCAACCCCTCTCCCGCTGTATGGCCCGGCCACATGGTGGACAGGTGTTCGGGGACATGGTGGACACATTCAAGCTGCAGCATCGAAGCCCAACAGGAGCAGGCGATGCCGTGGCAGGAGGTGTCGACGATGTCGTTACGGGAA
>NZ_JAIWPT010000011.1 GCF_021191695.1 Proluteimonas luteida
ATGATCTCCAGCACCAGCGCCGACTTGCGCCGCGCCGTCCAACGCTTGATCTCTTCGTCCATCACTTGGCTCATCGGTGTCTCCTTCGGAAAGTAACACCTGAGCAGGAAATCAGTGGGTCATTACACGGGGGGATTACCGTACGCAGGTCCGCGGCTGATGGGGATGGCAACCGCAGGTTGAAATGAATTCTTCAGGGACGACACACGGTCGCCAGAAAGAAATGCTCAGGCAGTGGCAGTGAGACGGGGGGGCGCCTGACTAGCGATCGATCCAATCGAGATTGTCAAATAGGAACTCCCCATCCCGTTCGCCAAGCAGGCTGTAGAGCGAGTAGCGACGCACCAGCTTGGCGCCGCCGTCGCGGAACAGCGGCTGCCACACGATATTGGCGCGGGCACGGGTCGGGCGCGGCAGCAGGAAGTCCATGGGTACAGAGAAGTAGATGCCCTTGTCGAAGCTGCCTTCGCCGAAGGTGGCCGATGAGATGTTGGTCTTGGTGGCCCAGGCGCCCATGGTCACGCCATTGTCGAAGCGGCGGGCGACGTTGACGGTGGCGCCGATGTCGCCGGCCAGGTACTTGCCGGCGCTGACGAGGGCCTGCACGCGCTGTTCGCGGCCGAAGGTGAAATAGCCGGTGACGTGGCCGGTGGTGATCTCGTAGTCGCGGAAGCCGGCACGTTGGTTGAAGTTGCGCTGGCGCACCTGGTTGACGTCCAGGCCCACGGCCCAGCGTTCGCCGAACGGGCGGTACAGCACTTCTCCGCCCACGCCGCCGTACATGGATTCCAGGTAGCCGGCATAGGCCATGCCGTACCAGTCCCGGCCCAGCTGGTGCGCGGTGGTCAATTGCAGCGTGGGCACGGTGAGCTTCGACGTGGTCAGGTACTGGCGCTGCCAGGTGCGCACGCGTGGCAGGTTGGTGGGCGCGTCGTAGCGGAACTTGTCGAAGTTGTTGAGCAGGTCGTAGCTGACGGTGCCGTCCAGCCAGGTGTGGCGGCTGAAGCGCCAATTGGCGTGGAGGTTGGCGCTGAACTGGTACAGGATGAAGGCGTCGGGGCCGCCCATGACCTGCTGGTAGCCGGGGCCGATTCCGTACTGGAAGCGCTCCAACGGGGCGCGGTACACCTCCTCGCGGTGCTGCTGGGCCGGCGGGTTCAGTTCCACCTTGCGTGCGAGCGTGTCCAGATCGATGCGCCGCTCCACGTAGTCGGCGAAGGCCTGGCGTTCCACGCTGGTCTCGGCTATCGGCATGCCCACACGTTCGTGGGCAAAGGTGAACCACTCGATGCTGTCGTCGCCGGGCAGCGCGTTGTCGAGCACGCGGCTGCCGCGGCCCACGCCCTGGGCGCCGAAGAAGTAGCGGTTCTGAGATCCATGGACGATCAGTTCGCGGTCGCGGCGGGTGATGCGCGAGACGCCGATGCCGGCTTCGCTTTGCAGCTGGTCGGCAATGCCGGACCAGTCGATGACGGCGGCCTGTGTGCCCGGGCTTTCTGTATCGTCGTCGGCGTTGGCCGGCGACGCCGGGACGGCATTGGCGTGGCGCGCCAGCGCCGGGGCAGGACGGTCCAGCAGCGGGGCATTGCTGCGGGCGTTCTTCAGGTTGCCGTTGAGGCTCAGGCCGAAGACCGCGGTATTGCCGCGCTCGATGCCGGCGGTCAGCTCGATGCCGGGGCGCGGGCGGTAGACGAGCCCGATATTGATCGGGGCGTCCTGTACCTGGTTGTTGCCTTGGGGTTCGCGCTCGTAGTCGTTGCCGTCCAGTTCCACCTTGACCAGCAACTGCTCCAGCGGTGTCTGCCAGCTGACGCCACCGAACACGCCGATCGGACCCCGGAAGATATCGCCGCCGCGGCGGCCGGCCTGGGTGATGTCGGGAAACGGAATGGGCCGCGTCTCGAAGCGATCGTCGATCAACCGCAGAGGATTGGCGATGTCGCCGCGGTTGCCGATATAGCCGGTGGCAAGGCCAAGGCTGACGTCGAAATTGCCGAAGCGCTTGTTGGCGACCAGGTATTCGCTGGAGAACAGGCCGGTACCGCCGACGTCGCGCATGCCGAAGGCGATTTCGGGCAGGCGGTGGCTTTCCTCCCACAGCCGGATCTTGAAGTCGAGCGACTTGTCCTTGAACTTCTGGTCGCCGCTGAGCTCGGGGCGGCCATAGCGCCGGTTGTTGATCGACATGTAGCGAAACGAGCCCTCCAGCCACGGGAACGGCTGCATGGACAGGTTGTAGCGCGCATACGGCGAGGTGTAGCTGCCGGTCAGGCTGATCTGGCCTTCGGGCTCCATGCGCGCGGTCGGGGTCTGCAGCAGGCCGGCGCCGCCCCAGTCACTCTGGGTCACCATGTCCTGTGCGTGCAGGCTGCCGCTGACGGCCAGGCCCAGAGCGCAAAGCGCCAGCCTGCGCGGGGGGCGAGGGCGGGTCCGGATCATGGCGTCGGTCCGCCTGCGGGGGGGCTTGGGGGCTGGGTGGCGAGAAACGCCGCGAATTCGGCGTTGAAGTCGCCGTCGAGCTTGCGCAGGGCGCGCTCGGGCAGCGGAACGTACAGCACTGCGCCGGGAGCCAGTGCCTGCGGCGGGCTGCGGTTCCAGCTGGCGATGCCGAGCCGGTGCACCTCGCCGTCGGGCTGCACGATGTACAGCCAGTCGCGGTCGGCGGCGCGGGTGGGGCAGCGGGCGAGGTAATCGCGCGCGTCGCGCATTGGGGCGTGGGGCAATTCGCAGGGCGTGACGACGGCGCCGACGATGCGGATGGTCGCCGGCCGCAGGGGGTAGACGATGCGGTCGCCATCGGCGGCCGGGAAATCGGCCTCCGGCATGAACTCGAGCCGGCGGGGTTCCAGTTCGGTGCGGACGCGACCGGTGACCGGAGCCGTGACCAGCCAGGCGGCCAAGTCGGCGGCAATGGCGCGCAAGGCGGGGTCGTCCGTGTCGCGCTGCAGTTCCGCAAGGTCGTGTGCCAGGCCGGCCTTGAGCCGGACCTGCGGCTGCAGTGCCTGCCTGCGCAGCAGCATCGCGCCGGTGGGATAGGCCTCGGGCGTGGGCGCGGCGGCAAGCGCGGCCGCCGACAGGCGCCCGCCCGGCGGCACGGTGAACGTGTCGGCGGTGTGGACGGCGCCTTCTACGCTGACGCGCGCCGGCGCCTGCGCCTGCGCGGTGGCCAGCGTGCAGGCCGCCAGCAGCGTCGCGATGGCCAGCAGGCGCGTCATCGCGTGCTCCTGGGCCGGTACGGCCGGAGCACGGTGATGTCCAGTTCCGTGCCGGGGGCGACGAACTGCCGGCTGCGTCGGATCAGCCCGGTGTCGGGCTCGGCCCAGTAGACGTTGGTCGCTTCGACACCGGGTCCGGTCAGCACCTCGTCGAAACGCTGCAGATGGTGCCGGCTGCCGAGGATCTCGATGTCCTCGATCGCGCCGCGGCGCAGCTGGCCCTGCACCTCCACCCCGTAGCGATAGCCCGGCATCCAGTCGTAGCGGCGCAGCGTGGTGGCGGTGGTCACTTCGTCGAGCCGGGCGAACGGGTCGTCGCCCAGCAGGCGGATGTCGGTCGCGTCCTGCGGATACCCATGGCTACCGGCGATGACGCCGTTGCGAAGGAACACGATCCGGCCGGGGGCGTACCAGGAGGTTAGGCCGGCGTCGTCGTTGCCCAGCACCAGCAGCGCGGCCCCGTCGGGGCCGTCGACGCGGATCTGCGCGTAGCGGTTGGCGGCCACCTGCTCCGGGGTGATCCGGAGGTCGCGCTTGACGACCATGCGCAAGGCATCGGCGCTGCTGCGCGCCATCGACGTGCAGCCGGCGGCCAGCAGCACAAGTGCGGCAACGATGCCGATGCGAAACAGGCGGGCGGCCGTGCGCGGGCCGTTGCGGTGGGGGCGCGACATGCCGGGCTTGCCCGTCAGATGTCGTTGCTGGTGCCGGCGGCGTTGCGGATGATGCTGGAGAACGGCAGCAGCTGGGTCACGAAGCGGTTCCAGCGGGTGATGCCGGCGGCGCCGACGAACACCACGTCGCCGGGCAGCAGTTCGAACTGGCTGGCGACCGCGAACGCGGCCGGCGACTTCGCCTCCAGCTGGTAGACCACCGACGGTGCGGTTTCCAGGTCGCGGCTGCCGCGGATCACGTAGACCGCGTTGCCGCTCGCGCTGATCTGCGCCAACCCGCGCGCGCGGCCGATGGCCTGGCTCAGGCTGATGCTGCCGGTGCGGAAGTCCAGCGCACCGGGCTGCATGACCTCGCCGACCACGAACACTTCCTTGGCGTCGAGGAACGGGATGTACAGGTGGTCGCCGTCGCGCAGGTAGATCGCGTCGCGCGCCTGCTGGTCGAGGTCCAGCGTGTAGGTCACGCCGTCGCGGGTCAGGCGCAGGCCCGACAGGTCGGCCTGGGTGGGGTTGATGCCGGACTGGCTGATCGCATCGTTGAGGGTCAGCGGCACGGTGGTCAGCGGCACCGTGGCCGCGTTGGCGGCGGCGCCGGTCACCCAGACCCGCTGACTGGCGTAGGTCAGGATGGACACGTCCACCTGCGGCGATTCGATATAGCGCGCAAGCCGGGTGGTGATTGCCTGACGTAGCTGCTCCGGGGTCTGGCCGGCCGCCTTGACCGTGCCGATATACGGGTAGAACAGGTTGCCGTCGGCCTGCACGTGGCGGCCGGCGGCGTTGAGCTGCTGCTGGGCGCCGGCGGGGACGGTCAGCTCCGGATGGTCCCAGACGGTGATGTAGAGCACGTCGCCAGGGCCGATGGTGTAGTCGGACGGGCGCCAGTCGGCCAGCGCGGGCGGTAGTGCGTGTGCATCGACCCGGCTGGCGCGTTCCATCGCGATCAGCTTGGGGGTGATGGGGATCAGGTCGAGCTGGTCGTTGCCGACAGTCCGGATGCCGGTGTCGCTGCCGCCGGAGCGGGCCATGTGCTGGCCCGGGGACCAGATGCAGCCGGACAGGCCGAGCGTGACGGACAGGGCGATGACGGCAGAGCGCGACGACAGCTTCATTGACGGGTCCTCAAAGTGACGCAAACGGGTGGCGTTCCTGCCATCCACAAAAAATTGCCGGGCGCGTTTTTTACATCATCACGCATTGGTCCGGGAAGGTGGCTGCCACGGAACGGTGGATCAGCCCCGATTTTGCGTAGGTCGACCCCGCGCGGCCGACGTGCCTGGCTCGTTCGACGTGTCCTGGCGTCGGGGGTGTTGCCCCGACCTACGGTCGAGGAATCCCGGGAATCGGAGAAAAACCAATTTTTCATGCTGGAGGGGAGCGGAGGAAAAGCGCCGTCGAAAGTCGGGCGCAGGCGAACGGCTGCCCGCATCGCCGCGCCAGGGCGCAGGGCGGGTCTTGACCCGCCATCGTGTCGGCCGGTTTGGCGGGTCGAGACCCGCCCTGCGCTCCGGCACGGACCGCAGGAAATTGCCGGGAGCGGTTCTGGCATTGCGTCAGCGATGACCCGAGGGGCGCCCGCCAAGGATGGCGGGTGTAAAAAAACCCGCCGGGAAACCCCGGCGGGTCGTGTCTCGATTGTGCCTGACGCGGTCAGCCGCCCGTGCCGCCGGTACCACCCGTGCCGCCGGTACCACCGGTACCGCCGCCGCCATCGTTGCCACCGCCGGTGTACTCGCCGCGGCTGTTGCCACTGTTGTTGAGCAGTGCTGCACCGGCAGCGACGCTGCCGCCAATGATGCCGATCGTTGCGCCGGTGCTCAGTCCGGTGCCGGTTGCGGCCTGGGTACCTGCGGTACTGCCTTCCAGCGCGGCCTCTTCTTCGGCTACTTCCACCGGTGCCTCGACGGGTTCGGTCCCGACCGCGGTGGCGGGATCCTGGGCCAACGCCTGCGGCGCGGCGAATCCGGTGATGGTGCCGCCACACAGGGCGAGAGTCGCGATCAGTCGGGTTGCGTTGCGCATGAGGGTCTCCAACCGTACAAGCCAGGGGGTCTGGTCCTTTTCACCACCAAACGTACGGACTGGAATTGCCAGTGTCAAGAAGTTTGCTGCATCGCATCAGAAATTGTGGTCGGTGCCCCCCTTTGCCGTGAACGCTCCGTTATGCTGGCAGCCAGCCATGGCTTGGGCGGTGTAGAGGAGTTCGGGTGTTTCGCAGGATCCTGTTCGTCTGTATCGGCAATATCTGCCGCAGCCCGATGGCGGAAATCGTGATGCGCGACGCGCTGCGCCGGGACGACGTGACCTGCGCCTCGGCGGGCCTGCAGGCCTTGGACGGCCATCCGATAGACCCGATGGCCGCCGAGCTGATGCGCGGGCGCGGCCTTGATCCCGATGCGCACCGGGCGCGCCAGTTGACCCCGGCGATGCTGGCCGAGGCCGATCTGGTGCTGGTGATGGAGCGTGCCCATCACGCCCGCATCCTGCGCGAGGCGCCGCAGGCCAGCGGCAAGGTGCTGCAGCTGGGCAAATGGCGGGGCGACATCGATATTCCGGACCCCTATCGCCAGCAGCGCCCCGCGTTCGAGCACGTCCTGCGTCTGGTCGACGACTGTGTCGCCGGCTGGAGGCCCTACATCCGTTAGCCTACCGTCCCGCGTCCCCCGCGGGCATCACCTTCGAGAGAACTTCCACGCAATGAGCAAGGACATGAGTACACCTGTCAGGGACGACGACGAGATCGACCTGCGCGAGCTGGCCGGCATCCTGATCGACCGCAAATGGTGGATCGCAGGCATCACCGCGCTGTTCTTCGTGGTCAGCGTGGCCTATGCGCTGCTGGCCACCCCGGTCTACCAGGCGCAGTCGATGGTGCAGGTGGAATCGAAGCTGCCGGCGCTGCCGGGCCTGTCCGAGCTGTCGTCGCTGGGCATGGGTGGGACCAGCTCGGCCGCGACGACCGAGGTCGCCCTGATCACCTCGCGCGCGGTCATCGGCGCGGCGGTCGACGAGCTGAAGGCCGACATCGTTGTCGAGCCGTACCGGTTCCCGCTGGTCGGCGATTTCCTTGCCCGCCGTTTCAGCCCGGACACCCCGGATGCGGTGGCCGCGCCCCGGCTGGGCTTCGACAGCTACGGCTGGGGCGGCGAGCAGCTGGATGTCATGGGGCTCGAGGTCCCGGCGCATTTGCTCGGCAAGGCGCTGACGCTGCAGGCCGGCGAGGATCCCTCGCGGTTCGCGCTGCTGGATCCCGATGGCGAGGTCCTGCTCGAAGGCCGCGTCGGCGAGGACGCCGAGGGCGCCGGGGT
Organism: Proluteimonas luteida; assembly: GCF_021191695.1. GTDB lineage: Bacteria > Pseudomonadota > Gammaproteobacteria > Xanthomonadales > Xanthomonadaceae > Luteimonas > Luteimonas luteida. Next base: position 7,198 of record NZ_JAIWPT010000011.1, read on the forward strand.
GAAGCTGCAGGTGGCGGCATTGCGCGCCAATCCGGGCACGCGCTTCCATGTCACCAGGCTGCGCCGGCTGGATGTCGTCACCGGCTTCCAGCAGCAGGTGAAGGCGTCGGAGCAGGGCAGGGAGTCGGGCATCCTGCGGTTGTTGTTCGAAAGCCCGAACCCGCGCTTCGCCGAGTCGTTCCTGCAGCACGTGGCGTCGGCCTATGTGCGCCAGAACGTGGAGCGCAATTCAGCCGAGGCGGCGTCGCAGCTGGAGTTCGTGCGTGAGCAGCTGCCGACGGTGCGCCAGCAGGTCGAGGCCGCGCAGTCGGCGATGAACGCCTACCAGACCAAGGCGCACTCGGTCGACATCACTATGCAGACCCAGGGGCTGCTGCAGCAGGAGGTCGCGGTCGAGACCAGCATCCAGCAACTGCGCCTCAAGCAGGCGGAGATGGACCGCAGTTTCACCCGCGAGCATCCGGCCTACCGCGCGTTGCTGAGCCAGATCGGCGAACTGGAAAGCCGCAAGGCCGGCTTCCGTCGCGAGGTCGGTCTGCTGCCGGACACTCAGCAGGAACTGCTGCGGCTCACCCGCGACCTGCAGGTCAGCAACGAGCTCTACACCGGGCTGCTGAACCAGGCGCAGCAGCTGGACGTCGCGCGCGCCGGCACCGTCGGCAACGTGCGCATCGTCGACCCGGCGGTGGTCGACACCTCGCGCCCGGTCAAGCCGCGCAAGTCGCTGATCGTGCTGGTCGGCACCCTGCTCGGCGGTTTCCTGTCGGTGGGCCTGGTATTCCTGCAGCGGATCATGAATCCCGGCATCGAGGACCCGGCGCAGATCGAGGAACTCGGCCTGCCGGTCTATGCGGCGATTCCGCTCAGCGACGCCCGGGACGTGCAGATCGATACGCAGCCGCGCAGGCTTGGTCGCGGACGCAAACGCGGCGGACACCATCGCGGTGGTGGCGATGGTCGCCAGCACCTGCTCGCGGTCAACGCGCCTGCGGACCTTGCGGTCGAGGCGATCCGCAGCCTGCGCACCAGCCTGCATTTCGCGATGCTCGAAGCGAAGAACAACATCCTGACGATCTCCGGTCCGCGTCCCGGTGTCGGCAAGACCTTCGTGTCGGCCAACCTGGCCGCGGTCATCGCCCAGGCCGGGCAGAAGGTGCTGGTGATCGATGCGGACATGCGCCGCGGCACCCTGCACAAGGTGCTGGGCCTGCAGCCGGCCAACGGGTTGTCGGACGTGCTGGTCGGCAAGCTCGACGTGGCGGCCGCGGTCCACCCGGTGCCGGGGCTGGACGCGATGCACTACATGGTCCGCGGCGATATCCCCCCCAACCCGTCGGAGCTGCTGATGCACCCGCGCTTCGGCCAGTTGCTGGACACGCTGGCGGCCCAGTACGACATCGTCATCGTCGACACCCCGCCGGTGCTGGCGGTCACCGACGCGGCGATCGTCGCCAGCCATGCGGGCTCCAACCTGCTGGTGACCCGTTTCGGCGTCAACCAGCCCAAGGAGATCCTGTTGACCAGGAAGCGGTTCGAACAGAACGGCGTGCAGGTCAAGGGCGTGATCTTCAACGCTGTGGAAAAGCGCGCGACCGGATACTACAGCTACGGCTACTACGAGTACGGCTCGGCCGATGGCAAGGCCAAGGCCTGATCGGATCAATCGATTAGGCCCCGGATAGTCGTCGAATCCACACCTCTCCCGCATGCGGGCATTGCGGCCTTCACGGGTGAGGGTAATTGTTGGCCGGGCGTGCAGAGCGCCCTCATCCGCCCTCTGGGCACCTTCTACCCCGGAGGGCACGTAGTCCCGCATGCGGGAGAAGGGTCTGACTTTTTTCCGCCGCGAGAATCTCCACCTCTCCCGCCTGAGGGCATTGCGCCCTTTCGCGGGTAAGGGCGCTTCTCCCCGGAGGGGACGCAATCCGCCACCCGCGCCCGCCTGTTAACCTTTCCCCGCCATGCACGACTACGAACGCTATGCCGCCCCCATCGTCCCGCGCTGGCGCGAGCGGCTGGGCCAGTACTGGAAGCTGGTCCGTGGCGACCGGCCCATCGGCTGGCTGTTGCTGCTGTGGCCGACATGGTGGGGGCTGTGGCTGGCGGCCGACGGGGTGCCGCCGTTGTGGATCCTGTTCGTGTTCTCGGCCGGGGTCTGGCTGACGCGTTCGGCCGGCTGCGTGATCAACGACTACGCCGACCGCTGGCTGGATCCCCTGGTCGAGCGCACGAAGGACCGGCCGCTCGCGACCGGCGCGGTGCGTGGCCGCGAGGCGCTGGCGGTGTTCGCGGTGCTGATGCTGGCCGCGTTCGCGCTGGTGCTGACGCTGAACCGGTTGACGATCCTGATGAGCGTCGTCGGCGTCGCGCTTGCGGCGAGCTATCCCTATCTCAAGCGCCACACCTATCTGCCGCAGGTCTACCTGGGGCTGGCGTTCGGCTGGGGCATCCCGATGGCGTTCGCGGCGGTGCAGGGCACCGTGCCGCCGGTGGTCTGGGTGCTGTACGTCGCCAACATCTTCTGGGCGACGGCCTACGACACCTGGTACGCGATGGTCGATCGTGACGACGACATCCGCGCCGGTTCGAAATCGACCGCGATCCTGTTCGGCGAGCTGGACCTGGTCGCCCAGAGCGTGCTGTATGCGCTGGCGTTCGCGGCGCTGGCGCTGGTCGGGCGCGCCGCGGGACTGGGCGTGTACTACTGGGCCGGCCTGGGCGTCGCCCTGCTGCTGGTGGCCTGGGAATTCGTCATCGCCCGGCATCGCGACCGCGACGCCTGCTTCCGCGCCTTCCTGCACAACCACTGGGTCGGCCTGGCGATCTTCGCCGGCATCGCCGCCGATTTTGCGCTGCGCTGAGCGCGGCTCGTCGGCGGGGATGCGGCGGGGGCACATGGACCAGCAAGCGCCTGTCGTCCCGTAGGTCGGCCCCATGCGGCCGACGTGCGCGATGCCCGGCGTCGGGGGCGTCGCCCCGACCTACGGGCATCATCTCCGCATCATGCGTGTATGTCGCCCACGCGGCCGACGCGCATGTTTCCGCAGGCCGGCCTACGCTGCGACGCGGTGTTTGCGCAGCTTGAACGCGGCCACGATCTGGACCACGCCGTAGACCAGCGCGCCCGCGCCGATCCACAGCGTGGTCACGAACAGGCCGCCCAGCGGATCCAGCGCGAACAGGACGCCGAGGACGATGCCGAGCACGCCGCCGAGCGCGAGCAGCCATTCGCCTTCGATCTCCTTGCGCGCGCGGATCGCGAACACGATCCGGAAGATGCCGCCGACGATCAGCCAGGCGCCGATCAGCAGCAACAGCGCGATGGCGGTGATGCCGGGGCTGAACACGGTCCACAGGCCGAACGAGATCGAGGCCACCGCGTACACCAGCAGCAGGCCCTTGGACATCGGCGGGTCCTTGGAGAACAGCGCGACGATGCTGACGATGCCTTCGGCCAGCGCCATGACGCCGATCGCCCAGGCCAGCGCGACCGCGGTGCCGACGGGAGAGAACAGTGCGACGAGGCCGAAGACGATGGCGATCACGCCGTACAGCAGCACCACCCACCAGTCACGGGCGAGTGGCGACAGCAGGTCCGGCAGCGGATCGGCGTCCTGTGAGGTCCGGGTATTCATGGAAGTGCTCCGTTGGGGGAAATCGACAACCTGAATGCTCCTCCCGGGTTTGTGGTGTGCGTGTGTAGACGCCGGTCGCCGGGGGCGTTGCCACGACCCATGCGGCATATCTCCGCGCCGTGCCCGTAGGTCGGCCCCACGCGGCCGACGTGCGCGATGCCCGACGTCGGGGGCGTTGCCCCGACCTACGTGATTCGTGGGTTGTCCTGACGCTCGAACCGGTCGAACTCCGATGGTCCGGCCGGCTGTGGACGCCGATGCTGGACGCATGCCTCGTTATCGCCGCAATTTCTCGGAAGGGCAGACCGTGTTCCTGACGCTGGTTGCTGCCGAACGGCGCCACTGGCTGGCCGGAGACGACGTGAAGTCGACCTTGCTCGAGGCTTTGCGCATGACGCGCCTGCGCCATCCTTTTCGCCATCACGGGCATGTCCTTCTGGACGATCATCTGCACCTGTTGCTGAGCCCGGAGCGCGGGGTTGCCGTTCCGGCGCTCGTCGGCTGCTTCAAGCAGACGGCAAGCGCATGCCTGCCTGTCATGGTGCCTTCCGGCGGGCGTCTATGGCAGCGGCGCTATTACGACCACATCGTCCGGGATGCCGGTGATTTCGACCGGCACCTGGATTACCTGCATTTCAATCCGGTCAAGCATGGTCTGGTCGCAATCGCGGGCGACTGGCGATGGTCGAGCCTCGGGGCCTGGCGCGCGCGCGGTCGCTATCCCCCCGATTGGGGCGCGTGCGAACCGGAACATCTCCGCGCCATGGTCGTAGGTCGGCCCTACGCGGCCGACGCGCGCGGTGCCCGTCGTCGGGGGCGTTGCCCCGACCTGCGTGCCTGCGGGTCAATCGCCCGCGTTGCGGATCAGTCCGCCACCCTTGACGTGCCGGATCGCGTCGCCGTTGCGCAGCGCGTAGCGCAGGTTGCGATGCGCCAGCCGTGCGTGTTCGCGCATCAGGCCTTCGGCGCGCGCGCCCTGGCGCATCTCGATCGCCTCGAGCACCGCGCGGTGCTGTTCCTGGGCGATGGTCAGGATCAGCCTGGATTCCGGCGCGAGCGCCTGCGCGCGCACGAATCCGCTGGGTGAGGCGAACGGCAGGCGGGTCATCCGCTCGAACTCGCGCGCCAGCAGGTCGCTGCCAGACATGCGGATCAGCAGGCTATGGAAGCGTTCGTTGAGTTCCACGTAGCGGGCGAAGTCGGCCTGGTTGCGGCCGACGCCGTCGATGATGGCGTCGATCTGCGCGACCACGTCCCGGGCCTCGGCGATCAGCGGCGGGTCGGCGCCGCGCTCGGCCGCGAAGCGGCCCGCCATGCCTTCGAGCGTGCCGCGCAGTTCGATCGCGTCGTGGACGTCGCGCTCGGTGAACGACTTCACCGCGAAGCCGCCGCCCGGAAGGTCGTCCAGCAGGCCCTCTTCCGACAGCCTGAGCAGTGCCGCGCGCACCGGCGTGCGGGACACGCCCAGCCGGTCGACGATCGCCAGTTCCGACAGGCGTTCGTCGGGCTGGAGTTCGCCGCTGAGGATCAGTTCGCGCAGCTCGAGCAGGGCGCGCGTGGTCTGCGGGTTCGCGTTCCTGGGCGGGTATTCGGTAGCGGGCATCGGCAGCGGTTCCGGGCACGCGGTGGCATGCGCCTTCCGCGCGGCATCATGCGGTGGGCCACCGGGCGTGTCCATGCCCCGGCGCACGGCGCGCGCCTCCGGCCACCCTGGTGCATCGCAGCATGACATATGTAAGGCATCTGTATATAGATGCCGGGCGCGCGCTGCATGGCTGGGGCGGGCGCGCGGACATGCCGCCCGGCCGGGCGGGGACAGCGCACCACCGGAGCACGAAACGTGGCAGCAACAGCAGGGCAGGCGGGCGCCATCGAACTGCGGACGATGAGCCGGTTCCAGTGGACGGCGATCGCGATCTGCGTGCTGCTGAACGTGCTCGACGGCTTCGACGTGATGGTCATGGCGTTCACCGCCTCGCACGTGGCCGACGAGTGGGGACTGTCGGGCTCGGAGATCGGCCTGACGCTGAGCGCCGGCCTGTTCGGCATGGCGGGCGGGTCGCTGTTCCTGGCGCCGTTGGCGGACCGCTACGGCCGCCGCGCGATCATCCTGGCAAGCATGGCGATCATCACCGCCGGCATGTTCGCCTCCGCGTTCGCCCAGAACGTGGGCCAGCTCGCCGCGCTGCGCGTCGTCACCGGCCTCGGGATCGGCGGCATGCTGGCCAGCGTCGGGGTGATCGCCGCCGAGTATTCCTCCGACAGGTACCGCAGCCTGTCGCTGGCGCTGTATTCGATCGGCTATCCGATCGGCGCGACCATCGGCGGCATCCTGGCGGTGTGGCTGATCCAGTGGTGGGGCTGGCGTTCGGTGTTCGCCGGCGGTGCGTTGGCGTCGCTGCTGGTCGTCCCGCTGGTGCTGCGCTACCTCCCCGAGTCGCTGGACTTCCTGGTGACGCGACGTCCGGCCGGGGCATTGCCGCGCCTGAACCGGCTGCTGGCACGCATGCACCTGCCGCAGCGCGATGCGCTGCCGGATCCGGTCCTGGTCGCGGCAGGCGCGCGCACGGGCTACGCGAAACTGTTCTCGCCCGCCTTGCTGCGCACGACGGTGCTGATCGCGCTGGCGTTCTTCATGCTGATGTTCGGCACCTATTTCGTGCTCAGCTGGACGCCCAAGCTGCTGGTCGACGCCGGCATGTCGTCGGGCCAGGGCATTACCGGCGGCGTGTTGCTGAACCTGGGCGGGATCGCCGGTGGCGGCCTGTTCGGCTGGTTGACCACCCGTTTCCCGTTGCGGGCGTTGATCGCGATCTTCCTGGCCGGCACCGCGTCCGCGCTGGCGCTGTTCGGCTACGTGAGCTCGGATCTCGCACCGGCGTTCGCCGCGGCGGTGCTGATCGGTTTCGCCCTGTTCGGCTCGATGGCCGGGCTGTACGCGCTCGCGCCGATCGTCTACGACGCTTCGGTGCGCACCACCGGACTGGGCTGGGCCATCGGTGTCGGCCGCATCGGCGCGATCCTCGCGCCGGCCATCGTCGGCGTGCTGGTGGATGCGGGGTGGCGGACCGGCAGCCTGTACTACCTGTTCTCCGTGCCGCTGCTGGTTGCGGCCGTCGCCGTGCTGGCGATGCGCCGGGGCCACCGTTCCGCCACCGCCTGACCGCGCCGCGATATCGCCACCGATGGGACCCCGGGACACCTGGCCGGCGACGGCCGCGCCCTTCGGCATGCGCGGCCCTGCGAAGCCGGCGATCGACAGCACGCGGGGGCGGTCGCCGGGGCGGGCCTGCCGGATACGACCGGCGGCTCCGGCCATGTGCAGCTACCGCAGGAAACCATGCTGCAGCGCAGCTTGATCATGAAAGTAATACATATATAAAGGCGTCTGATAAAAATTGAGCGCAGCTGGCATGTCGCCTGTGGCGCGTTGTTCCGCATCCTTGGGAGGAGTGCATGTCGAACGTCCATCATCGTTGTTCCGGGGCAGTGAGCCCCCGTGTCGTCACCAGGCTCGCCGCGGCGATCGCCCTTTCGATCATGGCCGGCGCGGTGGCCGCCCAGGATCCGGAAGCGGCCGCCGAATCCGGCGACCACGCCAGGAGCTCGGCGACGACGCTCGACACCGTGCAGGTCACGGCGCAGTTCCGTGCCCAGAGCATGCAGGAGACGCCGATCGCGATCAGCGCGGTCAACGCGGAAATGATGGAAGCGCGCGGCCAGACCAGCGTGCTCGACATCGCCGCGTCGGCGCCGAACGTGAACATCAAGCCGGCGGTCGGCAACTACGGCAGCGGCGCGGCGATCTCGATCCGCGGCATCGGCCAGTACGACAGCAGCTTCGCGCTGGAGCCGGGCGTGGGCATCTACATCGACGACGTCTACCACCCGACGATCTTCGGCTCGGTCTTCGACCTGCTCGACCTGGAGCGCGTGGAGATCCTGCGCGGACCGCAGGGCACGCTGGCCGGCAAGAACTCGATCGGCGGCGCGGTGAAGCTGTACTCGCGTCCGCCGGACGAGGTGCCGGGCGGGTTCGTCGAGGCGACCTACGGCGCGTCGTCGCGCATCGACCTGCGCGCGGCGGCCAACTGGGTGCTGGCGGAGGACAGCCTGTTCATGCGCGTCTCCGGCGTGTCCAAGAAGCGCGACGGCTACATGACCCGCTACGACTACGGCTGCCTGAACCGGGATTCCGGGGTGCCGGCGCAGGCCACCACGCCCGACTGCGTGCTCGGCACCGAGGGCGGGCAGGACTTCCAGGGCGTGCGCGCCGCGCTGCGCTGGCTGCCGTCGGAGAAGCTGGAGGTGAACCTGATCCTGGATGCGGCCGAGGACGACTCGGAGCCGCCGGCGACGAAGCTGCTGCACGGCCCCGACCCGCGCTTCCTGACCGACGCGCGGTTCGTCAACTATTCCACCTACACCGGTACCGGCTGGCGCGCGCAACCGCGCAGCACGATGTCCTCGCGTGGCGCGTCGCTGAAGTTCGACTACAGCTTCGACGACCGCCACACGCTGACCTCGATCTCGGCCTGGCGCGACTACGAGGGCGGATGGGGCGTGGACGCCGACGGCAGTCCGCTGGAGTTCTACACCCAGGCGTGGGACGTCGAGTACCGGATGCTCAGCCAGGAGTTCCGCTTCAACGGCAGCGCGCTGGGCGACAGGCTCGACTACACGATCGGCACCTACCTGTTCGACGGCAAGGGCGTGTTCGCCGGCATCGCGCAGATCCCCAACCTGTTCGCGCTGCACGACGATCCGGTCCAGAGCAAGAGCAAGTCGGCGTTCGCGCACACGGTCTACCGCTTCAACGACCGGTTCGACGTCTCCGCCGGCGTGCGTTTCACCGACGAATCCAAGAGCTACGGCTTCACCCGGACCGACCCGGTGACCGGCCTGCCGCAGAGCGCGATCGACGGCCAGGTGGGCCACTACAGCGGAAGCCGCTGGGACTACCGCCTCAGCGGTTCGTTCCACGTGACCGATTCGACGATGCTCTATGCCTCCTATGCCACCGGCTTCAAGGGCGGTGGCATCAATCCCAAGCCCTTCGTGCCGGCCCAGGTCGTGCCGTTCGGCCCGGAGAAGCTCGATGCCTACGAGATCGGCTTCAAGTCCGACCTGTGGGACCGCCGCCTCCGCCTCAACGGCTCGCTGTTCTACAACCTCTACGACGACATCCTGATCACGATCACCAACGGCTACGGCGGGTTCCCGGCCTCGGCGATGCCGGTCAACGCCGGCGAGGCCGAGGTCAAGGGGGCCGAGCTGGAGTTCACGGTCTATCCGGTCGAGGGACTGTCGATCGACGGCTCGCTGGCGTGGCTGGACTTCGACTACACGTCGCTGTCGGAGATCGCGCTGGCCTCGCGCATGCGCTACGGCATGGTTGCGCCCTACACCTCCAAGTACAAGGCGTCCGTGGGCCTGCAGTACGAGTTCGCGTTCGACACCGGCGCGCTGGTGCCGCGCCTGGACACCAACTACCAGTCGAGCTTCTACACCAACGCGACCAACACGCTGACCGGCCAGGTCAAGACCGCGACCGTCTACAACGCACGCCTGAGCTGGCGGCCGTGGGACGCGGACTGGGAGGTCGCGGCGGGAGTCACCAACCTGTTCAACAAGTACTACTACCTCAACAAGATCGACGTGGTGTCGGCGTCCAACATCGCCACCGCCAGCCCGGCGCGGCCGCGGGAGTGGTTCGTCAACTTCAAGTACAGTTTCTGATAGACATTTATATAAGTAAGACTTATATTTAAGTGGAGCGCCTGTGAGACGGGCGACATCGATGGAGAAGATGGATATGTCGAACGAAGAGCCGGTCAAGATCTCGATCGAGGACGGCATTGCCTGGGTGACGCTCAACCGCCCGGAGAAGCGCAATGCGATCAATCCCGGGATCGTCTACGGGATGGTCGCGGCGCTGGACGCGCTGGAGACCGACGACGACGTCAAGGTCGTGGTGCTGACGGGCGCGGGCGAATCGTTCTCGGCGGGCATGGACCTGCGCGAGTACTTCCGTGCGACCGACAACGACCCGGCCGAGCGCGTGAAGCTGTTCCGCGCCAATGGCGACTGGCAGTGGCGGCGCCTGCGCCACTTCGCCAAGCCGACCATCGCGATGGTCAACGGCTGGTGCTTCGGCGGCGCGTTCACGCCGCTGATCTCCTGCGACCTGGCGATCGCGGCCGAGGACGCGACGTTCGGGCTGTCGGAGATCAACTGGGGCATCATCCCGGCGGGTGTGGTCAGCCGGGCGGTGGCGTCGGTGATCGGCGAGCGCGCGGCGATGTACTACATCATGACCGGCGAGAAGTTCGATGGCCGGCGCGCGGCCGAGATCGGGCTGGTGAACGAGGCGGTGCCGCGCGAGGCGCTGCGCGCGCGGACGACGGAGCTGGCGCGGGTGCTGATCGAGAAGAACCCGGTCGTGCTGCGGCAGGCGAAGATCGCCCACCGCATCGCCTCGGAGATGTCCTGGGAGCAGGCGGCCGATTACCTGATGGCCAAGAACGACCAGGGCATGCTGCACGACCCGGAGCGCGGCCGCGATGCCGGGATGAAGCAGTTCCTCGACGACAAGAGCTACCGGCCGGGCCTGGGCGCCTATCGCCGGGAAGCGTGAGTCCGGGGACACTTCCCGCTCCATCCTGTCCGCTGACGCAGTGAGTACCGTGTCCATTTCCCATGCTTCCATCGGCCGGCTGCTGTCGCCGGGATCGCTCGCCGTCGTCGGCGCCTCGCCCGAACCGGGCAGCGTCGGCAACCTGGTGCTGACCAACCTGCGGCGGTTCGGCTACGCGGGCGCGCTGCATTTCGTCAGCCGCACCCGCGACGAGCTCGACGGCCAGCCGTGCCACCGCAGCATCGACGATCTGCCCGCAGGCATCGACGCGGCGATCCTGGCCGTGCCGCAGTCCGGGGTGCAGGCCTCGGTCGAGGCCTGCATCCGGCGCGGCATCGGCGGGGCGGTGGTGTTCGCGTCCGGCTACGCGGAACTGGGCGAGGCGGGTGCCGAGGCCCAGGCGCTGCTGGCGCGCACCGCGCTGGACGCGGGTTTCGCGTTGCTCGGTCCCAACTGCATGGGGCTGCTGAACTTCGCGGCCGGCGCGCCACTGACGTTCGAGGCGGTGCAGCCGCGCGAGGCCGGTACGGCGCGTCGCGTCGGCATCGTCACCCAGAGCGGCGCGATGGCCGGCAACCTGCGCCAGGCGCTGCTCGCCAAGGGCGTGAACGTGGTGTTCGCCGGGTCGAGCGGCAACGAGGCCGCGCTGACCGCCGAGGACCTGCTGGGCTACCTGATCGACAGCGATGCGGTCGACGTGGTGGCGCTGTTCGTGGAGATGCTGCGCCAGCCGGCGAAGTTCCTCGGGATCGCGGCCAGGGCGCGCGAGGCCGGCAAGCCGATCGTGCTGGTGCACCCGGGCCGCAGCGCCAAGGCGCGCGAGGCCGCGCAGTCGCATACCGGCGCGCTGGCCGGCGACTTCGAGGTCATGCGCACCCTGGCCGAGCGCGAGGCGGTGGTCGTGGCCGACTCGCTGGACGAGGCCTTCGACACCGTCGCGATCCTGTCGCGCTACCCGGCGCCCGTCGCCGGCGACATCGCGGTGTCGTCCAACTCCGGCGCGATCCGCGGCGTCGCCATCGATGTCTGCGAATCGCTCGGCCTGCCGACCGCGGCGCTCGCCCCGTCGACCGTCAGCCAGCTGGCCGGGATCCTGCCGGGCTACGCGACCATCGACAATCCGCTGGACCTGACCACGCTCGGCATGCAGCAGCCGCAGATCTTCGGCAGCACCTCCGCGGCGCTGCTGGCCGATCCCGGCGTCGGCAGCCTGGTGGTCGCGCTGATGGGCGGCTCGCCGAAGCAGCAACTGGACAAGGGGCAGGCGATCCTGCCGGTGCTGGCGCGCTCGGAGAAGCCGGTCGCGCTGGTCTTCATGGGCGACGAGTCGCCGCTGGGCGACGAGTTCAAGGCACTGCTGCACGGCAGCGGCGTGCCGTTCCTGCGTTCGCCCGACCGCGCGCTGCGTGCGATGGCGCGGGTGCACCAGCGTCGCGACCTGGTCGAAGCGGCCGCGCTGCGCGCGTCGCCGGCGCCGGTCGCGGACGACCTGGCACCGCTGCCCGCGGGCCCGATCGCCGAATACCGGGGCAAGCAGTGGCTGCGCGCGCTCGGCATCGCGGTACCGGCGGGCGGCCTGGCACGGAGCGCGGACGAGGCGGTGGAGATCGCCGACCGCATCGGCTGGCCGGTGGTGATCAAGGCCCAGGCCGACGCGCTGACCCACAAGAGCGACGTCGGCGGCGTGGCCGTCGGTCTGCACGACGAAGCGGCGCTGCGTGCGGCCTGGGACGCGATGACGGCGCAGGTCGGCGCGGCCTGTCCGGACATCCCGCTCGACGGCATCCTGGTCGAGGCGATGGCGGCGCGCGGCCTGGAGCTGGTGGTCGGCGCGCGCCGCGATCCGGCCTGGGGCGTGGTCCTGCTGGTCGGACTGGGCGGGATCTGGATCGAGGTGCTGCAGGACGTGCGCCTGCTGGCGGCCGACCTGACCGGGGCCCAGATCGAACGCGAACTGCGGCGGCTCAAGGGCGCCGCGCTGCTGGACGGGGTACGCGGCGCCGGCGCGGTGGACGTGGCCGCCGTGGTGCAGGTCGTGCGCCGGCTGGCCGACCTGATGCTGGCCCGCGACGACGTGCTCGAGGTCGACATCAATCCGCTGGTCGTCGCGCCGGCGGGACAGGGCGCGGTGGCGCTGGACGCGGTGATCGTCGGCCGCGGCGGCGACGGCGCACACGGCACGCAATGACGCCCACGGGAGGGAACATGAGCGCTGGACACGAACATGCCGGACAGGCGCGCGCCGGATCCGGGCACGCCGGGCTCGAGCTCGAACACGTCTTCGACATCCGCTGCGATTTCGACCTGCGCCTGACCTACGGGCCGCTGGTCGGCGACAGCCATGGCGGGTTCACCCGCGTCGGCAGCGGCACCATCGCCGGGCCACGCCTCAACGGGCGCCTGGTCCCGCAGGGCGGCGGCGACTGGGCGACGATCCGCGCCGACGGCGTCATCGACCTGAGCGCGCACTACCTGCTCGAGGCCGACGACGGCACCACGATCTACATCCACAACCGCGGCTACCTGATCCCGGGTGCGCGCGAGCCGGGCAGCCACCGCACCGCGCAGCCCTCGTACTTCCGCTTCACCCCGGTGTTCAAGGCGCCGGTCGGGCCGCACGACTGGCTCACCCGGACCGTCATCGTCGGCACCGGCGTGCGCCACTGGGATCCCGACCACACGATCTTCAGCTACTACGCGGTGAAGTGATGCCGCAGACGGGCTACGACTACGTGATCGTCGGCGCCGGCTCGGCCGGCTGCGTGCTGGCCGACCGGCTCAGCGCATCGTGCGCGCACAGCGTGCTGCTGCTGGAGGCCGGCGGCGAGGACCGCCTGCCGTTCATGTCGATGCCGCTGGCGTTCCTGAAGATCTGCACCAATCCGAAGGTCGGCTGGGGCTACACCGGCGAACCCGAGGCGCATGCCGACGGCCGCCGGATCTGGGCGCCGCGCGGCAGGGTGCTCGGCGGCTGCTCGTCGATCAACGGCATGCTCTACGCCCGCGGCCATGCGCTGGACTTCGACGACTGGGCCGCGCGCGGGCTGCCGGGCTGGAGCTACCGCGAGGTGCTGCCGTACTTCCAGCGCGCCGAGGACCACTGGCGCGGCGCCGATTCCTGGCACGGCGCCGGCGGCCCGATGCGCGTGGTCGAGCACGCGCCCGACGACATCCTCTATCCGCGCCTGGCCGAGGCCGCGCGCAGCCTCGGCCATCCGGCGACCGCGGACTACCACGGCAGGCTGCAGGAGGGCTTCTGCCTGCCGCAGCTCAACATCCAGCACGGCCGCCGCGGCAGCACCGCGACCTGCTACCTGAAGCCGGCGCGGCAGCGCCCCAACCTCACCGTCGCCACGGGCGCGCAGGCGACCCGGCTGCTGCTCGAGCGCGGGCGCGCGACCGGCGTCCGCTACCTGCAGGACGGCCAGGAACACGTCGCGCATGCCGGACGCGAGGTGATCGTCGCGGCCGGCGCGTTCAACTCGCCGCAGCTGCTGATGCTCTCGGGCATCGGCGACGACCGCCAGCTGCGGCCGCTGGGGATCGCGACCCGGCACGCGCTGACGGGCGTCGGCGCCAACCTGCAGGACCATCCGTCGGTGCGCGTCGAGTACGACCTGTCCGGCCCCTACGGTTTCGACCGCCACCTGCGTTTCGACCGGATGGCGCGGACCGTCGTGGAATGGAAGCTGCTGCGCCGCGGCCTGGCGACCGATATGCCGGTCACCGGCATGCTGTTCCTGCGCACCCGCGACGGCCTGGACCGCCCGGACGGGCAGACCCTGGTGACGCCGACCCTCGGCGACGCCCATCTCTGGTTCCCCGGGATCCGCGCCGGACGCGGGCACATGCTGTCGACCGCCAACGTGCTGCTGCGGCCGGACAGCCGCGGATCGCTGAAGCTGCGCTCCGGCGACCCGCTGGACAAGCCGGCGATCCACTTCAACCTGCTGGCCGAGGAAAGCGACCGGCTGTTCTTCCGGCGCTACGTGCGCCACGTCCGCGAGCTGATCGGCAGCGCCGCGATGGCGCCGGTGATCGGCCGCGAGAACCGGCCCGGGATCGAGGCGTCGAGCGACGCGGAGATCGACGCCTTCGTGCGCTGGGCGATCGGCACCGCCTTCCACCCGGTCGGCACCTGCGCGATGGGCACCGGCGAGGACGCGGTGGTCGATGCGCAGCTGCGCGTGCACGGCCTAGACGGCCTGCGCGTGGTGGACGCCTCGGTGATGCCGCGGATCGTCGGCGGCAACACCAACGCCGCCACGATCATGATCGCCGAGAAGGCCGCGGACATGATCCTCGAACGCCCCCCGTTGCCGCCGGCGCCTGCCGGCGTGCACCCCGACATCCACGATTCCAGGAGAGTCGCCGCATGACCGCATCCCACGACGCGCCGGAGACCGCACCCGTCGCCAACCCGCCGTACCGGCGCATCGCCACCGAGGAGGCGTTCTGCCCGCCGGACATGCTCGACGTCTACAAGCGGCTGATCGAGGCCGGCAAGGTCGACGACCCGGGCTTCAACACCATGTTCGGCTTCTACCTCAGCAGCCCGAGCGAACGCGCGCGGATCATCGCCAGCCAGCTCGGCGACCTCGGCGCGCAGCGGCTGGCGCACATGGACGCGGCCGGCGTCGACCACGCGGTGCTGGCGCTGACCTCGCCGGGCGTGCAGGTGATGGAGAAGGCCGACGCGGTCGCCTACGCGACCTATGCCAACGACTGGCTGGTCGACAACATCCGCCGCCATCCGGACCGCTATTCCGGCCTGGCCGCGGTCGCGCCGCAGGACCCGGCCGCGGCGGCGAAGGAGATCGCGCGCGCCAAGGCGCTGGGCCTGCGCGGGGTGATCATCAACTCGCATACTGGCCACGAGTACCTCGACGACCCCAAGTTCTGGCCGATCTTCGAGGCCGCCGAGCAGCTGGAGATGCCGATCTACCTGCATCCCTACACGCCGTCGAAGCAGATGATCCAGCCGTTCCTGGAGAAGGGCCTGGACGGCGCGATCTTCGGCTTCTCGGTCGAGACCGGGCTGCACATGCTGCGCATCATCATCGCCGGTGTGTTCGACCGCTTCCCGAAGCTGCAGATGATCCTCGGGCACACCGGCGAGGCGCTGCCGTTCTGGCTCTACCGGCTCGACTACATGCACCGCGCCGGCGTGGTGTCCAAGCGCTACGAGGCGATGCAGCCGCTGCAGCGCAAGGTCAGCGACTATCTGCGCGAGAACGTCCACTACACCAACAGCGGCGTGGCCTGGGCGCCGTCGATCCGCTTCGTCCAGGACGTGATCGGCGTGGACCGGGTGATGTACGCGATGGACTACCCGTACCAGTACGTGCCCGGCGAGGTCGGCATCCTCGACCGTATGGACATGCCGGCCGAGGTCAAGAAGCAGTTCTTCCAGACCAACGCCGAGCGCCTGTTCCGGATCGCGCCGGCCGACGCGGCCACCGGAGCGGCGGCATGAGCATCGCCTATCCCGAGATCCGGATGCACATCGACGGCGAGTGGGAACCGGCCGGCGACCGCCGGACCTGGCCGGTCCTCGACCCCGCCACCGGCGAGGTGATCGGACAGCTGCCGCTGGCGACGCCCGACGACCTGGACCGCGCGCTGGCGTCGAGCCGGCGCGGCTTCGCGCTGTGGCGCGACACCCCGGCCCAGGACCGGGCCCGGGTGCTGCGCCGGGCCGCCGAATGGCTGCTCGACAACCTCGAGGACGTCGCCCGGGTCGCCACGACCGAAGAGGGCAAGCCGCTGGCCGAGAGCCGGGTCGAGGTGCACATGGCCGCCGACTGCCTGCAGTGGTACGCCGAGGAAGGCCGCCGCGCCTACGGCCGGGTGCTGGCCCGCCCGGCCGGCAGCCGCTCGCTGGTGGTCAAGGCCTCGGTCGGTCCGGTCGCCGCGTTCGCGCCGTGGAACTTCCCGCTCGGCAATCCCGCGCGCAAGCTCGGCGCACCGATCGGCGCCGGCTGCTCGGTCATCCTCAAGCCGCCGGAGGAGGCGCCGGCCTCGGCGATGCTGGTGGCGCGGGCGCTGCTCGAGGGCGGCCTGCCGAAGGGCGTGATGAACATCGTGTTCGGCGAGCCGGACCCGGTCTCGCGCCACCTGCTGGATTCGGACGTGATCCGCAAGGTCTCGTTCACCGGTTCGGTGCCGGTCGGCAAGCACCTGCTCAAGCTCGCCGCCGAGCGCTGCCAGCGCACGACGATGGAACTCGGCGGGCACGCGCCGGTGATCGTCTTCGACGATGCCGACCTCGACAAGGCGCTGACCCTGATGGTCGGCAGCAAGTACCGCAACTGCGGCCAGGTCTGCGTCGCGCCGACCCGGTTCTTCATCCAGGAGGCGGTCTACGAGCGGTTCGTGTCCGCCTTCGTCGAGCGCGCGTCCGCGCTCAAGGTCGGCAACGGGCTCGAGGACGGCGTGCAGGTCGGGCCGATGGCCAACCCGCGCCGGCTCGACGCGATGGACGAACTGATCGCCGACGCCCGCGCCCGTGGCGCGAAGGTGCTGCTGGGCGGCAAGCGGATCGCCGGCCCGGGCTGGTTCTTCGAGCCGACCGTCATCAGCGAGCTGCCGCTGGAGGCGCGCCTGCTCAACGAGGAGCCCTTTGGTCCAGTGGCGCTGATGTCGCGGTTCCGTACATTCGACGAGGTCGTCGAGCAGGCCAACCGCCTGCCGTTCGGGCTGGCGGCCTACGTGTTCACCCGTTCGGCGGAGACCGCGCTGCGGATCGGCGACGCGCTGGAGGCCGGGATGATCGGCATCAACAGCATCGCCATCGGCGCCGCCGACGCGCCGTTCGGCGGGGTCAAGGAAAGCGGGCACGGCTCGGAGAACGCGATCGAGGGGCTGGACGCCTGCCTGGTCACCAAGCAGATCACCCAGGGCGTCTAGGCGCCCGGCGTGCGAGCGGACGCAGATCCGCCGCACGACACACACGTGGAGGGACACAATGATGCGCGACATCCAGTTGCTGGTCGCCGGCCAAGCGGTCGCGGCCGAAGGCGGCGCCATCTACACGCGGACCAGTCCGCTCGACGGCGGCATCGCCACGCGCGCGGCGGCGGCGACGCCCGCCGACGCCTGCCGGGCGGCCGACGCCGCCCACGCCGCGTTCGAGGCCTGGGCCGGAACCGGCCCCAACGCACGCCGCGCGCTGCTGCTGAAGGCGGCCGACGCGCTGCAGGCGCGCGCCGACGATTTCGTCGATGCGATGCGCGCCGAGATCGGCTCTACCGAAGGCTGGGCGCGCTTCAACGTGATGCTGGCCGCCGGCATGCTGCGCGAGGCCGCGGCGCTGACCACCCAGGTCTCGGGCGAGACGATCCCGTCCGACAAGCCCGGCTGCCTGGCGATGTCGATCCGCCAGCCGGCCGGCGTGGTGCTCGGCATCGCGCCGTGGAACGCGCCGGTGATCCTGGGCGTGCGCGCGATCGCGACCCCGCTGGCCTGCGGCAACACCGTGGTGTTCAAGGCCTCCGAGGTCTGCCCGCGCACCCACGCGCTGATCGCCGACGCGCTGGTCGACGCCGGGTTCCCGCCCGGCGTGGTCAACGTCGTGACCAACGCGCCGGAGGACGCCGCGGCCGTCGTCGCCGCGCTGGTCGAGCATCCCGCGGTGACGCGGGTCAACTTCACCGGGTCCACCCGCGTCGGCCGGATCATCGCCGAACTCGGCGCGAAGACGCTGACCCCCGTGCTGCTGGAACTGGGCGGCAAGGCGCCGCTGCTGGTGCTCGACGACGCCGACCTCGACGAGGCGGTCAAGGCGGCCGCGTTCGGCGCCTTCATGAACCAGGGCCAGATCTGCATGTCGACCGAGCGGCTGGTCGTCGATGCCGCGGTCGCCGACGATTTCGTCGCCAGGCTCGCGGCGAAGGCGGCAACGCTGGTGGCCGGCGATCCGGCCGAGGGCAAGGCGCCGCTGGGCGCGGTGGTGAGCCGGTCCGGCGTCGAGCACGTCAACGCGCTGATCGCCGATGCCGTGGACAAGGGCGCGCGGATCGTCGCCGGCGGCCCGGCCAGCGGCCTGCTGATGGACGCGACCGTGCTCGACGGGGTGACGCCGGAGATGCGCATCTACCGCGAGGAGTCCTTCGGCCCGGTGGTCGCGGTGATCCGCGCACGGGACGAGGACGACGCGCTGCGGATCGCCAACGACAGCGAGTACGGGCTGTCGGCCTCGGTGTTCAGCCGCGACATCGCGCGCGCGCTGCGCATCGCCGGGCGGATCCGCTCCGGCATCTGCCACGTCAACGGCCCGACCGTGCACGACGAGGCGCAGATGCCCTTCGGCGGCACCAAGGCCAGCGGCTACGGCCGCTTCGGCGGCCGCGCGGGCATCGCCGAGTTCACCGAACTGCGCTGGATCACGATCGAGACCCGGCCCGGCCACTTCCCCATCTGATTCCCGTCCCGGGAGACCGACGTGCACGCAACCGATCCAACCGGGCAGTCCGACGCCCGCCGCCGCTGGGCGCTGTGGCTGCTGGTGCTGGTCTACGCCTCCAACTTCGCCGACCGCATCGTCGTGGCCACCGTGGGCCAGGCGATGAAGGTCGACCTGGGGCTGAGCGACCTGCAGCTGGGCCTGCTGGGCGGGATGTCGTTCGCGCTGTTCTACTCGCTGATGGGCATCCCGCTGGCGCGGCTGTCGGAGCGCTACAGCCGGGTCAGGATCATCGCCGCGTGCGCCGCGGTGTGGTCGGCGATGACCGCGCTGTGCGGGGTCGCGCAGAACTACGTGCAGCTGCTGCTGCTGCGGATCGGCGTGGGCATCGGCGAGGCGGGCAGCACGCCGGCCTCGCATTCGCTGATCGCCGACTACTTCGCGCCGGGCCGGCGCGGCGCGGCGTTCGCGCTGTTCGGGCTGGGCATTCCGCTGGGCGCCTTCGTCGGCGCGATCCTCGGCGGCTGGATCGTCCAGCACCTGGGCTGGCGGGCGACGTTCGTGTGCATCGGCGCGCCCGGCCTGGTGCTTGCCGCGCTGGTGCTGTTCACCATGCGCGAGCCCAGGCGCGGGATGTCGGAAGCGGCGGCGCCGGTCGCCGACGGCCCGGTGCCGTCGATGGGGCAGGTGGTCCGCCTGCTGCTGCGCAAGCCGACCTTCCTGCACATGACCTTCGGCTGCGCGCTGATCGGCTTCGCCAACTTCGGCATCAACATGTTCATGCCGATCTACTTCACCCGCGTGTTCGGGATGAGCTATGCGCAGGCCGGGCTGGCGTTCGGCCTGATCACCGGCTGCGGCGCGATCCTGGGCAAGATCGTCGGCGGCTACGTCTCCGACTGGGCCGGCCGGCGCGACCGGCGCTGGTACCTGTGGGTGGTCGCGCTCGGCGTCGCGGTCACCGCGCCGTTCTACATGCTCGCGTTCCTGCAGCAGGGCTGGGCGGCCTCGGCGGCGATGCTGCTGGTGTTCGGCGGGCTGCTGTACCTGTGGTACGGCCCGACCTTCGCCATCGCCTACAGCCTCGTCGGCCCGCGCATGCGCGCCTCGGTGTCGGCCCTGGTGCTGCTGACCATCAGCCTGATCGGGCACGGGCTCGGCCCGGTGTTCATGGGCCTGGCCAGCGACTGGTTCGCCGGCCGGGCCTACGCCGGCGGCGACGGCTTTGCGCAGGCCTGCGGCGACGCCTCGCGCATCGCCGACGGCGTGGCCGCCGCCTGCGCGCAGGCGTCCGCGCAGGGCGTGCGCTACGCCGCGATCGCCTGCGCCTGCTTCTTCCTGTGGGGTGCCTGGCACTACTTCCGTGCGGCCAGGACGCTCGAGCGTGACACGGAACTCCCCGACACCGACCAAGGCGCCAACCAGTGAAACCCGAACCGCAGAGTGCGTCCGCCCGCTTCAGCCCGCGCTACCGCGCCTGGCTGCTGGTCCTGTTGATCCTGACCTACGCGTCCAACTTCATGGACCGGATCATCGTGGCCACGGTCGGCCAGGCGATGAAGCTCGACCTCGAACTGAGCGACCTGCAGCTGGGCCTGCTCGGCGGCATGGCGTTCGCGCTGTTCTATGCGCTGCTCGGCATCCCGCTGGCGCGGCTGTCGGAGCGCTACAGCCGGGTCCGGATCCTCGCCGCCTGCGTCGCGCTGTGGTCGCTGATGACCACGCTGTGCGGCGTGGCGCAGAACTACATCCAGCTGCTGCTGCTGCGGATCGGCGTGGGCGTGGGCGAGGCGGGCAGCACGCCGGCCTCGCATTCGCTGATCGCCGACCACTTCCCGGCCAAGCGCCGGGCGACCGCCTTCGCGCTGTTCGCGCTCGGGGTGCCGCTGGGGTCGTTCTGCGGCGCGATCCTCGGCGGCTGGATCGTGCAGAACATGGGCTGGCGCGCGGCCTTCCTGATCCTGGGCATCCCCGGCATCGCCCTGGCGCTGCTGGTGGCGCTGACCCTGCGCGAGCCGCCGCGCGGCCTGGCCGACGGCGCGGTCGAGCAGGCCAGGACCCCGCCGCCGCCGCTGCTGGAGGTGATCCGGCTGATCCTGCGCAAGAAGACCTTCGTGCACCTGACCATCGGCTGCGCGCTGGTCGGCTTCGCCAACTTCGGCATCAACATGTTCATGCCGATCTACTTCTCGCGCGTGTTCGGGATGAGCTTCGCCCAGGCGGGACTGGCGTTCGGCCTGATCACCGGCATCGGCGCGATGGCCGGCAACGGGATCGGCGGGTTCCTGTCGGACTGGGCCGGCAAGCGCGACACGCGCTGGTACCTGTGGGTGGTCGCGCTCGGCGTCGCGGTCGCCACGCCGTTCTATCTGTTCGCGTTCCTGCAGACCAACTGGATCGTCGCCGCGGCGATGATGCTGGTGTTCGGCAGCATGATGTACATCTGGTACGGGCCCACCTTCGCGGTGGCCTACACCATGGTCGGCCCGCGCATGCGCGCGTCGGCATCGGCGGTGGTGCTGCTGGTCAACACCCTGATCGGCCAGGGCCTGGGGCCGATCTTCATCGGCGGCGCCAGCGACGTGTTCACCGCGCGCGCGTTCGGCAGCGGCGACCACGCGCAGTCGTGCTCGGCCGCGGCGCTGGCCGGCGCCGGCCCCGACGCGGCGGCGGCCTGCGCCCAGGCCGCGGCCCAGGGCATCCGCTACGCCACGGTGATCTGCGGCCTCGTGTTCCTGTGGGGCGCCTTCCACTACTACCTCGCATCCCGGACCCTCGCCCGCGACATGGAGCCCGACGTCTCATGAGCCTGCCCGCCCCCCCACGACTCGAATTCGCCTTCGCCGTCCGCATCCGCCTGCGCCCCGCGCTGTACATGGGCAAGTCGCCGCTCGGCCACGAGCGCGCCGCCGTCTACCTGGAGGACGGGGAATTCGAGGGGCCCGGCATCCGCGGGCGGGTGCTGTCCGGCAGCGGCGGCGACTGGGCGGTGGTGCGCCCCGACGGCGTGCTCGACTTCGACGCCCGCTACGTGCTGCAGACCGACGACGGCGTCAGCATCTACATGCAGAACCGCGGCTACCGCTGGGGCTCGGAAGAAGTGATGGCGCGCATGCGCCGGCGCGAGCCGGTGGACCCGTCCGAGTACTACATGCGGGCTTCGCCGAAGTTCGAGGTGCAGAGCGGCCCCTACGACTGGCTGATGCGCTACGTCTTCGTCGGCGTCGCGGACAAGACCCCGGAAGGCAACGTGATCCGCTACTTCAAGGTGCTGTAGGCGATGGCCAGTGCCGACAACACGTACGACTACATCGTGGTCGGCGCCGGCTCCGCCGGGTGCGTGGTCGCCAGCCGCCTGAGCGAGGACGCGGACGTGCGCGTGCTGGTGCTCGAGGCCGGCGGCAACGACAGCCATCCGCTGCTGCGCATGCCCATGGGATTCATGAAGGCGCTGTTCCGCCCCGAGTTCACCTGGCCGCTGCAGACCGAGCCGGAGCCGTACCTCGACGGCCGCCGGCTGCCGTTGCCGCGCGGCAAGGTGCTGGGCGGTTCCTCGTCGATCAACGGCATGTTCTACATGCGCGGGCATCCGCGCGATTTCGACGAATGGCGCGACCTCGGCTGCGAGGGATGGGGCTTCGAGGACGTGCTGCCGTACTTCCGCCGTTCCGAGGATTCGTGGCGCGCGCCGGACCGTTACCATTCGCGCGGCGGCGCGCTGCAGGTGCGGGCCATCGACACCGCGCACCTGCTGCACGAGCCGATGATGCGCACCGCGGCGGCGGCCGGCTACGCGACCAGCGAGGACATCGACGGCGACGTCACCGAGGGCTTCGCGCGCGGCGACGTGACCATCGACCACCGTGGCCGCCGTGCCAGCGCCGCGCGCGCGTTCCTGCATCCGGCGATGCGGCGTTCCAACCTGACCGTGCGCACCCGCGCGACCACGGCGCGCGTGCTGGTCGAGCAGGACCGCGCGACGGGCGTCGAGTACCGGCACGGCGACGAGGTGCACATCGCCCGCGCGACGCGCGAGGTGATCCTGTGCGGCGGCGCGTACAACTCGCCGCAGCTGCTGATGCTGTCGGGCATCGGGCCGCCGGACGAACTCCGGCGGCACGGGATCGAGGTGCTGCACGCGCTGCCGGGCGTCGGCGGCAACCTCTCTGAGCACCCGCGCGTGCTGCTGCAGTTCGAGGCGACCCGGCCGGTCACCTTCCTCAACCAGCTGCGCTTCGACCGCGCGCTGTGGTCGGCGCTGCGCTGGTCGGTGGGCGGCGGTGGCCCGTTCGCGACCCAGATCAACAGCTGCAACATCGTCATCCGCACCGCGCCCGGCCTGGACCGGCCCGACATCCAGCTGTGCGCCAATCCCGTGCGCATGGACGCGGGGCTGTGGTTCCCCGGCGTCGTCGCCGCGAAGCCGCACCGGCTGACGACGATGGTGTGCCTGCTGCACCCGGTCAGCCGCGGCCGCGTCGGCCTGCATTCGGCCGACCCCGCCGGGCTGCCGAGGATCGAGCTGAACCTGTTCGCCGCGGAAGAGGACTTCGCGACGATGCGCCGCGGCATCCGCGCGGCGCGCGACATCTACCGCACGGCGCCGCAGTCGGAACTGACCGGCGAGGAGATCGCGCCGGGCCCGGCGGCACAGTCGGACGCCGCGCTCGACGCGTTCATCCGCGCGACCGCCGGCGTCACCCAGCACCCGGTCGGCACCTGCCGCATGGGCACCGGCGACGATGCCGTGGTCGACCCGCAGCTGCGGGTGCGCGGCATCCGCGGCCTGCGCGTGGCCGACGCCTCGATCATGCCCACCGTCCCCGGCGCCAATACCAATGCCGCGGCGATCATGATCGGCGAGAAGGCCGCCGACCTGATCCGCGGCATGCCCGCTGCCGCGCCGTCCTGATGCCGCAACCCGGTTCCCCGATCCGCTTTCCCTCCTATTCCCCGCCCCTGCGCCCCGAGACCGCCATGACCCTGCCGCCGCCCCCGACCGTCACCGACGCCCTGCGCGCCCGCGTGGACGCCTTCCTCGCCGGTCCGCACGACCTGTTCATCGACGGCGCATGGCGGCCGGCCGGGGCCGGCGGGCGCTTCCCGACCCACGATCCCGCCACCGGCCAGCGCCTGGCCGAGGTCGCCGACGGCCAGGCCGGGGATGTCGGCCGCGCCGTGCAGGCCGCGCGCCGGGCGTTCGACGCCGGGCCGTGGCCGCGGCTGCCGCCGGCCGCGCGCGCGCGGCTGCTCGAGCGCCTGGCGGACGCGATCGAGGCGCATGCCGACGAGCTGGCGTTGATCGATACCCTCGACAACGGCATGCCCTTTGCCAGCGCGCGCATGTTCAACATCGGCGGCGCGGTCGGTTCGCTGCGCTACAACGCCGGCTGGGCGACGCGCCTGGCGGGGCAGACGCTGACGCCGTCGGTGCCGGGGGAGTGGCATGCCTACACGTTGCGCGAGCCGGTCGGCGTCGCCGGCCTGATCGTGGCCTGGAACATGCCGCTGGCGATGACCGTCGGCAAGCTGTCGGCGGCGCTCGCGGCGGGCTGCACCGTGGTGCTGAAGCCGGCAGAGCTCACGCCGCTGTCGGCGATCCGCCTGTGCCAGCTGATCGAGGAAACCGGCTTCCCGCCGGGCGTGGTGAACCTGGTGACGGGCACCGGCGCCGAAGCCGGCGCCGCGCTGGTCGCCGATCGCGGCGTCGACAAGATCTCCTTCACCGGCTCGACCGGGGTCGGCAAGGCGATCGTGCGCGCGTCGGCCGACGACCTGAAGCGGGTCACGCTGGAGCTCGGCGGCAAGTCGCCGGTGTTCGTGTTCGCCGACGCCGACGTCGAGCGCGCGATCGACGCCGTGGCGCGCGGCATCTTCGGCAACGCGGGGCAGGTCTGCGTCGCCGGTTCGCGCCTGTTCGCGCACCGCGCCGTGTTCGACCGCCTCGTCGAGGGCGTGGCGGCGCGCGCGCGCGCGCTCAGGCTCGGCGCCGGCGTCGAGCCGGGCACCGAGATCGGCCCGCTGATCTCCGAGGCCCAGCGCGCCCGGGTGCTCGGCTACATCGACAGCGGCCGCGCGCAGGGCTGCGAGGTGGTCGCCGGCGGCGGCGCGGTCGACGGCCCCGGCCATTTCGTCCAGCCCACCGTGCTCGCGGGCGCGCGCCCCGACATGACGGTGGTGCGGGAGGAGATCTTCGGCCCGGTGCTGAGCGCGATGGCGTTCGACGACGAGGACGACCTCGAGTCGCTGGCCGCCCGTGGCAACGACAGCCCCTACGGGCTGTCGGCGAGCGTGTGGACCCGCGACATCTCCACCGCGCACCGCCTGGCCCGGCGCCTGCAGGCGGGCACGGTGCGCATCAACACGCCGGTGGGCATGGACTTCGCGCTGCCGTTCGGCGGCTACAAGCAGTCCGGCTGGGGCCGGGAGAACGGCCAGGCCGGCGTCGAGGCCTATACCGAGGTCAAGTCGGTGTTCGTCGGGCTGTAGCGTCCGGCGCGGCGCGGACGCTTTGCTGCAGCGCACATTGACAGCCCGCGTCCTATATATAAAGAATACTTACATATTGGGCTGGTTCGCCGTCCTTGCCTGGAGCCGTCGATGAATGCGTTTCCCCCGCTGCCGATCTACACCGGATTCAACACGCCGCTGCGCATGGAGGTGGACATCCATGACCTCGAGGTCGAGGGCCAGGTGCCGGAGGGGCTGGACGGCATCTTCTACCGGGTCGGTCCCGATCCGCAGTACCCGCCGCGGCTGGGCAACGACATCTACTTCAACGGCGACGGCATGGTCAGCGCGTTCCGGTTCGAGAAGGGCCGCGTCGACCTGAAGTGCCGCTACGCGCGCACCGACAAGTTCCTGCTCGAGCGCGATGCGCGCAAGGCGCTGTTCGGGGCCTACCGCAATCCGTTCTTCGACGATCCCGCGGTCGAGGGCCGCATCCGCGGGACCGCCAACACCAACGTCGTCTACCACGCCGGCAAGCTGCTGGCGCTGAAGGAGGACAGCCCGCCGCTGGTCATGGATCCGTGGACCCTGGAGACCAGGGGCTACTACGACTACGAGGGCGTGTTGACCAGCGAGACCTTCACCGCGCATCCCAAGCTCGACCCGCACACCGGCGAGATGATCGCCTTCGGCTACTCGGCCAAGGGCATCGCCTCGCCGGACGTGGCGTACTACGTGATCGACCGCGACGGGAAGATCGTCCACGAAGTCTGGTTCCAGATGCCGTACCCGTGCCTGGTGCACGACTTCGGCGTCACCCGCGACTACGTGGTCTTCCCGATCGTGCCGGTGATCAGCAGCCTGGATTTCGCCCGCGCCGGCCGTCCCACGTTCGGATGGGACGCAAGCAAGGACGTCTACCTGGGCGTGCTGCCGCGGCGCGGCAGCGCGAAGGACCTGCGCTGGTTCCGGACCTCGAACCTGTTCGCCTCGCACGTGATGAACGCGTTCAACGACGGCACGAAGATCCATTTCGACACGCCGGTCGCCAAGGGCAACATGTTCCCGTTCTTCCCGGACGTGACCGGCGCGCCGTTCGACCCGGTCGCCGCGACCGCGCACGTGACGCGCTGGTCGGTCGACTACGCGGGCGGCGAGGGCATCGGCTTCGAGCAGCTGACCACGCTGGCCGGCGAGTTCCCGCGGATCGACGACCGCTACGCGATGGAGGCCTACCGCCACGGCTACATCTGCGTCAGCGACCGCTCGCGCCCCTACGACGAGAAGCGCGCCGGCAGCATCACCGGCATGTTCATCAACTGCCTCGGCCATATCGATCACGCGACCGGCAGCAGCGACGACGTGTACTACGTCGGCCCGGTGTCGTCGCTGCAGGAGCCGGCGTTCATTCCCGCGTCGAAGGACGCGCCGGAAGGCGAGGGCTACCTGGTCGCGCTGGCCAACCGCTACGACGAGCAGCGTTCGGACCTGCTGGTCCTCGACGCCCAGCGCCTGCAGGAAGGCCCGATCGCGACGATCAAGCTGCCGCTGAAGCTGCGCAACGGCCTGCACGGCAACTGGGTGCCGGTCGAGGACCTGCCGCCGCGGCCGGCCGGCGCATGACGTCGGTACCCACGGTCGACGCGCCTGCCGGAGGCGCGGCGTATCCGCCGCCGATGCTGTTCATCGGCGGCCAGTGGCTCGACGGCGCCGGGCGCGACATCTCGCCGGTCCGCAATCCCGCGACCGGCGAGGCGGTCGGCGCGCTCGTGCATGCCACCGCGGACGACCTCGAGCAGGCGCTGGCCGCCGCCGACGCGGCCTTCGGCCCGTGGCGACGGACCTCGGCGTTCGAGCGCGGGGGCATCATCAGGCGCGCCGCCGCGCTGCTGCGCGAACGGGTCGAGGCGATCGCCGCGATCACGACGCTGGAGCAGGGCAAGCCGCTGCACGAGGCCCGCGGCGAGATCCTGGCGGCGGCCGACGTGTTCGACTGGTTCGCCGAGGAGGGGCGCCGCGCCTACGGCCGGGTCGTGCCCTCGCGCGCACCGGAGCAACTGCGCTACCTGGTGCTGCGGCAGCCGGTGGGTCCGGTCGCGGCATTCTCGCCGTGGAACATCCCGGCGCTGATTCCCGCGCGCAAGATCGCCGCGTCGCTGGCCGCCGGCTGCACCTGCATCATCAAGCCGGCCGAGGAAACGCCCGGCACCTGCCTGCAGCTGGCGCGGGCGCTCGACGATGCCGGCCTGCCGGCGGGCGTGCTGAACGTGGTGACCGGCGTGCCGGCGACGATCTCGCAGACGCTGGTGGCGTCGGCGCGGATCCGCAAGCTGTCGTTCACCGGGTCCACCGCCGTGGGCCGCCAGCTCGGCGCGCTGGCGGGCGGGGCGATCAAGCGCATGACGCTGGAACTGGGCGGGCACGCGCCGGTGCTGGTGTTCGCCGACGCCGACATCGACGCCGCGGTCGACCAGCTGGTGGCCTTCAAGTACCGCAACGCGGGGCAGGTGTGCATCGCGCCGACCCGCTTCTACGTGCAGCGCCAGGTCCACGACCGCTTCGTCGCGCGTTTCGCCGCGGCGGCCGCGGCGCTGGCGGTCGGCGACGGGCGCAGGCCCGGCGTGCAGATGGGGCCGCTCGCCAACCCGCGCCGGATCGAGGCGATGCGGACGCTGGTCGACGATGCGGTGGCGGCCGGCGCCGAGCGGGTCTGCGGCGGCCGGATCGACGGCCCCGGCAACTTCTGGGCGCCGACCGTGCTGGCCGACGTGCCGGACGCGGCGCGGATCATGCGCGAGGAACCGTTCGGGCCGGTCGCAGTGACCGCGCCGTTCGACAGCGTCGACGAGGCCATCGCGCGCGCCAACCAGTTGCCCTTCGGCCTCGCCGCGTATGCGTGGACCGGTTCGATCCGGACCGCGCACCGGCTGTCGGAGGAGGTCGAAAGCGGCATGCTGGCGATCAACAACACCGCCATCACCTTTGCCGAAACGCCGTTCGGCGGGGTCAAGGACAGCGGCTACGGCAGCGAGGGCGGCAGCGAGGGTCTGGAAGGATATCTGGACACGAAATTGGTTAGTCTGGCCGGAACATGACACATGGAGAACGCGTCTTGAGCCCGACTTCCGAAGGCCGCAGCGGCCACCGCGCCCGCACGATCTACCTCATCGCCAGCGCCTACCACGCGTTGCGCGCCACCCGGCTGGAACCTGCGTTGAAGCCGCTTGGCGTCACCCCGCTGCAGTACACCATCATGACCGTGGTGGAGTCCCACGAAGGCCTGTCGTCGGCGCAGCTGTCGCGCCGCTTCTACGTCACCCCGCAGACCATGGGCCAGGTGCTGGCCGGACTCGAGGAGCGCGGCCTGCTGCGGCGCAGGGAGGATCCCGAGAACCGCCGCGTGCTGCTGGTCAGCCTGACCGCGAAGGGCCGCAGGCTGGTCGACGAGTGCGGCCGCGTGATCGGCCTGATCGAGGACGAGATCTTCAGCGACCCGGATTGCGCGGAGACCGCGGCGCTGCGCGAGCAGCTGCAGAAGATCGCCGCGCACCTGCGCGAGAACACCACGGTGCCGGCGGAACTGGCCGCCGCGCCGAAACGACGCAAACGGCTTACCGCCCCCACCTGAGCAAGGCACCACATGCCCTCCGCATTCGACGAAGACGACTTTTCCGCACTCCTCGACACCCTCGACCGCTACATCCGCGAACGCCTGATGCCGCTGGAGAAGACGGTCGAGGAAACGGCCACGGTGCCGGACGCGATCCTCGACGAGATGCGCGAGATGGGACTGTTCGGGCTGAGCATCCCGCAGGCGTACGGCGGCTTCGAGCTCGACGTGGTGCAGGAAACCCGGGTGCAGATGCTGTTCAGCGGCACCTCGCAGGCGTTCCGGCTGGCGTTCTGGCCGAACGTGGGCATCGGCAGCCGCGGCATCGTCTATGGCGGGACGCCCGGACAGAAGCAGCGCTACCTGCCGGGGCTGGCGTCGGGCGAGTTGCGCGCCGCGTTCTGCCTGACCGAGCCCGATGCGGGCTCGGACGCGGCCAACATCCGCACCGTCGCGGTCCGCGACGGCGACGATTTCCTGATCAGCGGCACCAAGCGGTTCATCACCAATGCGACGCACGCCGACGTCTTCACCGTGATGGCGCGCAGCGATGCCGGCAAGTCCGGCGCCGACGGCATCTCGGCCTTCATCGTCGAGAAGGGCACGCCGGGCCTGACCATCGGCAAGCCCGAACACAAGCTGGGCCAGCGCGGCGCGCCGATCTGCGACGTGATCCTGGACCGGGTGCGGGTGCCGAAGGAGAACCTGATCGGCGGCGAGGCCGGCGAGGGCAAGGGCTTCCGGATCGCGATGCAGGTGCTCGATTCGGGCCGCATCGGCGTGGCCGGCAGTGCGGTCGGCATGATGAAGCGGATCATCGACGAGGCCGCGACCTACGCCCTGTCGCGCAAGCAGTTCGGCCAGCCGATCGCCGAGTTCCAGCTGATCCAGGGCATGCTGGCCGACTCGGAAGCCGAGTACCTGGCCGGGCACGCGATGGTGATGGAGGCGGCGCGTTCGCTGCAGGCGAAACGCGACACGCGCATCCTCGCGGCATCCGCGAAGTACTTCTGTTCCGAGGCCCTGGGCCGGGTTGCCGACCGCGCGCTGCAGATCTTCGGCGGCGCCGGCTACATCGCCGAGTACCCGATCGAGCGGCTGTGGCGCGACGCGCGGGTACTGCGCATCTACGAGGGCACCAGCCAGATCCTGCAGCTGGTGATCGCGCGCGGCCTGCTCAAGCGCTACGCATGAACGAGCCGGCGTTGAAGGTGCCGCCCGGACAGGCGTTCCGGATCGCGTTCGAATGCGAGCAGCTGATCCGGCGTTTCGCGCTGCGCAACGATGCCGGTGACCATGATGCATTGGCGGAGATGTTCGTCGAGGACGGCAGCTTCGCGCGGCCCACCGCGCCGGACGCGCCGGTGCGCGGGCGCGAGGCGATCCGCGCGCTGTTCCGCGACCGGCCGCGCCGCTTCACCCGCCACCTGATGCTCAACACCGTGATCGATGCGCTGTCGCCGGGGCGCGCACGCGCGACCAGCTACGTGGCGCTGTACAGCGCCGATGCCGGTGTCGACACCGCCGCGCAGGCGCCGCCGTATCCGGCGTCCGGTCCGCACCTGCTCGGTGGCTTCGACGACGAACTGGTGCAGGTCGAGGGCCGCTGGCTGTTCCTGTCGCGACGCGGCAGCCTGGCCTTGCGGATCGGCTAGGCGCGATCCCCGCTGGGGTGTTCTTCCCGCCGCGGGAACGGCCGCAGGCGGCAGTGGCGGGCCCGGACCGGCGTCGATTGCCGGGTTGCGGGACGAGGCCCGGCGAAACGGCGTCAGCCGGGCGCCAGCAGCCAGTCGCGCAATGCGCGGTTGACCGCGTCCGGCGCTTCACACGGCGCCATGTGACCGGCGCCGGCGAAGATCGCGAGCTGCGCATCGGCAATCCGCGCGGCGATGTCCGCATGCTGTGCCGGCGGGCTCCAGCGGTCGTCGCTGCCGACGCCGACCAGCGTCGGGCACGCCAGCGCCGACAGCACGTCCGCCGGATCCGGCCGATGCAGCAGGGCCTCGACCTGGCCGGCGAAGACGTCCGCGTCCATGCGCTCGACCATCGCCGTCAGCGCCGGCATGAAGCGATCGTCTTCGACGTGCGCCGGATGCAGCATCGGTGGCAGCCATTGCCTCGCCAGTGCGCGCATGCCGTCGCGGCGGGCGACATCGAGCAGGCGCATGCGCTGCTCGCGTTCGCCGTCGCGCACGGTGTGGATGCCGGTGTCGAGCAGCGCCAGCCGCTCGACCCGCTGCGGTGCCTGCCGCACCATCTCCAGCGCGACCCGCGCGCCCATCGAATGCCCGGCCAGCGCGAAGCGCGCGGGCGCTTCGCGCAGGACCGCCGTGGCCATCGCCTCGATCCGGTCGAAGCCGCGGAAATCGTGGACCCGGATGTCGGCGACGTCGGCCAGGCCGTCGACCTGGTGCCGCCAGACGGTCCGGTCGCAGAGCAGGCCGCACAGCAGCAGCAGCGGGCGCGGCATGTCAGGCGAAGTAGACGGTCTTGGTCTCGAAATACGCGTCCAGGCCTTCGATGCCGCCCTCGCGGCCGAGCCCCGACTGCCCGAAACCGCCGAACGGCATCGTCGGATCGACGATCAGGCCGTTGACCGTGACGCTGCCCGAGCGGATCCGGCGCGCAAGCGCGTAGCCGCGCTCGGCGTCGGCGGTGTAGACCGCGCCGTGCAGGCCGTAGATGGTGGCGTTGGCCTTGCGTACCGCGTCGTCGAGGTCGCGGTAGCCGATGATCGACACCACCGGCCCGAAGATCTCCTCCTGGGCGATGGTCATGCCGACCCCGACCTCGTCGAACACCGTGGGTTCGATGAACCAGCCGCTCGGCATGTGGCCGGGCCGGCCGCCGCCCAGCAGCAGTCGCGCGCCTTCCTCGCGCCCCCGGGCGATGTAGTCCTGCACCCGCTGCAACTGGCGCGCCATCGTCAGCGGCCCCATCTGCGTGGTCTCGTCGAACGGGTCGCCGACCCGGATCCCGGCGACGGCGCCGACGTAGGCATCGACGATTTCCCGGTGGCGCGATTCCGGCACCAGGATCCGGGTCAGCGAGAAGCAGACCTGGCCGGTGATCGGCATCGAATACGGCACCAGGCTCGGCAGCGCCTGGGCGAGGTCGGCGTCCTCGAGCAGGATCGCCGCCGACTTGCCGCCCAGTTCGAAGCCGGTGCGGACCATGCGCTGCGCGGCGACGGCGCCGATGTGGCGGCCGGCCGCGGTGCTGCCGGTGAAGCTGATCTTGTCGATGCCCGGGTGGCGGATCAGGTGGTCGCCCACGTCGCGTCCGGCGGCGACGACGTTGAACACGCCCGGCGGCAGGCCCGCCGCCTCGATGCACTCGGCCACCAGCCAGGCGTCCATCGGCGTTTCCGGCGACGGCTTGGCGACGACCGTGCAGCCGGCGGCCAGCGCGGCGGCGACCTTATAGCACAGCAGCACCAGCGGCGCGTTCCACGGCGTGATCGCGGCGACCACGCCGACCGGTTCGCGGACCACGCGCACCCTGCCGCCCTTGGCGCCGGTACGCTCGTCCACCAGCGGCGTCCCGCGCAGCAGCTGCGCATAGAAGCGGAACAGCTGCGGCGCCTGCGCGACCGCGTGCCGGGTCAGCCCGATCGGCGCGCCCACCTGCACCGTCCAGGCGCTGGCCAGCTCGGGCAGGCGCGCTTCCAGCAGGTCGGCGACCCGCGCCAGCAGGTCGCTGCGCTCGGCGGCCGGCATCCGTGGCCAGGGGCCCGTGTCGAACGCGCGCCGCGCGGCGTCGACCGCGCGGTCGATGTCGCGCGTGTCGCCCTCGGCGAAGCGGGCGAAGGGTTGTTCGGTGACCGGCGAGACCAGGGTCAGCAGGGCGTCCGAATCGGGCTTGCGCCATTGGCCGTCGATGAACAGCGACAGCGGCGACTGGATCGCGACCTGCGGGTCGCGATGGCGTGGATCGAGCATGTTCCCTCCCGAACAGGCGGCCGATGGATGCGGCGGCGCGGGATCCCGTGCCGCCGACTTCCATCTTGCAACAAGTAAATGTGCCTTATCAATCGGAAATTCGGGATCCCGTGTTGACAATACGGGATCCTGACATGAGTATCAGCATCCTTTCTATATCGGGAAGGTGCGATGCACCTGCAGTTGTCCGAGGCCACCGTGCGCATCCGCGAGATGATCCTCCGCGGCGGGCTGGCGCCCGGGCAGCGCGTGGCCGAAGCGCCGCTGGCCGAGCAGCTCGGCATGTCGCGCACGCCGGTGCGCCAGGCGCTGCCGCTGCTCGCGCAGGAGGGGCTGCTGGCGCGGCACGGCACGCGCGGCCACGTCGTGCGCGCGTTCACCGCGGCCGACGTCGACGACGCGATCGAGGTGCGCTCGGTGCTGGAGGGCCTGGCGGTGCGCAGGGTGGTCGAGCGCGGCGCGTCGAAGGCCTGCCTGCGCGCGCTGCGGGAGTGCCTCGAGGACGGCGACGCGATCTTCGCCAGGCAGCATCCCGTCGCCGCCGACGAAGGCGCATACGCGCAGGTCAATACCCGCTTCCATGCGCTGATCGTCGAAGAGGCCGGCGGTCCGATGCTCACCGAGGCGCTCGAGCGCGTGGGCCGGGTGCCGTTCGCCGGTCCGCAGGCGCTGGCGTTCGAGCGCGGCGGGCTGGCGCAGATGCACGCGATGCTGCACTACGCCCACCGCCAGCACCACGCCATCGTCGACGCCATCGACAACGGCCAGGGCGCGCGCGCCGAGGCGCTGATGCGCGAGCACGCCTACGCGGCCCGGGAAAGCATCAACATGGCCGGGATCGCGCGCCCGGTCGACACCATCGAACAGCGCGCCGCCAGCCGGCGGCGACGCCGACACGTTCCACACCGGGAGGAAGACGAGTGAGCTACAGGAATCTTGAGGAACGACTGCAGGCCAATGGCGGCCCGGTCGAGCATCTGCGCAATTCGCCCAGCGGCCCCAACCCGTATCCGGTGGTGCCGCCGGAATACACCAACTGGCGCGACGAGCAGCGCGCCTGGCAGAACACCGCGGTGCTGTTCAACCAGTCCTACCACATGACCGACATGTACGTGTCGGGGCCGGACGCGTTCCGGCTGCTGGAGAAACTGGGCATCAACAGCTTCAAGGGGTTCACGGTCAACCGGGCCAAGCAGTACGTGCCGGTGAACTGGGACGGGCAGGTGATCGGCGACGTGGTGCTGTGCTATCTCGACAAGGACCTGTTCAACCTGATCGGCCGGCCGGCGGTGCACAACTGGGTGCAGTACCACGCCGAGACCGGCGGCTACGACGTCACCTGCGAGCGCGACGAGCGTTCTGCCTCGCGGGTCGATCCGGTCGCGCGCAAGACCTACCGCTACCAGATCCAGGGCCCCAACGCGATGAAGATCATGACCCGCGCGCTGGGCAAGGCCCCGCCGGAGCTGAAGTTCTTCCACATGTGCGAGATGGAGATCGGCGGACGGAACGTGCGCGCGCTGCGCCATGGCATGGCCGGCCAGCCCGGCTTCGAACTGTTCGGTCCGGTCGCCGATGGCGAGGCGGTCAAGGCGGCGCTGGTCGAGGCCGGGCGCGAGTACGGGATGCACCTGGTCGGCGCGCGCGCCTATTCGTCGAACACGCTGGAGTCGGGCTGGATCCCGTCGCCGATGCCGGCGATCTATTCCGGCGACGCGCGCATGCGCAAGTACCGCGAGTGGCTGGCGGCGAACAGCTTCGAGGGCAATGCCTCGCTCGGCGGCAGCTACTACGCCGACACCATCGACGACTACTACCTGACGCCCTACGACCTGGGCTACGGCGCGTTCGTCAAGTTCGACCACGACTTCATCGGCCGCGAGGCGCTGGAGAAGATCGCCGGCCGGCCGCACCGGGTCAAGGTCACGCTGGAACTCGACGACGCCGACGTGGCCGCGGTCATCGCCTCGCAGTTCGGCAGGCCGCCCGGGGAGCGCGCGAAGTACTTCGACTTCCCGTCGGCGGTGTACGCGATGTATCCCTTCGACCGGGTGATGAAGGACGGCAAGCTTGCCGGCCTGTCCACCTGGGTCGGCTACAGCGCCAACGAGGGCAAGATGCTGACCCTGGCGATGCTCGATCCCGAGTACGCGAAGCCGGGCACCGAGGTGACCTTCGTCTGGGGCGAGGAGGGCGGCGGCTCGCGCAAGCCGACCGTCGAGCGCCACCGCCAGGTCGAGATCCGCGCCACCGTCTGCCCGGTGCCCTACGTGGCCTCGGTGCGCACCGCCTACGCCGACGGCAGCTGGCGCACGACCGGGAACCTGTAGCCACGCCTTCCCGGGCCGGCTACCTACCGCGCAGTGCCGTCGTTTCCGGGCCCTTCTCCCGCCCGCGGACGAAGGTGGCGCGCAGTGCCTTCGTTTCCAGGCCCTTCTCCCGCCCGCGGGAGAAGGTGGCGCGCAGCGCCGGATGAGGGCATGTTCCCCGGGCCGGCCCTGTCGCCCACCCGTCCGCCCGCGCGCGACCTCGCGCGCGGGCGCGCGCATCAGCCCCAGACCTCGCGCGCCGTCTCCACCACCAGTTCGAGCTTGCGGCGCTGCTGTTCGACGGCGATGTCGTTGCCGTGCACGGTGCTGGAGAAACCGCATTGCGGCGACAGCGCCAGCTGCTCCAGCGGCGCGTACCGCGCGGCCTCGTCGATGCGGCGCTTGATGTCGTCCTTCGATTCCAGCGCGCCGAGCTTGGTGCTGACCAGGCCGAGCACGACGATCTTGCCCTTGGGCAGGAAGCGCAGCGGCCCGAAACCGCCCGAGCGCGCATCGTCGTACTCGAGGAAGTAGGCGTCGACGTTCATTTCCGACAGCAGTGCCTCGGCGACCGGCTCGTAGCTGCCCTGCGCCGCCCAGGTGCTCCTGAAGTTGCCGCGGCACAGGTGCACGGCGAGGGTCATGCCGGCCGGCTTGCGGTCGACGACCCGGTTGATGAACGTCGCGTAGCGATGCGGCAGCTCGTCGGGGTCGTCGCCGCGCGCGCGCGCCGCCTCGCGCATCCTGTCGTCGCACAGGTAGGCCAGGTTGGTGTCGTCCATCTGCACGTAGGTGCAGCCCGCGGCCGCCAGCGATGCCAGCTCCCGGCCGTAGGCATCGGCGACGTCCTCGTAGAAGGCGGGGTCCAGTTCCGGATAGTGCTCTGCGCTGATGCCGGCGCGTCCGCCGCGGAAATGCAGCATCGTCGGCGACGGAATCGTGACCTTCGGCGTACGCGTGGTCCGGCTGCGCAGGTAGCGGAAGTCGGCGAGCTGGATGTCGCGGACGTGGGTCACCCTGTCGACGACGGTCATCGTCGGCGGCAGCAGTTCCTCGCTGCCGTCCTCGCGCCTGCGCGTGCCCGGTTCGCCGACGTGCACGCCGCCCAGCTGCTCGAGGAAATCGAGGTGGAAATAGGTGCGCCGGAATTCGCCGTCGGTGATCGCCTGCAGGCCGACGTCCTCCTGGAAGCGCACGATCTCGGCGATGGCGCGATCCTCGACCGCGCGCAGCGCGTCGGCGTCGATCCTGCCCTGGCCGAAGTCGTTGCGGGCCTGCAGCAGGTAGGCCGGCCGCAGGAAGCTGCCGACGTGATCGGCGCGGGAGGGAAGGATCGGAAGCATCGACATTGCAGGGCATCCACGGGAACAGCGCCGGATTATCAGGGAAGCGGATATATGCGTCGAGCGTGCGCCGCCCGGGTGCTCAGGGCCATGACTCGGGCAGGCGCGGGAGGCCCTGGCGGCGCACCGGGTCGAGCGATTCGGCCAGCGCGGTCCGCACCAGCGCCATCATCGCGCGCTGCGCCTGGGTGGTCGGGCGCTGCGAACTGGTGGCCAGGTGGATGCGCGCGGTGAACCCGGGACCGTCGATCGGGTGCACCGCGTAACGGCCGGCAAGCGCGGAGGCGGCGACCGCGGATGCACCGAGCACGGCGCTGCCCACGCCATCGGCGACCAGGCCGAGGATCGCGTCGACGCCGTCGGCCTCCATCGCGATCCGCAGCGGCCGGCCGGTCCGCGCCAGTGCATCCTCGACCAGCGTCCGGAACGCGTTGGGGCGGCGCGGGATGACCAGCGGCATGTCGGCCAGCGCGTCCGGCGCCACCGGATGCGGCCGGGCGCCGGCGACGTAGCGCGAGACCACGAACAGCGGCTCCTCGAGCAGGTATTCGCTGTCGATGTCCGGGCGCGCCGGCAGGTTGTAGAGCAGCGCCAGGTCCAGCTGGCCGCTGGCCAGCGACTCCTGCATCGCGGTCGTCAGGCCTTCGCTGACCGACAGGCGCACGCCGGGCAGTTCGCGGGTGGCGGCGCGGACCAGCGGCACGGTCAGCAGGCGCGACAGGCTGGGCGGCAGTCCCAGCGAGACGCCGCCGGCGACCCCGCCGCGCAGCCGCCCGAGTTCGTCGCGCAGGCGTGAGACCTGGTGCAGCACGCCGCGTCCGAGTTCGAGCATCACCCGGCCCGCCTCGGTCATCGTCACCCCGCGCCCGTTGCGCAGCAGCAGCGGCTGGCCGGCCTCCAGTTCCAGCAGCCGCACCTGCCGGCTCAGCGCCGGCTGGGCGATGCCCAGCGCGATCGAGGCCCGGGTGAAGCTGCCCAGCTCGGCCACGCGGACGAAGTACTCGATCTGCCGGAGATCCATCGACATCCTTGCTGCACTGCGATATCGGGGCGGGAAATATGCCGGTCCGGCATATCTGCTAGAGGCCGGGCACTGTAGCAGGAAGCCTTACATCTGCGCACCATCGGCATATGCACATGGCGCGCTCCATCCTGTCGATGCCCGGCGGCGCCACGCGCGCCGACGCGGCCGCCGTGCCGCCCATGCGGCGGCTGCCGCGGGGCGGCCGCGCATGAGTCCGCCGCTGAAGGGAATCTCCTCGATGGCCACGCGCCAGGTGCTGGCCGAGCTGGCCGCCGCCTGGCACGCGCGCGGCGGCGCGGCCATCGCCATCGAAGCGGTCGGCGGCGTCGAGGCCGCCAGGCGCGTCGCGGCCGGTGCGGAGGCCTTCGACGTGGTGTTCCTGGCCTCCGACGCCATCGACCGCTTGCTGGCCGCCGGCCGCGTGGTCGCCGGCAGCCGGGTGGACCTGATGCGCTCGGCCACCGCGGTGGCGGTCCCGGCGGGCGCCGCGCGGCCGGACCTCGGGTCCGAGGCGGCCGTGCGCGCCGCGGTGCTGGCGGCGCCCGGTGTCGGCTGTTCCACCGGGCCGAGCGGCGTCGCCCTGCGGGCGCTGTTCGACCGCTGGGGCATCGCCGGGGAGATCGCGCCGCGCATCGTGCAGGCGCCGCCGGGCGTGCCGGTCGCTGCGCTGGTGGCCGACGGCAGGGTCGCGCTCGGCTTCCAGCAGCTGAGCGAACTGATCCACGTGCCCGGCATCGACATCGTCGGCCCGCTGCCGCCGGCCATCGCCATCGGGACCACGTTCTCGGCGGGCGTGGCGACCGGCGCGCCGAACGCCGCCGCCGCGCGCCAGCTGCTGGCGTTCCTGGCCTCGCCCGCGGCGGACGCAGCGAAGCGCCGCCAGGGCATGCAGCCCGTCCATTCCACTCCGGTTTCGCGATCGCCAACGGAACACGCATGATCATCGACTGCCACGGGCACTACACCACCGCGCCGCAGGCGCTCGCCGACTGGCGCGACCGGCAGATCGCCGGCATCCGGGATCCCGCGGCGATGCCGAAGGCGTCGGAACTGCGCATCTCCGACGACGAGCTGCGCGCCTCGATCGAGGCCAACCAGCTGCGGCTGATGCGCGAGCGCGGCCTGGACCTGACGGTCTTCTCGCCGCGCGCCAGCTTCATGGCCCACCACGTCGGCGACTTCCAGGTCAGCAGCACCTGGGCGGCGATCTGCAACGAACTGTGCTTCCGGGTCTCGCGGCTGTACCCGGAGCACTTCATCGGCGCGGCGATGCTGCCGCAGTCGCCCGGCGTCGACCCGGCGACCTGCATCCCCGAGATCCGCCGCTGCGTCGAGGAGTACGGGTTCGTCGCGGTCAACCTCAATCCGGATCCCTCGGGCGGGCACTGGCGCGAGCCGCCGCTGACCGACCGCCACTGGTATCCGCTGTACGAGGCGCTGGTCGAGTACGACATCCCGGCGATGGTGCACGTGTCCACCAGCTGCAACGCCTGCTTCCACACCACCGGCGCGCACTACCTCAATGCCGACACCACGGCGTTCATGCAGCTGCTGGCGGGCGACCTGTTCCGGGATTTTCCGACGCTGCGCCTGGTGATCCCGCACGGCGGCGGCGCGGTGCCCTACCACTGGGGCCGCTTCCGCGGGCTGGCGCAGATGCTGGAGAAGCCCGAGCCGCGCGAGGCGCTGCTGCGCAACGTGTTCTTCGACACCTGCGTCTACCACCAGCCTGGCATCGACCTGCTGGGCACGGTGATCCCGGTCGACAACATCCTGTTCGCGTCCGAGATGATCGGCGCGGTGCGCGGGATCGATCCCGACACCGGGCACTACTTCGACGACACCCGGCGCTACATCGATGCCTCGCCGCGCTTCAGCGACGAAGACCGCCACAGGATCTTCGAGGGCAACGCGCGCCGCGTGTATCCGCGCCTGGATGCCGCGCTGAAGGCCCGCGGCAGGTAACGGCGAAGCAACCGACGAGGAATCGAGGATGTACGAACTGGGCGTGGTGTACCGCAACATCGAACGTGCCGAATCCGGGGTCGCCGACGCGCTGGCCGCACCGGGTTCGGCCACCGTGCACGAGGCGATGGGCCGAGTCGGCCTGCTCAAGCCGTACATGCGGCCGATCTATCCCGGCGCGCAGGTCAGCGGCACCGCCGTCACCGTGCTGCTGCAGCCCGGCGACAACTGGATGATGCACGTGGCCGCCGAGCAGATCCGGCCCGGCGACATCGTCGTGGCGGCCGTCACCGCCGAATGCAGCGACGGCTATTTCGGCGACCTGCTGGCGACCAGCTTCCAGGCGCGCGGCGCGCGCGCGC
Organism: Proluteimonas luteida; assembly: GCF_021191695.1. Taxonomy (GTDB): domain Bacteria; phylum Pseudomonadota; class Gammaproteobacteria; order Xanthomonadales; family Xanthomonadaceae; genus Luteimonas; species Luteimonas luteida. The sequence continues at coordinate 46,878 of NZ_JAIWPT010000011.1, forward strand.
TGGTCATCGATGCCGGCGTGCGCGACGTCAGGACGCTGCAGGAGATGGGCTTCCCGGTGTGGAGCAGGGCGATCTCCAGCAAGGGCACGATCAAGGCGACGCTGGGCTCGGTGAACGTTCCGGTCGTCTGCGCCGGCATGCTGGTCACGCCGGGCGACGTGATCGTGGCCGACGACGACGGCGTGGTCTGCGTACCGCGGGCGCGGGCGGCGGAAACGCTGGAGGCCGCGCGCAGGCGCGAGTCGTTCGAGGCCGAAAAGCGCGCAAGGCTGGCCGGCGGCGTGCTGGGCCTGGACATGTACGCGATGCGCGAACCGCTGGCCAGGGCCGGCCTGCGCTACATCGACTGATGCCCGGGTGCCGGCGATGACCCACGATCCGCGGAACTGGACCATCGGCCTGATCGGCTACGGCGAGGTCGGGCGGATCCTGGCCGAGGACCTGCGCGCGCGCGACCTCCGGGTCAGGGCGTTCGACCGCAAGCTGGCCGGTGCGCTGGCCGGGCCGCTGCGCCGGCACGCCGATGCCCATGGCGTCGTGCTGGGGAACGCGCCCGTCGACACCGTGGCCGGGTGTTCGCTGGTGGTCTCGGCGGTGACCGCGGCCCAGGCCGTGCCGGCGGCGACGGCGATGGCGCCGCATCTTGCACCGGGCACCTACGTGCTCGACCTCAATTCGGCGGCGCCTGCGAGCAAGTGCGAAGCCGCGGTGCAGGTCAACGCGAACGGCGGCCGCTACGTCGAAGCCGCGGTGATGGCCCCGGTGCCGCCGCAGCGGATCGGCGTGCCGATGCTGCTGGGCGGTGCCGATGCCGATTCGCTGCTGCCCGTCCTGCGCGCGCTCGGCTTCAACGCGCGCATCGGCAGCCGCGAGCCGGGCATGGTCTCGGCGACCAAGCTGTGCCGCAGCGTGGTCGTCAAGGGACTGGAGGCGTTGCTGGTCGAGGCGCTCACGGCGGCACGTGCGCACGGCGTCGACAGCGAGGTACTGGCGTCGCTGCGGGACACGTTCCCGGGCCTGGACTGGGAGGCGCTGGCCGGCCACTGCTTCGAACGCGTGGCCACGCACGGTCGTCGCCGCAGCGAGGAGATGGCCGAGGCCGCGCGGACGGTGCGCGCCGCCGGATTCCCGGCGCGGATGGCTGCGGCGACCGGGGCGGTGCAGGCGGCGGTCGCCGACATCGCCGACGACGGCGGTTTCGCCGGGGGCGCGGTCGGCTGGCGCGATGTCGCCGGACGCATTCCCGCTGCGACCCCGACTCCATGGAATCCGATGGTCCTGTCGTTGCAGGGGGAGGAATGATGGCGTTCGAGAAGACACCCGGCTGGCTGGACTGGCAGTCCCGCCCGTCGAAACCGCGGTTCGTGCTGCCCGCAGGGGCGGTCGATGCGCATTGCCACGTGTTCGGACCCGGCGATGCGTTCCCGTACGCGCCAGAGCGCAAGTACACCCCGTGCGATGCGTCGAAGGCGCAGCTGTTCGCGCTGCGCGACCACCTGGGCTTCGCCCGCAACGTGATCGTGCAGGCGACCTGCCATGGCGCCGACAACCGCGCGCTGGTCGATGCCCTGCAGGCCTCGAACGGGCTTGCGCGCGGCGTGGCCACCGTCCGGCGCGACGTCACCGACGCGCAGTTGCAGGCGCTGCATGACGCCGGCGTGCGCGGGGTGCGCTTCAACTTCGTCAGGCGGCTGGTCGATTTCACGCCCAGGGACGAGCTGGCGGAGATCGCCCACCGCATCTCGGCGCTGGGCTGGCACGTGGTGATCTATTTCGAGGCCTGCGACCTGCCCGAGCTGTGGGACTTCTTCACTGCGCTGCCGACGACGATCGTGGTCGACCACATGGGACGGCCGGACGTCTCCAGGCCGGTGGACGGGCCGGAATTCGAGCTGTTCGTGAAGTTCATGCGCGAGCATCCGAACGTCTGGTCCAAGGTCACCTGCCCGGAGCGGCTGTCGGCCGCCGGGCCGCCCGCACGCGACGGCCAGCGCAATGCCTATCGCGACGTGGTGCCGTTCGCGCGCCGCATCGTCGAGACCTTTCCCGACCGGGTGCTGTGGGGGACCGACTGGCCGCACCCGAACCTCAAGGACCACATGCCCGACGACGGCCTGCTGGTCGATTTCATCCCGCACATCGCGCCGACCGCGGAGCTGCAGCGCAGGCTGCTGGTCGACAACCCGATGCGTCTCTACTGGAGCTGAATGATGGGCAGCAATCCTTACCACGACGTCCCCGGGACGACGATCTTCGATGCCGAGCAGTCCCGCAAGGGCTACTGGGTGAACCAGTTCTGCATGTCGCTGATGAAGGCCGAGAACCGCGCCCGCTTCAAGGCCGACGAACGCGCCTACCTGGACGAATGGCCGATGAGCGAAGAGCAGAAGCAGGCGCTGCTCGACCGCGACCTCAACCGCTGCATCGCGCTCGGCGGCAACATCTATTTCCTGGCCAAGCTCGGCGCGACCGACGGAAAGTCGTTCCAGCAGCTCGCGGGCAGCATGACCGGCATGACCGAAGAGGAGTACCGCAACATGATGATCAATGGCGGGCGTTCGCCGGAAGGCAACCGTTACCTGGGCGAGGAGGGCGATGCGCAGCCGCACCGCCAGCCGCAAGGGCAGTCCGGCAGGGGAGCACCGTGATGGCGAAGGTCACCGCAAGCATCTACACCTCGCACGTGCCGGCGATCGGCGCCGCGCTCGATGCCGGGAAGAGCCAGGAGCCCTACTGGCAGAACGTATTCGATGGATACGATGCTTCCAAGGCATGGATCGCCGATCCCGACAACAGGCCGGACGTGGTGATCCTGGTGTTCAACGACCACGCCACCGCCTTCAGCCTGGAGATGATCCCGACCTTCGCGATCGGCACCGCGGCCGAATTCGCGCCGGCCGACGAAGGCTGGGGACCGCGTCCGGTGCCGACCGTGCACGGCCATCCGGAACTGGCCGCGCACATCGCCTCGTCGTTGATCCAGGACGAGTTCGACATGACCATCGTCAACAGGATGGATGTCGACCACGGCCTGACCGTGCCGATGTCGCTGCTGTTCGGCCAACCGGATGCATGGCCGGTCACGGTGATCCCGCTGGCGGTCAACGTGGTGCAGTATCCGGTGCCGTCCGGCCGCCGCTGCTACGAACTGGGCAAGGCGCTGCGCCGCGCGGTCGAGAGCTTCGGCCAGGACCTCAAGGTGCAGGTGTGGGGCACCGGCGGCATGAGCCACCAGCTGCAGGGGCCGCGCGCGGGCCTGATCAACCGCGAGTGGGACAACGCGTGGCTGGACACGCTGATCGCCGATCCGGAGGCCGCGGCGGCGGTGCCGCACATCGACTACGTGCGCGAAGCCGGTTCCGAGGGCATCGAGCTGGTGATGTGGCTGATCGCGCGCGGCGCGATGGCCGACGGCGCGGGCGGGCCGGCGCCGGAGATCGTGCACCGCTTCTATCACGTGCCGGCGTCGAACACCGCGGTCGGCCACCTCGTGCTGAAGGAGAAGTGAGATGGGCACGATCAAGGTAGCGCTTGCCGGCGCGGGCGCGTTCGGCATCAAGCATCTCGACGGCATCGCCAACATCGACGGGGTCGAGGTGGTGTCGGTGATCGGTCGCGACCCGGACCGGACCCGGCAGGTCGCGGACAGGTACGGCATCGGCCACGTCACCACCGACCTGGCGGAAAGCCTGGCGCTGGACGAGGTGGACGCGGTGATCCTGTGCACGCCCACGCAGATGCACGCCGCGCAGGCGCAGGCCGCGCTGCGTGCCGGCAAGCACGTGCAGGTGGAGATCCCGCTGGCCGACAGCCTGGCCGATGCCGAGGCGGTGGCGGCGCTGCAGCGCGAGACCGGGCTGGTGGCGATGTGCGGCCATACCCGCCGCTTCAATCCCAGCCACCAGTTCGTGCGCAGGCAGATCGAGGCCGGCGCGTTCGACATCCAGCAGATGGACGTGCAGACGTACTTCTTCCGCCGCAGCAACATCAATGCGCTCGGCGAGCCGCGCAGCTGGACCGACCATCTGCTGTGGCACCACGCCGCGCACACGGTGGACCTGTTCGCCTGGCAGACCGGCGGCGAGATCGTGCAGGCCCATGCGGTGCAGGGACCGATCCATCCGCAACTGGGCATCGCCATGGACATGTCGATCCAGCTCAAGAGCAGCACCGGCGCCATCTGCACGCTGTCCCTGAGCTTCAACAACGACGGCCCGCTGGGCACGTTCTTCCGCTACATCGGCGACAGCGCGACCTATGTCGCGCGTTACGACGACCTGGTGCGGACGCACAGCAAGGGCCCGGAGGAACCGGTGGACGTGAGCGGGGTCGACGTCAGCATGAACGGCATCGAGCTGCAGGACCGCGAGTTCTTCGCCGCGATCCGCGAGGGCCGCGAGCCCAATGCCAGCGTCGCCCAGGTGCTGCCGTGCTACCGCACGCTGCACCGGCTCGAACAGCAGCTCGACGCGGCCCGATGACGGCGCCGGTGCGGACGCGCCGGATCGGGCCGTTCGAGGTCGCGCCCGTCGGCCTGGGCTGCATGAGCCTGGACCATGCCTACGGCACCCCGGTCGACGCGGCCGCGGGCCGTGCCGTGGTCGAGGCGGCGCTGGACCTGGGCGTGACCCTGTTCGATACCGCGGCGCTGTATGGGTTCGGCGCCAACGAGACCCGCCTGGGCCCACTGCTGCGGCGACACCGCGACCGCATCGTGCTGGCCAGCAAGGGCGGCATGTTCGGCGTCGACGGCCGGCGCGTGATCGATGGCCGGCCCGAGACCCTGTTCCGCAACTGCGAGGACAGCCTGGCGCGCCTGGGGACCGACGTCATCGACCTGTACTACCTGCACCGGCGCGACCCGCAGGTGCCGGTCGAGGACAGCGTCGGCGCGCTGTCGCGGCTGGTCGAGCAGGGCAAGATCCGCGCGATCGGGCTGTCGGAGGTCTCGGCCGCGACGCTGCGGCGCGCCCATGCGGTGCACCCGGTGGCCGCGGTGCAGACCGAATACTCGCTGTGGAGCCGCAATCCGGAGATCGGCGTGCTCGCCGCCTGCCGCGAACTGGGCGCGGGCTTCGTGGCCTTCAGCCCGATCGCGCGCGGCTACCTCGGCGACCGGCTCGGGCAGGCCGGGATCGACGCGCTGCCCGACGGCGACATCCGCCGGGGCATGCCCAGGTTCCAGGCCGCGCACTGGCCCGCCAACCGCGCGCTGCTGGCGCCGTTGCGCGCGGTCGCCGCCGAGGCCGGGTGCACGCCGGCGCAGGCGGCACTGGCTTGGCTGCTGGCGCAGGACGGGGACATCGTCCCGATCCCCGGCACCACGTCGGTGGCGCACCTGCGCGAGAACGTCGCCGCAGCGGCGGTCGTGCTGACGCCGGCGCAGCTGGGCAGGCTGGATGCGGCGATCAACCCGCGGACGGTGTCCGGGCCGCGCTATCCCGCGGGCACCCAGGCTGAGATCGACACCGAGGAATACTGACGGGGCCGCATGCCGCGTGCGGCGCGACCGCGGCCCGAAGGGTGGCCGCGCAGCGGCCACGCGGGCCGTTTCGGCGGCCGTGAACAGGTTCTCAGGCCAGCCGGGCGCGCAGCGCCGCGGCGCTGTCGCGCAGCAGCGGCAGCATCGTGTCCAGTCGCCGGGCCGCCGCGCGCGCATCGCCGACGGCGATCGCATTGAGCGCGGCCACCGTCGTGCCGTGGATGTCCTGCAGCGGCACCGCCAGCGCATGCACGCCCGGCTCGTGCTCGGCGCCGGCGTGGCAGTGCTGCCGGGCCGCGATGTCCGCCAGCGCGGCGCGCAGCGCCGCCGGATCGCGCTGCGTGTGCGGCGTCAGCCCCGGCAGCCCGTCGGGGCCGGCGTAGGTGGACAGCCAGTGCGCCAGTGCGGGCGGATCCAGCGCCGCCAGCAGCACCTTGCCGGTGGAGGTGGCGTGCGCGGGCAGGCGTGCGCCGAGGTGGATGCCGTGGGCGACCATGCGCTGGCCGGGCAGGGCGGGCACGCTGCGCGCGACGACGACGACTTCCGCACCGTCCAGCACCGCGACCGAATGGACCAGGCCGCTGCGCGCGGCCAGCGCGTCGAGCGCGGGCTGGGTCAGCCGCGGCAGCCGCGCCGACGCCAGGTAGCTGCCCGCCAGCCGCAGGACCCGGGGCGACAGCCAGTACGCGTGGCCGTCGGTGTCCAGGTAGCCCAGGTGCGCCAGGGTCAGCAGGTGGCGGCGGGCGGCGGCGCGGCTCAGGCCCGCGCGTCCGGCGGCCTGGGTCGCGTTGAGCCGCTGGCGCTCGGTGCCGAAGCATTCCAGCACGGCCAGGCCCTTGGCGAGGCCCTCGACGTGGTCGCCCTTCGCGATCGGCGGGTGCGGTTGCGCTGCGGTCATCACCGGTTCCCGGTTGCGTGCGCAGGGCGCGCACCGTGCGCGATTATCGCGCAATCAGTGATCCTTATGGATGGCTTCCTTCCATTCGCGCGGTGATGCTGCGTGCATTGGAACGGGAGACGGGAGGCGGGCATGAGGACCCGGGTCGCGATCGTCGGCGCAGGGCCGGCCGGCCTGCTGCTGGGGCAGCTGCTGCAGCGCGCGGGCATCGACAACGTCATCGTCGAGCGGCAGAGCGCCGACCACGTGCTGGGCCGGATCCGCGCCGGCATCCTCGAACAGGTCACGATGGACCTGCTCGACGAAGCCGGCGCCGGCGCGCGGATGCATGCCGAAGGATTGCCCCACCACGGCATCGAGCTGCTGTTCGACGGCGGCCGCCACCGGGTCGACCTGCAGCGCCACAGCGGCGGCCGCGTGGTGATGGTCTACGGCCAGACCGAGCTGACCCGCGACCTGATGCAGGCCCGCGCGGCGGCAGGGCTGCAGACGGTCTACTCGGCACGGGACGTGCGCATCGAGGGCTTCGACGGCACCCGGCCGCGCGTGGTCTACCGCGACGCGGACGGCGAGCGGCGCATCGACTGCGACTTCATCGCCGGCTGCGACGGCTTCCATGGCGTCTGCCGCGCCAGCGTGCCGGCCGGCGCCGTGCGCACCTGGGAGAAGGTCTATCCGTTCGGCTGGCTGGGGCTGCTGTCGGACACGCCGCCGGTCTGCGACGAACTGGTCTATGCCGCCAGCCCGCGCGGATTCGCGCTGTGCTCCCAGCGCAGCCCGACGCGCAGCCGCTACTACCTGCAGGTGCCGTTGACCGAGCGGGCCGAGCGCTGGAGCGATGCGGCGTTCTGGGACGAACTGCGGCTGCGGCTGGACGACGCGGCGCGCGCGCGGCTGGTGACCGGACCGTCGCTGGAGAAGAGCATCGCGCCGCTGCGCAGCTTCGTCGCCGAACCGCTGCGCTTCGGCCGCCTGTTCCTGGCCGGCGACGCCGCGCATATCGTGCCGCCGACCGGCGCCAAGGGCCTGAACCTGGCCGCGAGCGACGTGAAGTACCTGGCACAGACGTTGCAGGACTACGCCGCCGACGGCAGCGAGGCGGGCCTGGACCGCTATTCCGCGCGCTGCCTGCGCCGGGTCTGGAAGGCCGAGCGCTTCTCGTGGTGGTTCACCGGCCTGCTGCACCGCTTTCCCGGCGAGGCGCCGATCGAGGCGAAGTTCCGCAGCGCCGAACTCGACTACCTGCTCGGCAGCGAGGCCGGCCTGCGCACGATCGCCGAGAACTACGTCGGGCTGCCGCTGGACGGCTAGGCCCGGGCCGCATCCGTGCCGATCGCCGCCGCGCGTTCCAGCTGCGCGCGCGCGGCCTGCACGGTGTTCGACAGCAGGCAGGCGATGGTCATCGGGCCGACGCCGCCGGGTACCGGCGTCACCGCGGCGGCATGGTCGAGTTCGGCGGTCACGCTGTCGCCGACCAGCCGCGCGCGCCCGTCGCCGTCGACGATGCGGTTGATGCCGACGTCGATGACGATCGCGCCGGGCTTGACCCAGTCGCCGCGGACCAGGCCGGGGCTGCCGGCGGCGACCACGACGATGTCGGCCGTGCGCACGATGTCGGGCAGGTTGCGGGTCAGGATGTGGGTCACCGTGACCGTGCATTCGCGTTCGAGCAGCAGCAGCGCGACCGGCTTGCCGACGATGTTCGACTTGCCGATCACCACCGCCTCGAGGCCGCGGTAGTCGTCGACCACGGTGTCGAGCAGCTTGATGCAGCCCAGCGGCGTGCATGGCGTCAGCCCGCCGCCGGCGCCGGTCGACAGGCGGCCGACGTTGACCGGGTGGAAGCCGTCGACGTCCTTGTGCGGCGCGATCGCGTCGAGCACGCGCGCGGCGTCGATCTGCGGCGGCAGCGGCAGCTGCACCAGGATGCCGTGGACCGCGGCGTCGGCGTTGAGGCGCGCGATCAGCGCCAGCAGTTCCTGCTGCGCGGTCGCGGCCGGCAGGCGGTGTTCGATCGAGACGATGCCGGCCCTGCGGCACTGGGCGATCTTGCGGCCGACGTAGACCTGGCTGGCCGGGTCCTCGCCGACCAGCACGACCGCCAAGCCGGGAACCACCCCGTGGCGCGCGGCGAGGTCGCCGACGTCGGCGGCGGTGGCCGCGACCAGCCGTGCGGCGATCGCCTTGCCGTCGATGCGTTGGGCCATGCGCGTGCCGGACTCAGAAGACCACGGTACGGCTGCCGTTGAGCAGCACGCGGTCGTCGAGGTGGTAGTGCACCGCGCGCGCCAGCACCCGGCGCTCGATGTCGCGGCCCTTGCGGACCAGGTCGTCCGCGCTGTCGGCGTGGGTGATCGGCTCGACGTCCTGGACGATGATCGGGCCCTCGTCGAGGTCGGAGGTCACGTAGTGCGCGGTCGCGCCGATCATCTTGACCCCGCGCGCGTAGGCCTGGTGATAGGGCCGGGCGCCCTTGAAGCCGGGCAGGAAACTGTGGTGGATGTTGATGCAGCGGCCGGAGAGATAACGCGAGAAGTCGTCCGAGAGGATCTGCATGTAGCGCGCCAGCACCACCAGCTCGGTGCCGGTCTCCTCGATCAGCTGCCTGATCCGCGCTTCCTGCGCGGCCTTGGTGTCCGCGGTGACCGGCAGGTGGTGGAACGGGATGTCGCCGATCAGCGAGATGTTGAGCGCTTCGCGGGGGTGGTTGGAGACGATGCCCACCACGTCCATGGACAGCTCGCCGATGCGCAGCCGGTAGAGCAGGTCACCGAGGCAGTGGTCGAACCGCGACACCAGCAGCAGGACCTTCCTGCGGCGGTCGCGGGGGCGCAGCTGCCAGTTCATGTCGCGTGCGCCGACCGCCGCCTCGAAGCCCGCCCGGATCGCGTCGGCCCCGGCCGGGTCTGCGAGGTCGAATACCACGCGCATGAAGAAGGTGCGGGTCTTGAGGTCGTCGAACTGCTGGGCCTCGAGGATGTTGCCGCCGTGCTCGAACAGCAGGCTGGCGACCGACGAGACCAGGCCGGGTTTGTCCTTGCAGGAGAGGGTCAGGATCTGCACGTTGCTCACGGGAAATCATCCAGGCAGGCGCGCTGCCGGGCGGCGGCAGGCGATGGACAAGACCGGCAACGCCAGGACGGCGTTGCCGGGGCCGGGGAACGTCCCGACGCCGGGGATGGGCGGGTGTTGCAGTCGGGCGTCCGGTTGGCCGGAACTGGTTCTGTGGCGGCGCGACGGCCGCCGGGCGCGCATCGGCGCCCGGTGGCGAGCGCGGTCAGTCGCGGGCGCTGCGCCAGCCGCCCTCGTACTCCTCGCGGGCGATGCGCGAGTACGGCACCGGGCTGACCACGACCCGGACCTCGATCTGCCGGTGCGGCTCGACGGTGGTCTTCCTCGTGCCGCCGTTCTCCTCGCCCCAGACCACGCGCAGCTCGGTGCCGACCGGGATCTCGTGGTCGATCGTCGCCAGCGACAGCGCGGTCTTCTCGTTGTAGCTGTAGCCGGTGAACATCGACATGCCCACGGTGCGGCCGTCGGCGTCGATCACGCGGTCGGCGTTGGTCGAGGCGTAGTTGGCCAGCGGCAGGTCGAAGAACTTGTACGGCGTGCCGTCCGGGTCGAACAGCGAGGCGAAGATCTTCGCCATGTCCTCGCCGTTCCAGGCCAGCGTGACCTTGCGGCGCTGCCGGTCCTTGTCCAGCGCCTCGAGCGCCTCGCGGCCGATGAAGTCGTGGTCGAACTTCACGAACGGGCCGTAGCCGATCTCGTACGGATTGACGTAGTAGTCCTCGATGTCGTCCGACACCAGGCTGCCGCCGATCGCGCCGGTGGCCTCGTAGCTGTCGGCGCCCAGCCATTCGCGGTAGGCCTTGAGCTTCTCGCCGGTGTAGATCGCCGGCAGCGGCGACGGGATCCAGCCCGATTCGAGCGTGTTCGACGGATAGGCGCGGCTGCCGCACTGGACCAGGCCGAACTCCCTGCCCGCCTCGACGATCGCCGCGCGGATCTCCTCGCGCTCCTCGTACGGCCCCCAGATCTCCAGGCCCGGCGCGCCGGACATGCCGTGGCGCAGCGTGCGCACCTTGCGGCCGGCGATGTGCATCTCGCTCATGTGGAAGAACTTCAGCTGCTCCAGCGGGCCGCCATTGAGCTTCTCGATGATCGCCCAGGCGTTCGGGCCCTGGATCTGGAAGCGCCAGAACACCCGCTTGACCGGCTTGCCCATCGGACGCGACGGCGAGCGGTCGTCCTTCTCGATGGTGACGTCGTAGCCGCCGGTCTCGGCCTGGAACATCAGCCAGTTCGCCGCCGGCGCGCGGCCGACGTAGACGAATTCCTCCTCGGCGAGATAGAACAGGATGCCGTCGCCGATGACGTGGCCATAGGGCGTGACCGGCACGTACTGCTTGGCCTGGTTGATCTTGAAGTGCCTGGTCGAGTTGATCGCGGTGTCGCTGATCAGCTTCAGCGCGTCCTTGCCGCGGATGAACAGGTCGACCATGTGGTGCGACTGGTCGAACAGCACCGCGGTGTGCTGCCAGGCCCACTGCTCGGAGCGCCAGTTGGTGAATTCCGGCGCCACCACCGGGTAGACGTAGGCACCGATCTGCGAGTTGCGCAGCAGTTCGACCGGGTTGCCCGCGGCCTGGATCACTTGTTCGAGATTGTTCGCGGTCATGCCGTCGCCCTTTTTGTCTGGTTGTCGTGGGAAGTGGTGGGTAGCCGGTTCACAGGCCGTGTTCCTGACGGAAGCCGGTGACCCAGTCGATGGTTCGGGCGAAGCCGCCGAACGCGTAGAAATGCAGGTGGACCGGCCCGAGGTCGGCGGTCTCCAGGCCTTCGGCCAGCTCCAGGATCAGCGGGTCCGGGCCCGCAGTGCCCAGCACCCGGGTCAGCGACAGGCCGTACTTGGACATCACCTTGGCCGAGGCGCCGACGCCGCAGCGGGCGGCGTACCTGAGCAGGGTCTTGACGCTGGCGGGCCCGGAAACGCCGATCCATGCCGGCAGCGCGGTGCCGCGCACGCGCACCTGGCCGAGCCAGTCGAGCACCGGCTGCGCATCGAAGCCGAACTGGGTGATCAGCGACGCCTCCAGGTTGCGCGCGGCCAGTTCCTCCTGCTTGTCGCGCATCGCGCGCCACAGCAGGTCGGGGGCAATGCCCGGATGGCCTTCCGGGTAGCCCGAGATGCCGACGTGCCGGAAACCGTATTTCTCCAGCAGGCCCGAACGGATGACCGACAGCGCGTCGCCGTAGGGCCCGGCCGCCTGCGGCAGGTCGCCGGCGATGATGAAGGCGTGGTCGGCATCGGCGAGTTCGGCCAGCGCTTCGAGGAACGACTCGAGTTCGTGCTGCGAGCCCAGCCGGCGCGCCGAGATGTGCGGGACCGGGACGAAGCCGAGCCGCCGGACGGCCATGGCCGCGTTCAGCCGGGCCCGGACGTCCTCGCCGGGCAGGAACGTGATCGAGATGCGGGTTCCCTGCGGGATCACGGCCGCCGCCTTCTCGAGGTCGGGGATGTCCTTGGCCGTCATCTCGAACGAATAGCCCGCCAGCAGCGTGGCGAGAGTCGAGGGCTGGCGTTCGGTGGGCAGGCAAAGCGACGACATGGCGGCTCCCGGGTTCTGTATACAGAATCCTAGTAAATAGTAAGGGAGCCTGTCATGACGCACTGCAGCAATGCGTGTTTACGGCGGTTTTCAGGTGGTTGTTCCGTCCTTATTTGTATGTATGTATACAGATCCTGCGCCGTGCGCGCGGTACTGCCGTCGGCAGGGACAGGGCACGACGGCGCTGCAGAGTTTGGGCCTGGGGTCAGTGGCAGGGGCTGTTGCGGACGGGCCTGGGGCGGTCATCGCCCGGCATCGCGTACGCGCGAGTCGCGCCGCGCGTTGCCGCATCGTCGCCCGGGCGGCATGGAGAGCCTGCTCCGCCGGCATCGTCGCCGGCTGGCGCGCGGCACCGGCCGTGGGGCGGCACCGGACCGGGCGGATGCGGGCGTCGACGTCCGTTCACGTGACCGGCTTGCGCTGCGCAGGATGCGCGGGCGTGCAGGCCGCGGCAGGTGGGAGGCGCGTGTCCACGTCCCCGTGTTACCCGGCGTGGACGCGGCGCGGCGACGCAGTCGCCCCGCCGGGTGGCCGCGACGCGGCCACGTGGCGTTCGGCGGGATGCTCGGGCGGGTTCTCAGAACGTCTGGTGGTAGCGCATGTACAGGAACCGGCCCGGCAACTGGTACTCGGGCTTGAAGCTGTTGTTGGCCGTCACCGAGACCGGCGGGTCGCGGTCCAGCAGGTTGTTCATGCCGATGGTGAAGCGGGCGTTCCACGGCAGGTCCACGTAGCCGCTCACGTCGTGGTAGAGCACGCTGCCGATGCGGTTGCGCGGTTGCCACACCGGCGCCATTCCCCATTCGCCATCCGGCCCTTCGACCAGGCCGTCGACGTAGCGGTCGGGGTCGGAGCAGACCACGTAGGCCTCGCTGCCGAGCGCGGAGCAGGATTCGTGCAGACGGGAGAAATAGCGCATCAGCCAGTTGACGCCCAGCGTATCGCGCTGCCAGCCCAGCAGCAGGTTGGCGCGCAGACGCCAGTTGCTGCCGGTGCCGACCACGTTGCCGCCGGGGGTCGGCTGGCCGGCGCCGGTGAGGTCGATGCCGGTGTTGGACTGGTTGCGCGTGAGGTAGGTGCCGTCCAGGCGCATCCGCAGCCGGCCCCAGTCGTGCCCGGCGGTGGCGTAGCCGGCCGAGAAGTCGTAGCCCTCGACCTCGACCGTGCCCAGGTTGGTGCGCACGTTGCGGATCGTGGTGATCTGGCCGAACTCGTTGCGGCTGACCAGCCCGCACATGTCGTCGTTGCCGACGCGGTAGCACTGGTTGACCACGCTCTGCGCGCCGAGCGTGGAGATGGTGTCGTCGATCTCGATGCGCCACCAGTCCAGCGACAGGTCGAGGCCCGCAAGCCAGTCCGGGCTGTACACCAGGCCCAGGGTGCGCGAGACGGCGGTTTCGGGGCCGACGTCGGGATTGCCGCCGCCGACGGTGTTGATCGATGGCGTGCCCTGGTCCAGGTTGGCGGGCACGCCGGCGCAGGACACCGGGTCGGGCAGGGGGCTGCCCTGCAGGCTGACCGCGCACGGATCGGTGACGTTGGAGAAGCTGTTGCCCGTCTGGCCCTGATACAGTTCGCTGATGTTCGGCGCACGGAAGCCTTCGCTCCAGTTGCCGCGCACCATCAGGCTGTCGACCGGCTTCCAGCGGAAGCCGAACTTGCTGTTGAGCGTGTCGCCGAAATTGCTGTAGTCGGAGTAGCGGCTGGCGACGCTCAGGTCGAGCAGCTGGGCACCGGGCAGGTCCCTGAGCAGCGGCACCGCCAGTTCCACGTAGGCCTCGTCGACCTCGTAGCCGCCTTCAGTCGGTTCGCGGGTGAAGCCGTTGGTCACGCCGGTGCCGATCAGCGGGTCGGGGCGGTCGAAGCCGCTTTCGCGGCGATGCTCCACGCCGGCGGCGAAGGCCAGCGGCCCGGCCGGCAGGTCGAACAGTTCGCCGGTCAGGTTGGCGTAGATGCTGCGCTGCTCGAAGCCCAGATAACTGTTCTCCAGGAAGCCGATGTACTCGAGCATTTCCGGGGTGACGCTGCCGGCGCCGCCGAGCAGGTCCAGCGGCACGCAGCCGGCGATGGCGGTGGACAGGTCGCCGGCCGTGCCCACGCAGACCGGGGCGCCGGACGCATCGCGCATCGACGGACCCAGCGCCTCGCGCATGCGCCGGTAGTCCTGCTGGTTCTCGCCGGTGTCGTGGCTGCGGGTGCGGCCGTAGAAATAGCCCAGGTCCCAGTCCCAGTCGCGCGAGGCCACGGTGAAGGCGCCTTCCAGGACCAGGTTGACCGCGGTGGTGTCCACGTTGCGGGTGACGATGCGGTTGCCCGCCTCGCTCAGCATCCGGCCGCCCCAGGCCACGTCCTGCCCGAACGGGTTGTAGATGCTGTCGGCGCTGATCGCCAGGTCGCTGCTGTAGCCGCTGGTGCGCGATCCGAAGATCACCGGATTGACCGGCAGCCGCTGCTCGGTCTGCCTTTCCACGTACTGCGTGGTCAGGCGCAGGCGGATGGTGTCGGTCAGGTCCGCGTGCGCGTTGCCGAACAGGGAATTCATCTCCTGGCCGACCGCGAGGTAGCGGTCGGGCGCGGTGTTGTAGTTGTCGGCGGTCGCATAGGGGCGATACGGCGTGCCGGGCCCGTCGTTGGTGAACGGGTTGCTGCCGTCGGGTGACAGGCTGAAGCGCCCGTCGGGCGTGTCGGCCACGCCGCGGAAGCCGGGGGTGGCGCCGAATACCGGTACCGCCGAGATCGCGCGGTCGCCGGCGCCGACCGGCTTCTCGACCACGCGCGAGATGCCCAGCAGGGCGCCGAAACGCTCGCCCGTGGTGCCAATGGTGAAGTCCAGGCTCTCGTGCCCGCCGTCGCCGGCGTCGTACTGGCCGTAGTAGGCGTTCAGCTCGGCGCCGTCGAGTTCGTCGATCAGGATGATGTTGACCACGCCGCCGATCGCGTCGGAGCCGTAGATCGCCGAGGCGCCGTCCTTTAGCACTTCGATCCGTTCCACCGCGGCGGTCGGAATGGAGTTGAGGTCGACGTCGCCGCTCAGGCCGGTGCCGCCGACCCAGCGGCGGCCGTTGACCAGCACCAGCGTGCGGTTGCTGCCGATGTTGCGCAGGCTGACCCGGCTCTGGCCGCTGCCACCGGAGTTGATGTTGCTGTTCATCACGGCGCCGGAGGCCGTGATCGACTGGATCACGTCGCCGATCGAGGTGCGTCCCTGGGCCTGGATCTCCTCGCGGCTCAGGGTCAGCACCGGCTGGGAGGTCTCGGCGTCGGTGCTCTTGATCCGCGACCCGGTGACCTCGACCGCGCGCAGTTCGGTGGTCTCCCCGTCGCTGTCCTGCGCGTGTGCGGGCATGGAGGCAAGGCCTGCGCCCGAGATCAATGCCAGGGCGATCGCCTTGTCCAGGCGCGGATTGCAATTGAGCATGTTGTCGATGTCTCCAGGGCCGGGCGACCGATCCCGACGGGGGTTCACATCCCGCCGGGCAATGGCCGCAGCAGGCTCTGGGGGTGCGCGAAGCGGTACGCGCATGCCGGCGACGTGCAGGCCGGCATCCGGGAAATGGCAATGGGCATCAATGGACGGCGGCTGCCGCGCTGCGATGCCCGAACCGGCCGGGCGGTCGTGCCGCCAACGCCTTGTCTTCCGGGGGGCGAATCATGCCCCGATGCGTCACCCGCAATTTTTACGCAACATGAACGGCGTGCCGCCGTTCGCGGCATTGCGGGAACTTTTTCGGAAGACGCGGCTCAGGGAACGGCGGCGGCGCCGGCGGTATCGCGCCGGATCGCCGCCGCTAGTTGCGCGCGGTCCCTGCGTCGCGGAAGCGCGCGTCAGGACAGCGCGCGCGCGTGGCCGCGCAGGCGCAGTGCGACCGCGATCTGCAGTGCGCCGTAGAGCAGGGCGCCGATGCCGATCCAGATCGCGATCACGCGCAGGCTGATGTCGGGATTGGCGAAGAACAGTACGCCGAGCAGGATCGCGAGGATGCCGCTGAGCACCAGCAGCCATTCGCCCTGCACCAGCTTGCGGACCTGGATGGCGAAGACGATGCGGGCGATGCCGGCGATGATCAGCCACAGCGCCAGCACCCACAGCAGGGCCGCTGCCATCTCCGCCGGCTGCAGGATCGCCAGCACGCCGAACGCGATCGACACCAGCGCGTACAGCAGCAACAGCCACCTGGGCAGCGCCAGGTCGCGCTGGAACACGCTGAGCAGGCTGACCAGGCCATCGGCCAGCGACAGGATGCCGAAGGCCCAGACCAGCGCCAGTACCGAACTGTCCGGCCATACCAGCAGGGTCACGCCGAACGCGACACCGATGAGGCCGTACAGCAGGAACACCCACCAGGCGCGCGAGACGCCGTCCGCAAGCCAGTTGCCCATGTGCCTTCTCCTTGGTTGAAGCCCCCCGGGGACTGGATACGCCGCTCACCCGGGAGGGTCAAGCCCGGGCGCGCCCTGCGTGGCGCCCGTGGCCCGGTGCGCGCCGGCAGCCTCCGCGGCGTCGCGCCGCATTGCGTTGCGCATCGCCCTTGCGTCCTCCAGGGTCTCGCCGCTGATCCGGACACTGCTGGAGAACGGCCCGGCGACCGTCGCGACGGCAAGCACGCGGTCGCCCGACGTGATCGCCAGCTGCCTGCCGATGCTGGCCGCGGTCACTGCCTCGATGCGCTGTCCGGCCGCATCGCTGAACCTGATGTCCAGCACGGGAGTCGGGTCGGCGCCGACATCGACCGACAGCACGTCGTCGCCGGCGACGGTCAGCACGTGCTCCAGGAAAACCGGATCGCCGTGCGGGGACGTGGCCGGGATGCGGTCGGTACCGGGCATGTCGTGGACGTGGTGCAGGCCGAGTTCGCCCCAGGTGCCGGCCGGGTCGTGCGCGTCGCGGCCGTTGCAGGCGGCCAGCAGCGCGAGGCAGGCCAGCAGGCTGAAGAAATGCAGGGTGTGTCGCATGGTTCGGGGCGGATGGGCAGGGCAGGTCATCGTACCCGCGCGCAGACCCAGGCATCGACGCGGGCGACACCGGCCCGGTGCAGCGCGATGGCCGCGGCGTGCAGGGTCGCGCCGGTGGTCATGACGTCGTCGAGCAGCGCCACGTGCGTCGGCAGCGGCGCAGTGGCGGCCGCCTCGAACGCGCGCCGGACGTTGCGGCGGCGGGCCTTCGCGTCGAGGCGCGACTGCGGCGCCGTGTCGCGGACCCGCCGCAGCAGGTCGTCGCGCAGCGGCATCGCCAGCCGGCATGCGAGCGGCCGCGCCAGTTCCAGCGCCTGGTCGTAGCCGCGCTGGCGCAGGCGCGCGCGATGCAGCGGCACCGGCACCAGCGCATCCGGACGCGGCAGCGGCGCGACCGTGCGCGCGAGGCAGTCGGCGAGCAGGGCGCCGGCGGCGAGGTCGCGGTGGAACTTGAAGCGCGGCAGCAGGCGGTCGAGCGGGAAGCCGTAGACGAATGCGGCGCGGACTTCGGCCAGCGGCGGCGGCCGGCGCAGGCAGGCGCCGCAGACCGGGTCGGCACCCGCCAGCGGCAACGCGCAGCGTCGGCAGGCGTTGCCCGACCATGGCAGCGTGCGTGCGCACGCCGGGCACAGATCGATGCCGTTGGCGGCGCATTCGCGGCAGATCAGGCAGCGCGGCGGCGCCAGCATGCGCAGCCAGCGGCGCCAGGGGGCGTCAACCGGACCGGGCGGATTCTGGTTGACAGGCTCGGGCATGCTTTCCAGACTGCCGGTCTCGACCGTCCGGTTCTGTCGGAAAATCCCCATGTCCGTTGTCAGCCACGCCCGCCCCGAAGCCGGCCAGCCCTTGCCGCCCCTGCGCCACGACTGGGCCCGCAGCGAGATCGAGGCGCTGTTCGACCTGCCGTTCCCCGAGCTGCTGTTCCGCGCCGCCAGCGTGCACCGCCAGCATTTCGACCCGGCCGAGGTCCAGGTCAGCACCCTGCTGTCGGTCAAGACCGGCGGCTGCCCCGAGGACTGCAGCTACTGCCCGCAGGCGCAGCGCTACCACACCGGCGTGACCGCGACCAAGCTGATGAGCACCGAGGCGGTGCTGGAGAAGGCGCGCCAGGCCAAGGCCGCGGGCGCCTCGCGCTTCTGCATGGGCGCGGCGTGGCGCTCGCCCAAGGACCGCGACGTGCCGAAGGTCGCGGCGATGATCCGCGAGGTCAAGGCGCTGGGCCTGGAGACCTGCGCGACGCTGGGCATGCTGACCGGCGAGCAGGCGCGGGCGCTGAAGGACGCGGGCCTGGACTACTACAACCACAACATCGACACCGATCCCGAGTTCTACGATTCGATCATCCACACCCGCGAGATGCAGGACCGGCTGCAGACGCTCAGCCACGTGCGCGACGCCGGCCTGAAGACCTGCTGCGGCGGCATCGTCGGCATGGGCGAGACCCGGCGCCAGCGCGCGGGCCTGCTGAAGACCCTGGCCAACCTGCCGGTGCACCCGGATTCGGTGCCGATCAACCGGCTGGTGCAGGTCGAGGGCACGCCGCTGCACGGCATCGCCGAGCTCGACCCGTTCGAGTTCGTGCGCACGATCGCGGTCGCGCGCATCCTGATGCCGCGCTCGATGGTGCGGCTGTCGGCGGGACGTGCGGACATGAGCGACGAGATCCAGGCGCTGTGCTTCGCCGCCGGCGCCAACTCGATCTTCTACGGCGAGCAGTTGCTGACCACCGGCAACCCCGACACCGAGCGCGACATGGCGCTGTTCGCGCGGCTGGGCCTGCGGCCGATGCCGGTGACGGTCGACGCCGATGGCCACGACCACCCTGGCACCGTGCACGCCGACATCGTCGAGCACCCCGCGCTCGCGCTGCATCCCGCGAGCTGCGCTGCATGATCCCGTGGCCGGGCTGGGCCTACCTCGCGCTGCTGGCGCTGGTGGGGCTCAGCGGCTTCGCGCTGGCGCTGCGCGCCGGCCAGCCGAAGCCGCTGGCCGCGCTGCGCCTGCTCGCCGTCGGCGTGCTGGCCTGGGGCGTGGTGCTGTACTTCCGCGACGCCGGCGCCGGTCTCGGCTTCGCCGCCGCGCTGTTCGCCGCGGTGCTGGTGCTGGCGCACAAGAGCACGACCGATGCGCAGCAGGCGCGCGAGCTCGGTCTCGGCCGCGCCGGTCGCGCCGGCGTCGCGATCAACGGCCTGCTGGCGCTGCCCGCCGTCGCGCTCGGCGCCCTGGCGATCTGGGCCCGCCACGGTGGTTGAACGCCCCGACCTGCGGGCCCGCGCGCGCGAGGCCGCGCAGCAGCGCGATGCGCGCGCGCTGCGCCGCGTGCGGCGAACGGTCCTGCGCCGCGACGGCATGCGTTGCGAGGTCCTGGGCGACGATGGCGACGCCCGCTGGCTGCTGAATTTCTGCGGCAACGACTACCTCGGCCTGTCGCAGCATTTCTCGGTGACCGGCGCGCTGCAGGACGCGGCCGCCAGCGCCGGCACCGGCAGCGGCGGCTCGCACCTGGTCTGCGGCCACCACGCGCTGCACGACGCGCTGGAGCGCGAGGTCGCCGACTGGCTGCAGGTGCCGGCGGCGCTGCTGCTGGGCAGCGGCTTCGCGGCCAACCTGGCGGTGCTGCAGGGCCTGCTCGGCGACGGCGATGCCTGCGTGCAGGACCGCCTCAACCACGCCAGCCTCATCGATGCCGCGCGGCTGGCCGGCTGCCGGCTGCGTCGCTATCCGCACGCCGACGCCGAAGGCGCGCTGCGCCAGCTGCGCACGCTGCCCGACGGCGCCGCGATGCTGGCGACCGACGGCATCTTCAGCATGGACGGCGACAGCGCGCCGCTGCGCGAGCTGGCGATCGTCGCCCGCGTGCAGCAGGCGCTGCTGTACGTCGACGACGCGCACGGGATCGGCGTGACCGGGCCGGAAGGCCGCGGCAGCGTCGCCGAGGCGCGGCTCGATGCCACGACCGTGCCGCTGCAGCTGGCGACGCTGGGCAAGGCGCTCGGCGGCCATGGCGCGGTGCTGGCCGGCGACGCGGACCTGGTCGGCCACCTGCGCGAGACCGCGCGTCCCTACGTCTACACCACCGCGCTGCCGCCGGCGCAGGCCGCCGCGGCGCTGGCCGCGGTGAAGCTGGCGCGGCACGAACACTGGCGCCGCACGCGCCTGCATGCGCTCATCCGGCGCTTCCGCGATCGCGCCCGCGCGCACGGGCTTGACCTGATGCCGTCGGACACGCCGATCCAGCCGCTGCGCTGCGGCGGCAACGCCGAGGCGCTGGCGCTGTCGCGGGCGCTGGATGCGGCCGGATACTGGGTCGCCGCGATCCGGCCGCCGACCGTGCCCGAGGGCCAGGCGCGGCTGCGCATCACCCTCAGCGCCGCGCACAGCCATGCCGAGGTCGACGCGGTGGTCGATGCCGTCGCCGCCGCGCGCGACCTGGCGACTCTCCGCGGCGCAGACGCGGCCTCGGCATGAGTCCGCTCGAACACGACCACCGCCGCGCACTGCTGGCGGTGGGCATCGCACTGGCGTCGGCGCTGTTCTTCACCATGACCTACGTGCTCAACCGCGCCAGCGCCAGCGGCGGGGGGCACTGGGCATGGACCGCGGCGCTGCGCTACTTCATCACCCTGCCGCTGCTGCTGCCGCTGATGCCGTGGCAGGGCGGCGTGGCGCCGGTGTGGCGCGCGATCGTCGCGCACCCGTGGGCGTGGCTGCGCTGCAGCGCGATCGGCTTCCTGCTGTTCTACTGCATGCTGAGCTACGCCGCGTCCAGCGGTCCGTCGTGGCTGGTCGCCGGCAGTTTCCAGTTCACCGTGATCGCCGGCATGCTGTGCGCGCCGTTGCTGTACCGCGACGCACGGCGGCGGATTCCGCCGGCCGGGCTGGCGGTGGCGGTGGTGATCCTGGCCGGCGTGCTGCTGATGCAGTTCGGCCATGGTGGCCGTGGCCTCGATCGCGCCGGCTGGATCGCGCTGGCCTGCGTGCTGACCGCCGCGGTCGCCTATCCGCTCGGCAACCGCCTGCTGCTGCTGCACCTGGAGCGCACCGGCGAGGCGCTCAACGCGACCCAGCGGGTGTTCGGCATGACTCTCGCCAGCCAGCCGCTGTGGCTGCTGGTCGCCGCGTTCGCCTGGCACCAGGCCGGCGCGCCGTCGCTGCCGCAGGTGTGGCTGGCGGCGGGCGTCGCGCTGCTGTCGGGCGTGGTCGCGACGATCCTGTTCTTCCAGGCCACCGGCATGGTCCGCAACAACCCGGTCGCGCTCGGCGCGGCCGAGGCGATGCAGGCCGCCGAGCTGCTGTTCGCGGTGCTGCTGGGCGTGCTGTTCCTGCACGAGGCCTGGCCGCGCGGCTGGGCGCTGGCCGGCGGGGCGATCATCAGCCTGGGCATCGTTGCCTTCGCCGCGGTCGTCGCGCGGCCCGCCGCCGGCAGCCTGCGCAGGACCCGCGAACTGCGCACGGACAAGGGCGCATGAGCACGCGCGCCGCGACGCTGGCCAATCCGCACGGCCTGCACATCGAGGTCGCCGGCAGCGGCCCGCCGCTGGTGCTGTTGCACGGCTGGGCGATGCACGGCGGCGTGTTCGCGCCGCTGCGCGAGCGCCTGCAGGCGCAGCGCACGCTGTACCTGGTCGACCTGCCGGGCCACGGCCACAGCCGCGACGCCGCGCTGCCGCTGGCCGTGGCGCCGGTGGTCGAGGTGCTGGCCGACGCGCTGCCGCGTGCGCCGTGGCTGGGCTGGTCGCTCGGCGGCCTGTTCGCGCTGCAGGCCGCGGCAAGCCGGCCCGACGCCGTGGCGGGGCTGGTGATGCTGTGCGCGAGCCCGCGGTTCGTGAAGGGCGCGGACTGGGCGTTCGGCATGTCGCCGGAGATCTTCCGCGACTTCGCCGTTGGCCTGCGCAGCGACTACCGCGGCACGCTCGACCGCTTCATCGCGCTGGAGGCCTTCGGCTCGGACGATGCGCGCGGCGAACTGCGCACGTTGCGCCACGACGTGTTCGCGCGCGGCGAGCCGGCCGCGCGCGTGCTGGCCGACGGGCTCGGCCTGCTGGAAACCAGCGACCTGCGGGCCGACCTGCCGGCGCTGCGGGTGCCCAGCCTGTGGCTGTCGGGGCGCCGTGACCGCCTGGTCGACCCGCGCGCGATGCGCGCGGCGGCGGCGCTGGCACCACGCGCGGAGGCGTACACGATCGAGCATGCCGGCCACGCGCCGTTCCTGACCCACGCCGACGTGGTCGCCGAGCGATTGCTGGCGCTTGGTGAGGGGATCTGATCATCACTGGACGCGCATCGCCGGCAGGGCTGACCCGTCATTTCCGCCTACGCGGGAATGGCGGAAACTGGCGTCTCTCCGGCGCTTTCTTTCCCATGCATTTTGTTTCCCGATGAACCGCATCTTCGATTCCACCCAGGTGCGTCGTGCGTTCTCGCGCGCATCCGCCAGCTATGCCGGCGCCGCGGCGCTGCAGCGCGAGGTAGAGGCGCGCCTGCTCGAATCGCTGGACTACCTCGATGACCGGGTGCCGGAGGTCGTGCTCGATGTCGGCAGCGGCCCGGCGCATGCGGCGCTGGCGATGCGCGCGCGCTGGCCGAAGGCGCGCATCGTCGCGCTCGACCTGGCGCTGCCGATGCTGCAGCAGGCACCCGTGCGCAGCGGCTGGCGCGATCGCCTCGGCCTGCAGCGCCCGGTCGACCGCGTCTGCGCCGACCTGCGCCGGCTGCCGCTGGCCGACGACAGCGTCGACGTGCTGTTCTCCAACCTGTGCCTGCAGTGGGTCGAGGACCTGCCGGCCGCGTTCGCCGGCTTCCGCCGCGTGCTGCGGCCCGGCGGCCTGCTGCTGTGCTCGACCTTCGGCCCGCAGACCCTGGTCGAACTGCGCGAGGCCTTCGGCCATGCCGACGACGCGCCGCACGTCAGTCCGTTCCCGTCGATCGCCGACTTCGGCGACGCGCTGATGCGCGCCGGTTTCCGCGATCCGGTGCTCGACCGCGAGGTCGAGGTGCAGCGCTACCCGGACATGACGGCGCTGATGCGCGAACTGCGTGCGATCGG
This sequence comes from Proluteimonas luteida, assembly GCF_021191695.1. Classification (GTDB taxonomy): domain Bacteria; phylum Pseudomonadota; class Gammaproteobacteria; order Xanthomonadales; family Xanthomonadaceae; genus Luteimonas; species Luteimonas luteida. The sequence goes on from NZ_JAIWPT010000011.1 coordinate 69,869, forward strand.
TGCGACCAATGCGCTGCAGGGCCGGCGCCGCGCGCTGACCGGCCGCGCCCGCTTCGCCGCCGCCGCCGCGCACTACGCGCAGTTCCGCGGCGCCGACGGCCTGCTGCCGGCCAGTTGGGAGACGATCACCGCCATGGCCTGGTCGCCGGCGCACGGCGCACCGATCCGCGAGGAAGGCGGCGAACTGGCGCGCTTTCCGGCCAGCGCGATTCCGGTACGCCGGCGCCGCAGCTGAGCCGACGTACCCGCGTCGCAGAGCGGCGCCGCAGGTCTCCAGCGCCGTCTGTGGCCGGGCAGGCCGGGGCCCCGCGGCAACGCGCGGTTTCATGTCGTATCGTCGCGCGCTATGCTGCAATGCAGCATCGATCCTGCCGATGCCTTCCTTCGCCAGCCGCGCCCGTGCCCGCCACCACTTCCACTTCCGAGACGACGACGCCCCACGACGACCGCGCCGCGCAGGCCGCGGTCGAGGTTGCGGCGCCGGCGCCGTCCCGGCAGCGGCACACGCCGCTGGAGGACGTGCAGGGCCTGGTCCTCGCCAGCCTGGTCAGCGCCCTGGGCATGTCGATCCTCGCCACCGGCGGCCTGCTGGTCGGCGGCGTCGCCGGCGTCTCGCTGCTGGTGCACTACGCCACCGGCTGGAACTTCGGCCTGCTGTTCGTGCTGATCAACCTGCCGTTCTACTGGATCGCGGTGCGGCGCATGGGCTGGGAGTTCACCCTCAAGACCTTCCTCGCGGTCGGCGTGACCGGCGTGGTCGCCGACATGATTCCGCACTGGGCGCCGTTCGCGTCGATGACGCCGCTGTTCTCGGCGGTGTTCGGCGGCGCGCTGGTGGGCATGGGCATCCTGTCGTTCATCCGCCACCGCGCCAGCCTCGGCGGCGTCGGCATCGTCGTGGTCTACCTGCAGCAGAGCCGCGGCTGGAGCGCGGGCAAGCTGCAGATGGGATTCGATGCGGTGCTGATGCTGGCCGCGCTGGCGGTGGTGCCACCGTCGAAGGTGCTGTATTCGGCGCTGGGCGTCTGTGTGCTGAACCTGGTGCTGCTGTTCAACCACCGCCCCGGCCGTTACATGGGTGTGTGAACGCCGGGGTGTTTGAACGCAGCGGCGTTGGAATGCCGGAGCGCGCCGCGCGCAGCCGCCGGCAGATCAGCCGCTGGCGTTGTCGCCGGCCACCAGCGTCAGTCCTTCGTTGAGCAGCCAGCGCGTGGCCAGCACGCGCTGCGGCTGCGGCTGGTCGTTGAGTACGTCGACCATCTGCCGGAACGAGCGGCAACGCGCCTCGCGGCTGTCGGCATCGGTGCCGGTCGCGGTCATGCCGAGCATGAAGCCGTCGTGCAGCAGCGTCGCGGTGACCGCGGCCGCGCGCAGCACCTGCTGCGCTGCGGCGGTGTCGTAGGCCTGCGGCTGGCCCTGCAGTCCTGACGCGGCGACATTGACGAAGGCACTGGCGAAGCGGTTGCGGCTGTCCGGGCCGAGCCGGTCGACGGTGCGCTGGAACGCGGCCAGGTCGCGCCGTGCGTCAGGTTCGAACAAAGCGCACAGCGCACGTGCCTCGTGCGGCTGGCGCGAGGCGTGCAGCACCGCCTGGAACAGCTCGTCGACGGCCGGTGCCGAGGCGCGGCGCAGCACGTCGCCGCCGGTCGACAGCACCGCGGCCGCGTCGATCCGCGACAGGTCGATCTCGTACTGCTGCGCGGGCGCGGCGGCAGGCGCCAGCAGGGCGGCCAGCAGCAGGGCGGCGCGGGTCGGGCGCATCGGCGCGTCCTCGTGGATGGGTTGCCGCGAGTCTAGGGCGCGCGCCGCAGCGATGGCTGAACGCGGTGCCATCCGATCGGACGGCACGCGGGACCTGTGCGATCCCGCCGTAGGTCGGGCCAACGCGCCCGACGCATGCGGTCTCCGTCCGTCGGGGGCGTGGCCCCGACCTACGGCACCCGGACGCACGCGGCATGGATGCCGCGGTCCGTTCGCCGGGAAGGCCTCAGCCGACCTGTCGCAGCCAGTCCTCGAGGTTGTAGTAGTTGGTCACGCGTGCGATGTGGCCGTCGCGGATGTCGAAGAACGCGCCGCCGGGCAGGACGTAGCGCTGGCCGTGGGCCGGCGGCAGACCGGCATCGGCGACCAGGTACGCGCCGTGCACCACGTACTCGGCGGCGGCGTGGCGGCCGTCCGCGGACGCCAGCACGCGCACATCCTGCAACTGCTCGCGGTAGCAGTGGTCCATGCGCTGCAGGAACGCGGCGAACACGTCGCGGCCGGTCTCGCGCGGGCCCTGGTTGAGGTCGTGGACGACGTCGTCGGCCAGCAGCGCGAGCATCGCCGCATGGTCGCCGGCATTGAACGCGGCGTAGTAGGCGCGCACCAGGGCGAGGGCGGCGTCGTGCGGGGTCTGGTTCGTCATCGTGTGGGCTCCGGTTCAGAGGTCGGGAGTGGATCGAGCGCCGCAGCAGGCGGGCGAATGACGCCCGGTCTCTCAGTCGCCCGGACCGAACAGGTCGCGGTGGAAGAAGTAGACCTCGCGCGCCAGGAACTCGGACTGCGTGCGCAGGGTGCGGAAGCGGGTGCTGGGCGTCGGCGAGCCGACCGCGTCGATGCCGAGTGCGCGCGCGGTGCGCAGGGCACGCGCCATGTGCAGCGGATCGCTGACGATGATGACGCGGTGCAGGCCGTGCTCCTGCATCAGCTGCCGTGCCTCGACCAGGTTCTCCAGCGTGGTGCGCGAGCGCGACTCGATCAGGATCGCGTCGCCGGGAATGTCCTTGCGCAGGGCGTAGCGGCGCGCGACCTGCGATTCGGAGAAGCGCGCGCTGGCGCCGCCGTAGCCGCCGGTGAAGATCAGCGTCTTCGCATGCCCGGCGCGGTACAGGTCGAGGCCGTGGGCGATGCGCGCCTCGAACACCGGCGAGGGCACCGCGTCGTAGGCGGCCGCGCCGAGCACGACGATCGCGTCCGCCGGGCCGGCGTCGTCGCGGTTGCCGACGTGCACGATCCACGCGGCCACGCCGGCCAGCCACAGCACGCACAGCAGCAGCACCCGCAGCAGGAGGCGGAGCAGGCGGCGGCCGGGCGTGCGCTGGCGCTGGCGTTTCATCGGGATGGGCTCATCGGGTCGGGCTTGTCGGTCGGGCGGGCTGGAGCGGCGGGAATGGATCGGCTGGCGTGGGACGGGGGGCGGCGGGCGGGAATCAGGAGTGCCAGGGCAGGCGGTCTGGGTCGACGTTGCCGCCGCTGAGCAGCACGCCGACGCGCCGGCCGGCGAAGCGTGCCGGATCGGCGAGCACTGCGGCCAGCGCGATCGCCGACGAGGGTTCGACGAGCTGTTTGGCGTGCACCAGCAACCGCCGCATCGCGGCGACGGCATTGTCGTCGGCGACCGCGACCGCGTCGACCGGCGGCGCGCGGCCGTCGCCGCCATGGGCGGCGAGGATCGCGAAGTTGGGCAGGCCGAGCAGGCCGCGCAGGCCGTCGCACAGCGTGTCGGGAACGAGATCGTCGACACGCCGGCCTTCACGCAGCGAGCGCAGCGTGTCGTCGGCGCCGGCCGGCTCGGCCAGTACCAGCCGCGTATGCGGCGCGACCCCGTCCAGCGCCAGCGCGGTGCCCGCGGCGAGGCCGCCGCCGCCGACCGGGACCACCAGCACATCGAGCGGTCCCGCCTGGTGCAGCAGCTCCAGCGCAGCGGTGCCCTGGCCGGCGATCACGCGCGGATCGGCATAGGGATGCACGAGGGTCGCGCCGGTGCGCGCCTGGACCTCGGCGCACATCGCTTCGCGCGCGGCCAGGGTCGGCGCGCAGCGGTGCAGGACCGCGCCATAGGCCGCGATCGCCGCGAGCTTGGCCGCAACCGCACCTTCGGGCACGACCACGTGGCAGGCAATCCCGCGCGAACGCGCCGCCAGTGCCAGCGCCGCGCCATGGTTGCCCGACGAATGCGTGACCACGCCGCGCGCGGCATCGGCGTCGCCGAGCGACCACACCGCATTGCAGGCGCCGCGGAACTTGAACGCGCCGGTGCGCTGCAGGTGTTCGCCCTTGAAGTGCAGCGTGCAGCCGGCCAGCGCGTCGAGGGAGCGCGACCGCAGCGCGGGCGTCACGTGCGCATGCGGTGCGATCCGCGCGGCGGCCGCGAGGACGTCGGCGAAAACCGGGAGCGATGGCGTATTCATCGCGCAAGCCTAGCCGAGGTCGGGCCGAGCGGTCATGACAGCACATCGCGGGACCGGAGAATTAAGCACTGATTCAATGGCTTGGGCGGAAGCTGGGTCCACACAGACAGGGGTGGACGTCATGATCCGCAAAGCATTGATCCTCGTTGCGTGCGTCGCGCTCTCCGGCTGCGCAACCTATGGCTATCGCGGCGGCAGTGGCGACTACTACTACGGTACGCCGGGCACCACCTACCGCAGCTACGGCGCGCCGTACGGCAGCGTCGGCTACGGCAGCGGCTACGGCTGGTACGGCAATCTCGGCTACGGCAGCCCCTATTACTACAGCGCCTGGAACCGCTACCCCTACTACGGTTACGGCGGCGGCTACTACCGTCCGCCGGTGATCGTGCGTCCGGTATATCCCGGGCGTCCCGGCGGCCATCGTCCGTCGCCGCGGCCACCCTACGAGAATGCCCGCCCCGAACGTCCCGGCCGCCCCGACAGCGGACGCCCCGGCCGGCCAGGCGGTTCGGAAGGTCGTCCCCCGGGCCGTCCCGGCGTGGATCGCCCCGGTCGTCCCGGCGGCTCGGAAGGTCGCCCGCCGGGCCGTCCGGGCGCCGATCGTCCCGGCCGGCCCGGTGGTTCCGAGGGCCGCCCGCCCGGTCGTCCGGACCGACCCGACGGCCAGCGTCCGGGGCGTCCCGGTCCCGGGCCGGGAACCACGCAGCCGGGCCGTCCGGTAAGCGTGTCGCCGCGGCCGGACGGGGGTGCCCAGCGCCCGGTTGCCGCGCCGCGTCCCCAATCCAGCACGCGTCCGGCCCCTGTCGCCGCGTCCCGGCCGCAGCCGCAACGCGAATCCCAGTCCCGTCCGCAACGTGAAATGCGGCAGCCGGTCACACGACGGGAAGTCCTGCCCTGATGGCACTTGCATGTGCGCCCTTCTGGGGCCACTCTTGCCGCGAGCTGACCGGTTGCGTCGCTTTTGACCCAAACCGGGCAAACGATTGTCGACTCCCGACGGGGGATACCGGATCCCCCCTGTTCCGCCCCCGTCGGGCGTCGGCTCCTCTTTAGATGAGCGCTGCGATGACATCGCCCGCAGCTGCCGGGGAGCCACGGAGGAAAAACGCCTGCAGGCCGCGGGGCGGGTCTTGACCCCTCACCGCATCGACAGGCAGCGCCTCAACACCCGCCTTGCGCGCTCCAGTCCTGGACAGCGGCCGCCCGATCCTGCGTAGGTCGGCCCCATGCGGCCGACGTGTGCGGCGTTCCGGATTCGCGAGGTGTCGAATCCCGGCGTCGGGGGCGTTGCCCCGACCTACGCGAGGAATCCAGGAAATCGGAGAAAAAAAAGGGGCCGGATGTCCCCCGACATCCGGCCCCGTGCTTCCCCGGGCCGCGCGTGGCCAGCCCTGTTCCAATCTCCGGCTCCGCTCCCCCATTCAGTAGCGTGCCGGCCCGGGTGCATCGATTACGCATGCAGAAACTGTGCCAACCCTGTCCGGTGATCTGTCCGCGATCGCGATCCCGGGACCGATCTCGGGGATAATCCGCCCATGGGCAACGACTTCCACAGCTACGATGTCATCGTCGTCGGCGGCGGCCACGCCGGCACCGAGGCCGCGCTCGCGTCGGCGCGCGCCGGCGCGCGCACGCTGCTGCTGACCCACAACGTCGAGACGATCGGCGTGATGAGCTGCAACCCGGCGATCGGCGGCATCGGCAAGGGCCACCTGGTGCGCGAGATCGATGCGCTTGGCGGGATCATGGCGCGCGCCGCCGACGCGGCCGGCATCCAGTGGCGCCGGCTCAACGCGTCGAAGGGCCCCGCGGTGCGCGCCACGCGCTGCCAGGCCGACCGCAACCTCTACCGCGCGTTCGTGCGCCGCGCGGTCGAGGCGCAGCCGGACCTGACGATCTTCCAGTCTGCGGTCGACGATCTCGTCGTCGAAGGCGATACGGTGCGCGGCGTCGTCACCCAGGCCGGACTGCGCTTCGATGCGCAGGCAGTGGTGCTGACCGCGGGCACCTTCCTCGCCGGCCGCATCCATGTCGGCGAGACCCAGTACGCAGCCGGCCGCGCCGGCGATCCGCCGGCGACCACGCTGGCCGCGAAGCTGCGCGAACGGCCGTTCGTCGTCGACCGGCTCAAGACCGGCACGCCGCCGCGCATCGACGGGCGCACGCTCGACTACGCGGCGATGGCGGTCCAGCCGGGCGACGATCCGCGTCCGGTGTTCTCCTTCCTGGGCAGCCGCGACGACCATCCGCGGCAGGTGCCGTGCTGGATCACCCACACCACCGCACGCACCCACGAGATCATCCGCGGCGCGCTGCACCGCTCGCCGATGTACTCGGGGCAGATCGAGGGCATCGGCCCGCGCTACTGTCCGTCGATCGAGGACAAGGTGGTGCGCTTCGCCGACAAGGCCAGCCACCAGATCTTCGTCGAGCCCGAGGGCCTGGACGTCGCCGAGATCTATCCCAACGGCATCTCGACCTCGCTGCCGTTCGACGTGCAGCTGGCGCTGGTGCGCAGCATCGTCGGCTTCGAGCGCGCACACATCACCCGCGCCGGCTACGCGATCGAATACGACTTCTTCGACCCGCGCGGGCTGCTGGCCTCGCTGGAGACCCGCGCGGTTTCCGGGCTGTTCTTCGCCGGCCAGATCAACGGCACCACCGGCTACGAGGAGGCCGCGGCGCAGGGCCTAGTCGCCGGGCTCAACGCGGCGCGCCGGGTGCGCGGACTGGACGCGTGGACGCCGCGCCGCGACCAGGCCTACATCGGCGTGCTGATCGACGACCTGATCACCCACGGCACGAAGGAGCCCTACCGCATGTTCACCAGCCGCGCCGAGTACCGGCTGCAGCTGCGCGAGGACAATGCCGACCTGCGGCTGACCGCGATCGGCCGCGAGCTGGGCCTGGTCGACGACGCGCGCATGCGGCGCTTCGACGCCAAGCGCGAAGCGCTCGAACGCGAGACCGCGCGTCTCGGCGGACTGTGGGCATCGCCGCAGAACGCGACCGGCCGTGCGCTGGTCGACGCGCTGGGCATCGAGCTGCGCCGCGAGAGCAGCGGCATCGACCTGCTGCGCCGTCCGGAGCTCGACTACGCGACGCTGACCTCGGTGCCCGCATTCGCGCCACCGGTCGACGACCCCGAGGTCGCCGAGCAGGTCGAGATCGAGGCGACGTACTCGGGCTACCTCGAGCGCCAGCGCGTGGAGATCGCGCGCCAGCAACGCCACGAGGACATGGCGATCCCGGCCGGCTTCGACTATGCCGGCGTGCACGGGCTGTCGATGGAGGTGCAGCAGAAGCTGCAGCAGGTGCAGCCCGGAACCATCGGCCAGGCGCAGCGCATCCCGGGCATGACGCCGGCGGCGATCTCGCTGCTGCTGGTGCATCTGGAGCGCGAACGGCGCAGCCGCGCGGCCTGAAGGCCCGGGGTATCCCCACCGCCTGCTCCCCGACCGCCGCGGGCGGCAACGGTCTCGCTAGTGTCGCGTCACGGATCAGATGTCGCAGGCCGGGCGCGGACATCGGCTCGCAGCGCAAGGCGCAGGCCGCCGCCAAGACTGGCCGTCTTGGCAAGGACTGCAACGCAGCGATGCGAGTCGAGGGCAAGCACGGACCGGCATTTGATCCGTGACGCGACACTAGGGCGCTCCATCCCTTCTCAACTTTCGAGGTTCCCTCCATGTCGAAACCAGTCAGCATGTCGAAACCGGTCAGATTGAAGGATGTCATCGAGGCCATCGAGCCTTTGTCCGGTGATTGGAAAGCCTTTGTCGACCAGCGCACCGGAGAGGTGTTCGGCTTCGGCGAAGAGGAAGAACTGATGGCGAAGTCGGAAGACGCCGACGTGCCCGAATGGGTCCGCGAGCAACTGCCGCGGATCCGCGAAACCGCGGTGTCGGACGCGTACATCCCGCTGCCCGGCCCGTCCGATTTCGACGAGTACGAGGTCATGCGGAATTTCTGCGACGCGCAGGCGCCGGACATCCGGCAGACGCTGCTCGATGCGATCCGCGGACGCGGCGCCTTCCGGCGCTTCAGGGACAGCGTGGCCGAACTCGGCATCGAGGATCGCTGGTATGCCCATCGCGATCTGGCACTGAAGCAGCTGGCGATCGAGTTCCTCGAAGACGAAGGTATTCCCTTCGTCGAGGCGTGACGCGTTGCCTGCCATGCGCAGGCGGCACCAATGCACGTAGCGCGGAGCTTGCTCCGCTGAACCTGGTTCCGGAGATGTTTTCAGCAGAGCGAGCTCCGCGCTACGGGGCGGGCGACGACGCGGCGTTGCGCCGCGTCGCCTGCGCGTAGTTTCAGCGCGCAGCCGGATAGGCGCGCGGCAGGCCGCCTTCGGACGCGGGCGTGCGCGGGTGCAGGTAGCGGTCGCGCAGTTCGGTCTGGCGCGAACGCATCGGGATCGCACGGCCGTCGAACCAGGTCTGCACCGCGGTCTGCGCGACATCCAGCGGATCGCCGGTCCACAGCACGAGGTCGGCGCGCCTGCCCACCGCGATGCTGCCGGCGTCGACGCCCAGCAGGTCCGCCGGCACCCGGGTCAGGCCGGCCAGTCCGGCATCCCACGGCAGGCCGTTGGCGACTGCGTTGCCGGCCAGCTGGCGCAGCTTGCGCGCGTTGTGCGAGGCGTCGCTGGCCTGGGCGAACGCGACCGGCACGCCGGCGGCGTGCAGCCGCGCGGCGTTCTCCAGCGTTGCACCGATCTGGTCGAAGTCCGACGGCAGGTTGACCAGCGGATCGACCAGCACCGGCACCCGCGCCGCGGCGAGCTCGGGTGCGAGCTTCCACGCCTCGGCGCCGCCGCGGATCGCGATGCGCAGCCCGTGCGCCTTCGCCCAGCGCAGCAGCTGGCGGATGTCGGCGGCGCGGTTGACGCCGACGACGATGACGCCGTTGCCGTCGAGGTAGCGCAGCAGCGCACGCTTGCCGGCGGGCGTCAGCGCGGCGACGTGCGAACCGGCCGGCAGGCGCCCGCGCGCCTCGTCGACCAGCTGGTCGAGCAGCATCCACTGCGCCGCGCGCGATTCGCCGCTCTGCCCGGCGCCGGCGCTGCCCAGCGACAGGTGCAGCACCTTCGGGCCGGCCGGGTCGATGCTGCCGTCGAGCCGCATCGGCGCGCCCTGGCCGCCGATGATCGAACTGGCGCTGCCGGCCGACAGCAGGGTGAAGCCGATGCCCTCGACGGTCGCCACCGGGATCACGATCGAGTCCGGGTTGTAGGCCAGGGTCACGTCGAACTCGGGGCGCACCGCCATGTCGCTGGCCTCGCCGAGCGAGAGGCGGTCGTCGCGGGTACCGCTTTCGCCCGAGACCTCCTCGATGCCGATGCCGGTCACGCCGCCGAACAGTGCCGGCGTCAGCGGCCGGCCGGCCGCGTCGACGCTGTGCACGCCGTCGGCGGACAGGCCGCGTCCGAGCGCGGCGATGCGGCCGCCGCGGACCAGCACGTCGGTGCCTTCGAGCGTGCCCTGCGAGGTCGCGGTGTGCACGGTCGCGTTGCGGATCAGCAGGTCCTGCGCGGAGACGGCGACGCTGGCGCAGGCGGCGACGGCGGCGACCAGCAGGCGCGCCAGGCGCGTGTCGCGGCGGCTCATCGGGCACCTCCGGTCGCGGCCGCGCCCTGGCCGAGCATGAAGTCCGAGACCGGCTGGCGCGCCGGGTCGAAGCGATCGAAGACATGCGCGCCGTCGATCCACACCTGTTCGGCCAGCGCGTAGACGCTGAACGGATTGCCGTTCCACAACACCACGTCGCCCATCTTGCCCGGGGTCAGGGTGCCGGTCTGCTCGAGCACGCCGAGCGACTTCGCCGCGTTCTCCGTCAGCCAGCGGATCGCGTGCTCGGGCGCGATGTCGATGCCGACGCGGCGCGCATTGGCGATGACCTTGGCCGCTTCCTGGTTGAGGCGCTGGATGCCCTCGTCGGAGTCCGAATGCACGATCGCACAGCCGCCCGGTGCGCGGTCGACGATCGCGATGTTCTCCTGGATGCCGTCGAAAGCCTCCATCTTGAAGCCCCACCAGTCGGCCCACAGCGCGCCGCAGACCCCGTCGGCGGCGAGCCGGTCGGCGATCTTGTACGCCTCCACGCCGTGGTGGAACGCGGTGATGCGGAAGTCGAACTCGTTGGCCAGGTCCAGCATCTGCGCCATCTCGTCGGCGCGGTAGCAGTGGATGTGCACGAGGATGTCGCCGTCCATCGCGCCGGCCAGGGTTTCCAGCTTGAGGTCGCGCTTGCCCGGCGAGTCGCCGGCCTGCTTGCTGCGGTACTCGGCCGCGTCGATCAGCGCCTGGCGGTAGCCGGCGACGTTGCCCATGCGCGTCGCCGGGCCGCCCTTCTGGCCGTAGACCCGCTTGGGATTCTCGCCGCAGGCCATCTTCAGGCCGTACGGCGCGCCGGGAAACTTCATGTCCTGCACCGTGGTCGCGGCGATGTTCTTCAGGGTCACGCCGCGGCCGCCGACGAGGTTGGCCGAGCCGGGCAGGATCTGCAGCGAGGTGATGCCGCCGGCCAGCGCCGCGCCGAAGCCGGGATCCTGCGGCCACACCGAGTGTTCGGCCCAGACCTGCGCGGTGTTGGGCGCGGTCATCTCGTTGCCGTCGCTGTGCGCGCGTGCGCCGGGACTGGGGTACACGCCCAGGTGCGAATGCACGTCGATGATGCCGGGCGTGACCCACTTGCCGCGGCCGTCGACGCGCTGCGCGCCCGCCGGCGCGTCGAGGTTGCGGCCGACCGCTGCGATGCGGCCGTCCTGCAACAGCACGTCGCTGTCCTCCAGGCGCTGGCCGTCGCCGGTCAGCACGGTGGCGCCGGCGATCAGCACTGGTGCGGCGGCGATCGGCCGGTAGGTGCCGGGATAGGCGACGGACGCCGCCGCCGCGGACGCGGTGGCTGCGGCAGGTCTTTCGGATGCGGTGGTGGCGCAGCCGCCCAGCAGGGCGGCCGCCAGGGCGGCGGACAACAGGCGTGACATCGAAACTCCCCGAAGATCAATGAGCGACAGGCCGTGCCGGAAGGCAGGCGCGGCGGCGCGGCCGCGTCCGAGTGTAACCGCGGCGCGCGCCGCTGCGCTGCGACCGCCTGCCGGTTCCGGGGGCGCTGCGGTCGCGTGCGGGGCCCGTGCCAGAATGGGCGGCTCGGAAGGAGAAGACGATGAAGGAAAAAGAACAGATCGTCGAGAACTGGCTGCCGCGCTACACCGGCGTGCCGCTGGACCAGTTCGGCGAACACATCCTGCTGACCAACTTCGGCGGCTACCTCGGCCACTTCAGCCGCCTCACCGGCGCCGAGGTCGTCGGTCTCGACCGGCCGATGCCGAGCGCCACCGCCGACGGCATCACCATGATCAACTTCGGCATGGGCAGCCCCAACGCCGCGACGATGATGGACCTGCTGTCGGCGATCGCGCCCAAGGCGGTGCTGTTCCTCGGCAAGTGCGGCGGGCTGAAGAGGAAGAACCAGCTCGGCGACCTGGTGCTGCCGATCGCGGCGATCCGCGGCGAAGGCACGTCCAACGACTACCTGCTGCCCGAGGTGCCGGCGTTGCCGGCGTTCGCCCTGCAGCGTGCGGTGTCGACGATGATCCGCGATCTCGGCCACGACTACTGGACCGGTACCGTCTACACCACCAACCGCCGCGTGTGGGAGCACGACGACGCGTTCAAGGAGCGGCTGCGGCAGATGCGCTGCATGGGCGTGGACATGGAGACCGCGACGATCTTCGCCGCCGGTTTCGCCAACCGCATCCCGTCCGGCGCGCTGCTGCTGGTCAGCGACCAGCCGATGATCCCCGAGGGGGTCAAGACCGAGGCCTCGGACGCGAAGGTCAGCGCCGAGTTCGTCGAGCGCCACATCCGGATCGGCATCGAGGCGCTGAAGCTGATCCGCCGGCACGGCAAGTCGGTGCGGCACCTGCGTTTCGACGAATAGCGCGTTGCGGCCTTTGCCGTCAGGGGCGCCGCACGCCGAACAGCAGCCTGTCGTCCCAGGCCTTGAGCAGGTCGGCACGGGAGATGCCGATCCGCTCGCTGTCGTCGAACTCGATGCCGGCCGGGTCGCCGCGGAGGTCGGACGTCGCACTGGCGCGCGTCGCCGACGCCGCGTTCTCGGTGATCACCACGACGTCCGCGGCGTCGACCGCGATGACCTTGAGCAGGCCGTAGGCGGGCTCGATCTCGTTCTCGTCCTCGTCGGTGAAGCCGTAGTCGGAGAACGTGCTGAGCTCCGCGGCGTACAGGTCGCCGACCGCGGGCGCCTCGACCAACGCACGGTCGGCCTTGCCCGAGCAGCCGGCCAGGAAGACAGCGCAGCACAGGACGGCGATGGCGAGCATTCGGATCGGGCGGCGCGGCATCTCGACTCCTGCGGGCGATGGTGGTCTGGCGCGCGAGTATAGCCGTGGCGGTGGCGTCAACGGCCTGCGCCGGGGTGCCGGGTATGCTGCATCGATGGAGACGATCAGCGCGGACGAAGTCATCGGGTTCTGGCGGCAGGCAGGCCAGCAGAAGTGGTTCAACGGCGGCGAGGCCTTCGACCGCGAATGCGACGCGGTGCTGCGCGCGACGCATTTCGCCGCCGCACGCCGGGAGCTCGACGGCTGGCTGGACAGCGCCGACGGCGGCCTCGCGCTGTTGCTGCTGCTCGACCAGATCCCGCGCAACATCTTCCGCGGCAGCGCGCATGCGTTCGCGACCGATCCGCTGGCGCTGCACTTCGCGCGCAGGTTCGTCGATGCGGGGCTGGACCGCGCGGTCGACGACGACCTGCGCGCCTTCGTCTACCTGCCGTTCGAGCATTCCGAGGCGTTCGACGACCAGCACCGCTCGGTCGCGCTGTTCGATGCGTTGGGCAATGCCGAATACCGCAAGTACGCGCAGGCGCATCTCGACGTGATCGCGGAATTCGGGCGTTTCCCGCACCGCAACCGGGCCCTGGGCCGGACCAGCACGCCCGGGGAGCAGGCCTGGCTCGATGCCGGCGGCGGTTTCTGAGGGCCGGACGGACGTCCCCTGGCGTTTTCTGTGTGGATGAAGCAGGTCCCTCGCTGCGCTCGGGACGACAGATGGCGGGTTGCGGGCGACTGCGGACTGCCGCTGTCGCCCGGCCTTGGGTGAAGCACCGGAAAGGCGCCGGCAGATCGTAGGCCGGGGCAACGCCCCCGCCGCCGGGACGACCCGGTCATCGGCGGAGAACCGCGAAAAAGCATGAGCACATGCCGAATCGGCATTGTCGCTGTTGCCGTGCAGCATGGCGTACTACGTGGCCGTTCCATTCAGCCAGGTACCCATTCATGCGTGTTGTGTCCCGGATCGCGGCTGCCGTCGCCGTCGTGCTTGCGTCGCAGTCCTCCGTCTTCGCCCAGTCGCCGGACCCCCAGGGAAGCGCGCGCACGCTCGAGACCGTGCGCGTCACCGGCTCCAACATCAAGCGCAGCGACACGGAAGGCGCCAACCCGGTCCAGGTGATCGGTCGCGAGGAACTGGAGACTTCCGGCAAGGTCACCGTCGCCGACGTGCTGCGCTCGATCTCGGCCAACACCGGCAACGCGACCAACGAGACCAGCAACAGCGGCTGGGCCTCGGGCTCGGCCGGCATCGGCCTGCGCGGGCTGTCGCAGAAGAACACGCTGGTGCTGCTCAACGGCCGCCGGCTGGCGAACTACGGCTTCCCGTCCGGCGGCCTGTCGGACACCTTCGTCAACCTCAACGCGCTGCCGCTGGTCGCGGTCGAGCGCATCGAGGTGCTCAAGGACGGCGCGTCGGCGGTCTACGGCTCGGACGCGGTCGCCGGCGTGGTCAACATCATCACCCGGCAGAACTTCCAGGGACTGGAGATCGGCGGCAGCGCCGGCACCTCGGACGAGGGCGGCCTCGACACGCAGCGGGCACGCCTGGTCGGCGGCGTCGGCGACCTCGACACCGACGGCTACAACCTGCTGTTCAGCGTCGAGGCCTACAACCGCGAGCGGCTCGACCAGGACCAGCGCGCGCTGACCCGCTCGGGCATCTACACCGACAAGCCCGGCGGCCGCTGGAACGGCTGGTCGGCCAAGGGCGCGCGCTTCCTGGTCGACGGCGTCTCGGTGCCGCTGCTCGACGCCGCCGGCAACTGCCCCGAGGGCACGGTGCTGACCGCGAGCGCGCCGATCGACGGCCTGGCCGGCGACACCTGCGCGTTCAACCTCGCGCCGTACACCACGCTGATCCCCGCGACCGAGCGCTACCAGGGCTACGTCAACGGCACGCTGCGCATCAACGACACCACCGAGGCCTTCGGCGAGCTGATCGTCAGCCGCATCCGCGGCGCCTCGCTGTTCGGCTCCAGCCCGTACTTCACCCTCGAAGGCGGCCGCTTCGCGCTCAACGCCGAGACCGGCCTGGCCGAGCCGGTGTCGAACCTGCTGCCCGCCGGCAATCCCTACAACCCCTACGGCGTCGACGTCCCCATCGAGTACACCTTCTTCAACCTCGGCGAGTCGCTGAAGACCAACCGCTCCACCGCATGGCGCGCGCTGCTGGGCGTGCGCGGGCAGTTCGGCGCCGACTGGGACTGGGAGGCGGCGGGCTTCGCCGCGCGCAGCAAGGAGGAGGAAATCGTCGCCGGCGGCTTCGCCAACCGCTGGACGCTGGCCGCCGCGCTCGCCGACGGCAGCTACAACCTGCAGGATCCGGCGGCGACGCCGCAATCGGTCGTCGACGCGATCGCGCTGAGCACGCTGCGCCCGGCCGACTCGCGGCTGACCGGGTTCGACTTCAAGGTCTCGGGCAGCCTGTTCGACCTGCCGGCCGGATCGGTCGGGTTCGCGGCCGGCGCGGAGTGGCGCCACGAGTCGCTGGTCTCGCGCAATCCCTGGCAGATCGACGCCGGCCTGCAGGTACGCCCGGCGATCGCCGCGGTCGACGGCGACCGCGACGTCGCCGCGGTCTACGCCGAGGTCAACCTGCCGCTGACCCCGACGCTGGAGCTGCAGCTGGCCGGACGCGGCGACCACTACAGCGATTTCGGCAGCGCGTTCTCGCCCAAGGCCGGCCTGCGCTGGCAGCCGCTCGACGCGCTGCTGGTGCGCGCCTCGGCCTCGCGGGGTTTTCGCGCGCCGTCGCTGTCGGAGAACTCGGCCTCGACCAACATCGCCTACGGATCGGTCGTCGACCCCTACGATCCCGACGTGCCGGGCTCGCGCCAGAACCCGACGTTCTTCACCGTCGGCAACACCGAACTCGACCCCGAGCGCACCCGCAGCTACAACCTCGGTGTCGTGGTCTCGCCGTGGGCCGACACCAGCGTGAGCCTGGACTGGTACCGGATCGAGCTGGACAACCTCATCGGTACCGGCAACACCACGACGATCGTGCAGGACAACGATCCCGCCAACGTGGTCCGCGACGCGCGCGGCAAGCTGGTCGCGGTCTACAACCGCTACCAGAACCTCAGCGAACTGCAGACCTCGGGCCTGGACGCGGAACTGCGCCAGCGCTGGCGCACCGGCGGCCTGGGCACGTTCGGCCTGTCGAGCGTGTTCACCCACGTGCTGGAATACAAGCGCCCGCAGACCGTCGGCGGGCCGCTGGTCGACTATGCCGGCAGCAACCTCGGCCCGTCGCTGCCGCGCAACAAGGCGACGACGACGCTGGACTGGGACATCGGCGACTTCAACACCGCGCTGACCTGGTACCGCACCGGCGGCTACGACCAGAAGGCCAGCACCGCCGCGAGCGCGGTGCAGTCGCGCGTCGACGCCTACGACCAGTTCGACCTGTACTTCGGCTGGTCGGGCATCGAGCGCCTGACCCTGTATGCGAAGGTCGAGAACCTGTTCGACGAGGCGCCGCCGCACGACGCCTCGTTCCCCGGCATCCGCGCGCCGTACGACTTCAGCCAGTACGACCTGCGCGGCCGCTACTTCCAGGTCGGGTTCGACTACCGCTTCTGAGGGCGCGCGTGCCGGCGGCGACGGACTCTCCGGCGTCGCCGCCGGCCTTTTCCCCGGTGCCGGCCGGGTCTCCCTGCACGCGGGCAATGGCGGGCAGGGCCGGGAGCGACGCCGGTCGCACCTTTCCACTGCAACAGGAATCCCGATGTCGATGTCCACTCCGATCCGTGCGCTGCCGCTGCTCGCGCTGCTGCTTTGCGCCGTCCTGCTGCCCGCGCCGGTCGCGGCGCAGACCGCCTACTACTTCCCCGATGCCGCCGAAGCCGACTTCGATCCGGCGATCCCCACGCCCGAGGCGTTCCTCGGCTATCCGGTCGGCAGCCACTACACCCGCCACGACCGGATCGTCGACTACCTGCGCGAACTGGCGCGGCTGTCGGACCGCGTGCACGTCGAGGACACCGGGCGCAGCTACGAGGAGCGGCCGCTGCTGGCGGTGCTGGTGACCTCGCCCGGCAACCACGCCCGCCGCGAGCAGCTGCGCGCCGCGCACGCGACGCTGGCCGATCCCGCCGCGCCGGACGTCGATCCGGCGCAGGTGCCGGTCGTCGTCGGCCTGTACTACAGCGTGCACGGCAACGAGACCTCCAGCGGCGAGGCGATGCTGCTGACCGCCTACTACCTGGCCGCCAGCCGCGCGCCCGAGGTGCAGCGCTGGCTCGACGCGGCGATCGTGCTGATCGACCCGGCGCAGAACCCAGACGGCCGCGACCGCGCCGCGAACTGGCACAACGCCTGGAAGTCCAACCCGCCGGTCGCCGATCCGCTCGACAAGGAACACGTCGAGCCGTTCCCGATGGGCCGCACCAACCACTACTTCACCGACCTCAACCGCGACTGGCTGGCGATCACCCAGCGCGAGACCCGGCCGAAGATCGCGCTGTTCCACCAGTGGCTGCCGAACGTGCAGATCGACTTCCACGAAATGGGCGCGGCCAGCACCTACTACTTCGAGCCGTCGCCGTCGAGCATGCACAGCCCGCTGCTGCCGCAGGCCTCCTACGACTTCAACGTCACCCTCGCGCGCTACCACGCGCAGGCGCTCGACGGACTGGGCTCGCTGTACTACACCAAGGAGAACTTCGACAACTTCTCGCCGGTCTACGGCTCGACCTATCCCGACTTCCACGGCGGCGTCGGCGTCACCGTCGAGCAGGGCAGCTCGCGCGGGCTGGTGCAGGACACCGCCGGCGGCCCGCTGGAATTCCGCTTCACGATCCGCAACCAGCTCGCCGTCGGGCTGGCGACGATCCGCGGCGCGGTCGCCGAGCACGCCGGCCTGTTCGCGCTGCAGAAGAATTTCTTCCGCTCCGCACTGGCGCAGGGCCGACGCCACGGCTCGGCCGCGTTCGTGTTCGGCGACGAGCACGACGCCTCGCTGAGCCGGCAACTGCTCGACCTGCTGCTGCTGCACCGGATCGAGGTGCATGCGCTCGCGCACGAGACCACGATCGACGGCCGCCGCTTCGTCCCCGGCAGCGCCTGGGTGGTGCCGTCGGCGCAGCCGCAGTTCCGGCTGGTGCACTCGATCTTCGAGGACACCCCGGAAGTGAAGGAGAGCGTCTACGGCAGCACTTCGTACGCGATCGCGCCGGCCTACGGCCTGCAGTTCGCCGCGCTGCGCCGCCTGCCCGCGACCGCCGGCCGCGTGACCGCGCTGCCGGAGGCCGTGGCGGGCGTCGCCGGCGGCCAGGCACGCTACGCCTATGCGGTCGACTGGCGCGACGCCGGCGCCGCCCGCGTGCTCGCCGCGCTGCTGGCCCGGGACATCCGCGTGCGCGCCGCGTTCCAGCCGTTCACCGCGCGCGCCGGCGGCGGCGATATGGCGTTCTCGTACGGCACGCTGGTCGTGCCCGTGGCCGGCCAGCCGCTCGATGCGGCCGCATTGCATGCCGCCGTCGACGCCGCCGCGCGCGAGGCCGGCGTGGTCGCGCACGCGCTGACGACCGGGCAGAGCATCGCCGGCGTCGACCTGGGCAGCGACAGCATCCGCCCGCTGCGCGCGCCGAAGATCGCACTGGTGATGGGGCAGGGCGTCAACGCGACCGAGATCGGCTCGACCTGGTTCGCGCTCAGCGAGCGCGTCGGCTGGCCGGCGACCCGGCTCGACCCCTCACAGCTGGCGCGCGTGCCGCTGGGCCAGTACACCAGCATCGTGCTGGCCGGCGGCAACTACGGCGACTGGAGCGAGGCGACGGTCAAGGCGCTGCGCGCATGGATCGAGGCCGGCGGCTCGCTGGTGACTTTCGGCAGCGCCTCGCAGTGGGCGATCGAGAAAAAACTCGCCGACGGCCTCGCCGAGCCGACGCCGAAGGACGCGGCCGACACCGGCCGCGCCGATTTCGGCGCGCGCCGCGACACCCTGGCCGAGGACCGCATCTCCGGCAACCTGGTTTCCGCCGACGCCGACATCAGCCACCCGCTGGCCTTCGGCGTGCCGCGCCGCGACATCGTCGTCAACAAGGAAACCGACGTCGTGCTGCCGGCGGCGAAGGACCGCTTCTCCACCGTCGTGCGCATCGACGACGCGCCGCGCGTCAACGGCTTCCTGTCCGCGCGCAACCGCGCGCGCCTGCCGGGCGCGCCATGGGCCGTGGTCGCCGCGACCGGGCAGGGCAGCGTGGTGCTGTTCGCCGACGACCCCGCGCACCGCAAGTACTGGCACGGCACCGAGCGCCTGCTGCTCAACGCGCTGTTCCTGTCCGACCAGCTGGTGCCGAGCGGCCGGCGATGACGTGGCAGCAGACGTAGGGCGGGTCTCGACCCGCCTCGTGTCGATTGGCGTGGCGGGTCGAGACCCGCCCTACGCGGCCCGGCTCCGCTTCCGGTTCACGCCTGCATGATCCGCAGGTTCAGCGCGGGGGACCGACATCCCACGGGAATCGGCGGCTGCGGCGCGGGTGCATCATGTGCGTCGGGATGTGCATCGGGCGCATGGGCCCGACCTACGGTAGGTCGGGGCAACGCCCCCGACGCCCGGGGATCGATTTCCTCTGGAAACCGGCTGACGGCCAGACCAGCCCGTGCAGGCTCAGTACTTCGGCACGCCGGAATCGACGCTGTCCGACCAGGCGTCGATGCCGCCGGCGACGTTGAACACCCGGGTGAAGCCCTGGTTGCGGAAATGCTCGGCGGCCTGCTGGCTGCGGCCGCCGTGGTGGCACAGGAAGGCCAGCGGGGTGTCCTTGGGCAATGCCTGCAGGCGCTGGATGCCGTCGCCGTCGAGCACTTCGAACGGACGTGCGACCGATGCGGCGGCGCGTTCTTCCGGCGGGCGCACGTCGACCAGGGTCAGGGTGCCGGCGGCGAGGCGGTCGTCGGCCTCGGCCGGGCTGATGTCCTGCACGGGCTTGGGCGCATTCGGGTTGTCGATGACCAGGCCGCGGCCGCGGATGTCGTCGGCGAAGTCGATCGTCAGGCCGTCGGCGCGGCGCGCGGCGGCGAGGTCGAACTGCACCGCGATGCCGTCGGCATCGGCGATGACCGCATTGGCATTGCGCGGCGCCAGCTGCAGGCGGGTGCGGAAGTTGCGGTCGATGTCGACCTGCAGCAGGTAGTCGCCGCCGGCGTCGGCGACCGCCTTGGCGATCATCTCGCGCGCGGCCGGGGTGATGGCGATCGACGGCGGGGTGCGGTCGGGTGGGGCGACACCGAACACGGCATGCAGCTCGCCGCTGCCGGCCATCTGCTCGATGATGTCGCTGCCGCCGAGCAGTTCGCCGTCGACGTAGAGCTGCGGGATCGTCGGCCAGTCGCCGTAGACCTTGATGCCTTCGCGGATCTCGCCGTCCTCGAGCACGTTGACGTGCGCGTAGTCGACGCCCAGCGCGTCGAGCGCGGACACGGCCTTGGCGGAGAAGCCGCATTGCGGCGCCAGCGGCGAGCCCTTCATGAACAGCACGGCGCGGTTGCCCTGCAGCAGGGTTTCGATGCGGGTGCGGAGGGCGGGATCGAGGGACATGGCGGCGAATCCGGGATGCGGGAAGTCCGACATGGTAACGCGGCGCTCCGGATGC
This sequence comes from Proluteimonas luteida, assembly GCF_021191695.1. Lineage (GTDB taxonomy): Bacteria > Pseudomonadota > Gammaproteobacteria > Xanthomonadales > Xanthomonadaceae > Luteimonas > Luteimonas luteida. Next base: position 90,004 of record NZ_JAIWPT010000011.1, read on the forward strand.
AAGCCTGACCGCGGGCGCGAGGCGCCACAATGCGGCGATGCGCCGGCCACGCAGCTGGCATCATGCGCGGCATGTCGCCGCACCGTCCGCCCCGCCGTCCGCATCTGTGGCTGCCGCTGCTGCTGGCCTCGCAGCTGGCGGTGGTCGTCGCGTGGTGGTGGCTGGGCTGGCGGGTCGGGCTGCCGCTGCTGCTGGCCAGCCATGCGCTGTGCCTGTGGGGCGTGCTGGCGCCGGGTTCGCGTCTGTTCGGGCCGGTGCTGACCCGGCTGCCGGACGGGGCGCAAGGCGTCTGGCTGACGATCGACGACGGCCCGTCCGACGACACCCTGCCGCTGCTGGACCTGCTGGACGCGCACGGGGCGAAGGCCACGTTCTTCCTGGTCGGCGCGCGCGCGCGTGCACGGCCGGAGCTGGTGCGCGAGATCCTCCGCCGCGGCCACGGCATCGGCAACCACAGCCAGACCCATCCGCAGGCGGTGTTCTGGGCGCTGGGGCCGGCGCGGATGCGGCGCGAGATCCTCGACTGCCAGCGCACGCTCAGCGGGATCGCCGGGCAGGCGCCGGTGTGGTTCCGCTCGGTCGTCGGCCACAGCAACCCGTTCGTGCATGCGCCGCTGCGCGACGCCGGCCTGGCGCGCGTGGGCTGGTCCGCACGCGGGTTCGATGCGGTCGAGGCGGATGTCGACAGGGTGGTGTCGCGGATCGCCGCGGACCTCGCACCGGGTGCGATCGTGCTGCTGCACGAGGGCGCCGGGCACGGACGCAATGTCGGGATGGTCGCAGGCGTGCTGGCGAGGATCCAGGCACAGGGCCTGCGCGCGGTGTTGCCCGACTGACGAAGCGTCCGCATCCGCGCCTGCCGTCGCGTAGGGCGGGACTTGTCCCGCCGTCTGGACGAGACCCGCCTACGTGCGCTCGCCGACGATCAGCCAGTTGTTGAACGGGGTGTCGCCGTACAGCGGCCGGATCGTGGTGCGCAGGCCGGCGCCTTCGAGCTGGCTGCGCAGGCCGTCGGCGGTGGGGTAGCACTTGGCGCGTTCCTGCATCCAGCCGACCAGGTTCGCCAGGCGGTCGGTGACGCGCGTGGTGCGGCTGCGCGGGGAGTCGTCGGCCACGCCGCTGCGGATCACCAGCCGCGCGCCTGGATCGAGCATCGCGATCACGGTGTCGAGCAGCGCGCGCTGCTTGTCGTGCGACAGGTACTGCAGCACGTCGAGGATCGCGACGCTGCCGCGATGGTCCGGCGCGCCGTTGGCCAGGTCGACGACGTCGAAGCGTGCCTCGCGCAGGCCGGTGCGCGCGGCGACCTCGCGGCCGCGGCGGATCTTGGCCGCGTCGATGTCGACGCCGTAGTAGGCCAGCCGCTGGCCGTCGGCATGCAGCGCATGCGCCAGCAGGCCGAGGCCGCAGCCCAGGTCCAGCACCGGCGCGCGCGTCGGCCGCAGCGCGTCGAGCACGCCCGGATACAGCGGGTCGGTGCGCAGCTTGGTCAGCGTGTAGTAGTAGTCGTAGCGGTTGCCGAGCGGATGTTTCGGCAGGAACGCGCGGGCGATGCCGCGCGCGGCGGCGCGGTCGAAGGGGGCGGTCGGAGGCGAGGTCGCGGTCGAAGTCATGGGCGCGACAATAAGCCGCGCGCGACCGGCAGCGCCAGCCGGGTCCATTCGGCGTACAGCGCCGCGGACGGGTGCAGGCCGTCGTCGGCGAGCATCGCGATCTCGCCGCCGCGCGCCCGGCTGACCGGGGCGATGTCGACGAAGGCGACGCCGTGCACCGCGCAGCTGCGCGCCGCGGCCGCATTGAAGGCGTCGAGTTCGCGCGCGATCCGGGCGCGGTCGCGGCCCAGGCCGATCGCGAACGGGGTCACCCCCCAGTCGGGGATCGCCAGCACCAGCACCCGGCCCGCATTACCGCCGGCGAAACCGGTCGCGCGCCGCAGCAGCGCGTCGAACTGCTGCGCGTACTCCCCGACATTGCGCCCGCGGTACTGGTTGTTGACCCCGATCAGCAGGCTGACCAGGGCGTACGGCCCCTGCGGTGCGGCGGCGTCGATCGCCGCATCGAGTTCGTCGGTGGTCCAGCCGGTGCGGGCGATGATCTCCGGCGGGTCCAGCGAGATGCTTTCGCCGCGCAGCGCCGCGGCCAGCTGCACCGGCCAGCGCGCGTCGTCGGCGACGCCCTCGCCGATGGTGTAGCTGTCGCCAAGCGCGAGATAGCGTGCGGAGTTCATCGCCGCTGTGCGATGCCGAGCGCGACCGCGCGGGTGCGCAGCCATTGCAACCGTGCGACGTCGCGCTGCCACTGGCAGCGCGACCAGTCCTCGGCGGCATCGTCCTCCAGCCCGGCGGGATCGCCGCAGGCCTTTCGCGAGGCCGCCAGCCAGTCGCGTTGCGCCGCCTGCAGCGCGGCCGCCTCGTCGCGGCGCCCGGGGCCGAGCTGCAGGCGCAGGCGACGGTAGGCGGCATTGAGCGCATCATCCGAACGTGCCTGCAGGAACGCGAACGGCATTTCGGCATGCAGCACGCCGGGCAGGTTGGGGATCGGGAAATGCTCGCCGGCATTGCCGTTGCTGAAGCCGTCGATCTCCACGTCGAGATCGATCAGGGCATCGCCGTCGCGCGGCGCGGGCAGGCGGTAGCTGGCGAGCAGCACGTCGCGATTGCCGGCGCCGCCGAGCAGCCGGTACGGAACCGCGCCGAGGTCGCGGCTGTCCTGGAACACGCGCAGGCGATAGCAGCCATCGACGGGGGTGTCGCCGCCGGGACAGTCGCGTGGCGACAGGCCGCTGGGTTCTTCCGGTGGCCGGTCGATGTGGCGGACCTCGACCAGCAGGCGCACCTCGTCGCCGATGCGCACGAGATCGAGCGGATGTGCGCTGAGGGTGCGTTCCGCCCGGGCCGTGGATGCCAGCCCGCACAGGGCAAGTCCCGCCAGCAGCGTGGCCGCGAGGCGGGCCGTCATCACAACGCCCAACGCGGACGCTCAGGCCGCGCTGGAGCGGCGCGCGAGCGGCACGACCTTGCCGATGCCCTCGGCATGCCGGTCGAGCACGCGCTCGATCCGCGCGAAGACCTCGCGCAGCTGCTCGGGCTGCGGCAGCAGGGTCACGCGGAAGTGGTTGCGGTAGGGCACGTTGAAGCTGTTGCCCGGCACCACCAGCACGCCCTCGGCCTCCATCAGTTCCAGCGCGAAGGCGTGGTCGTCGAAGCCCTGGGCGAACTCGTCGGATACGCCGGGGAACGCGTACAGCGCACCGCCTGGCGCGGCGAGCTTCAGGTAGTTGCTGGCGGCGCAGGCCTCGACGACCACGCGCCGCGCCTCGTACAGGCGGCCGCCCGGCCGGCACAGCGGGGTGATCGTGTCGACGCCGGTCAACGCGGCCTCGATCGCGAACTGGCCCGGCACGTTGGCGCACAGGCGCAGCGCGCCGAGCAGGTCCATCGCGTTGCGGAAGTCGCGCATGCGGGCCTCGTCGCCCGACAGCACCGCCCAGCCGACGCGCCAGCCGCAGGCGCGGTGCACCTTCGACAGGCCGCCGAACGACAGGCACGGCACGTCGCCGGCGAGCGGCGCCAGCGGCGTGAACTCCGCGCCGTCGTAGAGGATGCCGTCGTAGATCTCGTCGCACAGCAGCAGCAGGTTGTGCTTGGCGGCGATCGCGACGATGCGCTCGAGCAGCTCGCGCGGGTACACCGCGCCGGTCGGGTTGTTGGGGTTGATCAGCACGATCGCGCGGGTGCGCGGCGAGACCAGCGCCTCCATCTCGTCGGGGTCGGGCAGGAAGCCGTTGGCGACCTTGCAGCGGTAGAACACCGGGCGGCCGTCGTTGAGGATCGTCGCCGCCGACCACAGCGGGTAGTCGGGCGAGGGCACCAGCACCTCGTCGCCGGGATTGAGCAGCGCGCGCAGCGCGATGTCGATCAGCTCGCTGACGCCGTTGCCGACGAACACCCGGTCGGGCGATGCGCCCGGGGTGCCGCGCGCGGCATGGTGCGCGGCGATGGCCTCGCGCGCGAGCGGCAGGCCCTGCTGGTGGGTGTAGGGGTCGGTGTTGTGGATGTGGTCGGCGATCGCGTGCTGCAGGTGCTCGGGCGCGCGAAATCCGAACGCGCCGGGATTGCCGATGTTGAGCTTGATCAGCGTGCGTCCCTGGGCCTCCAGCTCGCGCGCGCGCCGCGCCAGTTCGCCGCGGATCTCGTAGCGGACTTCGGACAGGCGTTCACGGGTCTTCAGGCTGGGGGCGGACATTGCGGTGGATTCGGGACGGACCAGCGTTCGATGCTAGCGGAAAAGCCGCATGAATGCGGGTCGGTCCGACGAATGGTCCAGGCGGGGCCGACCGGCCGGAGCGCCGCGCCGGCGGCTTCGCTTTTCCGCCGCCCCAGGTTTCTGACATCCCTCGCCGCGTTCGGGACGACGGGAGGCGACGGGATCCGGGCGGCAGGGATCGCCGGCGCTGCCCGGCCCGTCATGGCGCGGCTCCCTTCCACGTGGCCATCGGCAGACCGTGCGGGAATGCGGGCTAGAATCCGCGCATGACGACCGCGCCCGCTTCCGTTTGAGTTCCGGCCCCGCCGCGCTGCGCGCGATCGGCTGGCCGTTCGACGGGCCGCCGACCGGCGACTGGGCCGACTGCATGGCCGCGCATCCGCACGCGCAACCGGCCCGCGTCATCGAACAGCACCGCTCCGGCTACATCGTCGCCGGGGGCCCCGACGCCGGCGTCGCCGTCGAATCGCCGCCCGAATGGCTGCGCCGCAGCGGCTACCGCAAGGGCACGATGGCACCCGAGGACCGCGCCGCGGTCGGCGACTGGGTGCTGGTCGAGGACGGCAGACGCATCGTCGCGCTGCTGCCGCGGCGCAGCGCGATCAAGCGCGCGGCCGCCGGGGAGCATTACCGCCAGCAGCTGATCGCCGCGAACATCGACACCGTGCTGATCGTCTGCGGCCTCGATGCCGACTTCAATCCGCGCCGGATCGAGCGCTACCTGCTGCTGGTGCAGGGCGGCGGCACGCCGGTGATCGTGCTGACCAAGGCCGACACGCCCGGCGCCGACGTCGCCGCGGCGCGCGCCGCGCTGGCCGAGATCGGCGCGCAGGGCATCGAGGTCGTCGCGGTCAACGCGCGCGACCCGGCCAGCGTCGCGGTGCTGCACCGCTGGCTCGGGCCGGGCCGGACCGCGGTGCTGGTCGGCAGCTCCGGGGCCGGCAAGTCGACGCTGACCAACAGCCTGCTCGGCATCGAGCGGATGAAGACCGCCGCGGTGCGCGAGACCGACGACCGCGGCCGCCATACCACCACCCACCGCGCGCTGATCCCGCTGCCCTCGGGCGCCTGCCTGATCGACACGCCGGGCATGCGCGAGCTCAAGCCGACCGGCGAGGAAGACCTGGCCGACGGCGGTTTCGCCGACATCGAGGCGCTGGCCGCCGGCTGCCGGTTCCGCGACTGCGGCCATGGCGCCGAGCCGGGCTGTGCACTGCGCGCGGCGGTCGAGGCCGGCACGCTGTCGCCGGCGCGGCTGGCGAGCTACCTGAAACTGCGCGACGAACTCAGCGACGCCACCGGCAGGCGCGCCGACCGCATGGCGCACAAGCCCGATGCGAAGGCCGCGCCGCCGAAGCCCGCCGGCCGCACCGGCGGCCGGCCGCCGGGCAAGCCGGCGCGGCGCGGCAGCGACTGGACCCGCGAGGACTGAGGGGCGTCCCTTCCAGGGGCTTCGGCCGCCGGGAACGTCCGCGCCGCGCCGTGCCAGACTAGCGCCATGACTTCCGCTCCGACGATCCTGGTCGCCGACGACCATCCGCTGTTCCGCGCCGCGGTGCTGCACGCGCTGCGCGACAGCCTCGGCGCGATCGACGTGGTCGAGGCGGCGAGCGCATCGGCGCTGGCCGCCGCGCTCGATGCCCAGCCGCGGATCGAGCTGGTGCTGCTGGACCTGGCGATGCCGGGCGCGCGCGGGCTGTCGTCGCTGGTGTACCTGCGCGGCGAGCGGCCCGAGGTGCCGGTGGTCGTGATCTCGTCCAACGACCACCCGCGCACCGTGCGCCGGGTGCAGCAGTTCGGCGCGGCCGGGTTCATCTCCAAGTCGGCGCCGGCCGAGTCGATCGGCCAGGCCGTGGCCACGGTGCTCGACGGCGGCAGCTGGTTCCCGCCGCTGACCGCCGAGCGCTCCGAGGCCGATGCCCGGCTCGCCGCGCGCCTCGCGCAGCTGACCCCGCAGCAGTTCCGGGTGCTGATGTGCCTGGCCGACGGCCTGCTCAACAAGCAGATCGCCCACGTGCTCGGGCTGGCGGAGAACACGGTGAAGGTGCATGTCACCGCGATCCTGAAGAAGCTCGAATGCCACAGCCGGACCCAGGCCGCGCTGCTGGTCAAGGCGCTGGAGCCGGAAGGCGAGGTCTAGGCGGGCCGGCTCCGATCGCGCCCGCCGGCGGTCAGCCACGCCGCAGCAGCAGCTGGGTCATCAGCGCGCGCAGCGCCGGGGCGCGCACCGGTTTGCGCAGGCAGCCCCAGCCGCGGGCGTCGGCCAGCCCGCGCAGGGTGTCGTCGTGCGCGGCGCTGACCAGGATCACCAGCGGCGGCAGCGGCCAGTGCGCGGCCAGCCGGTCGTACAGCGCGGGACCGTCGAGCGTGCCCAGTTGCACGTCCAGCAGCACCAGCGCCGGTGGCGGCAGTGCCGGCGCGGCGGCGATCGCGTCGTCGCCGCCGCCGGCGAAGTCGACCGCGCACCGCCAGCGCTGCAGCAGCGCGCGCGTGGCCTCGCAGACGCGCGGGTCGTCGTCGATGCACCAGACCCGGCACCCGTGCAGCGGCGAATCCTCGTCCGCGTGGGTTGCCGCCGGGGCTGCCGGCGGTGCGTCCGTGCCGGCCACGCCCAGCGGCACGGTCACCGAGAACACGCTGCCCACGCCCGGCCGTGAGCGCAACCCGATGCGGTGTCCGAGCAGTCGTGCGATGCGGTCGACGATCGCCAGCCCGAGCCCGGCGCCGCGCTCGCTGGCGATGCCGTCGTCGAGCCGGCGGAACTCCTCGAAGATCTCGTGCTGGCGGCCCGGCGGGATGCCGGGGCCGGTGTCGTGGACCTCGATGCGCAGCGCGTCGCCGACCCGGCGGCAGCCGATCGCGATGCGCCCGCGCGGGGTGTAGCGCACCGCGTTCGACAGGAAGTTCTGCAGGATCCGGCGCAGTAGGGTCGCGTCGCTGCGCACCCAGGCGCGGGTGGCGACGGCGTCGAGCCGCAGGCCGCGCGCGGCCGCCAGCACCCCGGCCTCGCGCGCCAGCGCGTCGAGCAGCGGGCCGAGCGCGAAGTCGCGCACGTCGGTCTGCAGGGTGCCCGACTCCAGCCGGGAGATGTCGAGCAGGCTGGCGAGGATGCCGTCCTGCGCCGCGAGCGCGCCATCGATGCTGTCGGCCAGTTCGCGCGCCTCGCTCGCGCGCAGGCCGCTTCCGGGCACGTCGTCGGCGGGCATGCCGTTGTCGCCCACGCCGCCGTCGTGCAGCCGCCCGCGCAGCGCCGACAGGAACATCCGCGCCGCGTTCAGCGGCTGCAGCAGGTCGTGCACGGCGGAGGCGACGAAGCGGCCCTTGTAGCGGTTCGCCGCCTCGGCGTCGCGGCGCGCCTGTTCCAGGTCGGCGGTGCGCTCGGCGATGCGCCGCTCCAGCGAGTCGGCCAGCGAGCGCAGCTCGCGCGCGGTGGTCTTGTAGCTGGTGATGTCGGCGTAGCTGGTGACGAAGCCGCCTTCGGGCAACGGGTTGCCGCGGATCTCCAGCACCGTGCCGTCCTCCTTCTCGCTCTCGCGCATGTGCGGCTTGCCGCTGCGCAGGTGGCCCAGCCGGCGCTGGATCGCGTCCTCGACCGGTCCCGGCCCGAGCAGGCCGCGGCGCGCGTTGTAGCGGAACACGTCCTCGATCGGCGTGCCCACCTGCACCAAGTCCGGCGGGAACCGGAACAGTTCGATGTAGCGGGCGTTCCACGCGACGATGCGCAGGTCGGCGTCGATGATCACCACGCCCTGCGGCAGGTGCGCCAGGCGCCGGCTCAGGCCGGTGTCGGCTTCCTGCGCGGCCGCGACCAACCCGTCCTGCGCGGTGCGCAGTTCCTCGGCGTGCTGGCGCACCAGGGTTTCCAGTTCCAGCCGGCTGCGCCGGCGCAGCGCGCCCAGGCGCAGGCGTTGCTGCAGGAACAGCAGCACGAACGCCAGCGCCAGCCACGACGCGCCGGCGATCGTGGCCCACTGCCGCGCGGCGACGGCGACCGGCGCGGCATCGTGCAGCAGGTGCAGGGTCCAGTCGGTGCCGTCGACGGGCGCGCGCTGCCACAGCCAGCGCCCGGGCATCGGCGGCTGGTCGATGCGCAGCAGTTCGCCACCGCCCGGCGCCCGCAGCGCCTGCACCGCGACCGGCTGCAGCGCCTGGCCCTCGTACTGGCGGGTGTCGGCGAGTTCCGTGCGCGTGGCCGCGTCCAGCGGCGCCAGCACCCGGTAGCGCCACGCGGCGCGGCTGGCGAGGAACACCACGTCGTGCGCGTCGCTGACCAGCACGGTGTCGCCGTCGGCCGGCCAGGCCTGCTGGATCGCGTCGAGCTCGATCTTGATCACCACCACGCCGATCGCGTGGCCGGCGTCGTCGCGCACCGCCTCGGACAGGAAATAGCCGGGCACGCCGGTGGTCACGCCGATGCCGTAGAAGCGGCCTTCGCCCTCGCGCAGCGCCTGCTGCACATAGGGGCGGAAACTGTAGTCCTCGCCGACGTTGCTGCCCGGCGTCTGCCAGTTGCTGGCCGCCACCGCGATGCCGTCGGCGTCGGTCAGGGTCAGCGTCGAGGCGCGGGTGCTGCGGTTGGCCTGCTCCAGGCGCAGGTTGAGCTGCTGCCGCATCGCCGCGTCGGCCGGGCCCGAGGCGCCGCGGCGCACGTCCGGGTTGATCGCCAGCAGCCGCGGCAGCATCCGGTAGCGCTCGATGCGCTGGTTCAGGGCCTGCGCATGCAGCGCCAGCTGCTGCGTCGCCTGCTGCGACTGCTGCGCCAGCGCGCGGCGGCCGCCTTCGCGATGGGCCACGGCGGCCACCAGCAGCAGCCCGCCGCCGGTCAGCAGCAAGGTCAGCAGGAAACGGTGGAGTCGGGTGGCCGGGCGCATCGCCGACAGTGTAGGGGCGCGCGCCGCCGGGTCGCGGACCGGCGGGTCAGGACGGGTCGATCAGGGCATGCTGATCAAAAATGGACCTGGGCACGGACCTCGACCAGGTCCGGGCGGCTGCGCACGCCAGCGCGCGTGGCGTCGACGCGCACGTAGTTGGCCTGCAGCTTCACGTACGGGCTCAGGTACCAGTTGGCGCCGACGGTCCAGTCGTGCTGGCGGCCGCCGTCGATGCCGGCGTCGTCGAGATCGACATGGCTGTAGCGCGCCAGCAGCTCGACCGCGCCCTGTGCCCGTGCCGGCTTCGGGTTGGACAGGTTGCCCGCCGCGTACGGGCGGCTCTCGCCGGTCAGCAGCCAGCTGGCGGTGACATAGCCGCCGTCGGCGCGGTAGTCGCGCAGGCCGTCGTCGCGGGCGATGTCCGCGCGCATCAGCTCGCCCTGCAGCGACACCGGGCCGCGGATCCACACGCCTTCCAGGCCGGTACGGTGGAGGTGCGCCACCGGTGCCAGGCTGCCCGAGTCGACCAGGCGCACCGGGGTCAGGCCGGCGCCGGGCCGCGCCTGCAGGCGCGCATCGGCGGCGTGCGCCGCGCCGCGGCCGTCGGTCCAGCCTTCCGGGTTCTCGCGCGAGGCCGACACGCCCAGGTGCAGCACGTCGCCGTCGCCCTTGCGCGGGGTCCACGCCGCGCGCCCAGCGAAGGTCTGGCCGGGATTGTCGCCGTGCAGGTCCGTGCCCGCGTAGCCGCCGGCCTGCAGCAGGTAATGCGGCTGCTCGAAGGTCCATTCCAGGCCGGTGCGGCGGCCCTGGTAGAAGGCCTGGGTCGGCGTCGACATCTCCATGAGGCTGACCGCGCGCGAGCTGGTCGCGCCCTCCAGCCCCACCGGCACCTTGATGTAGCCCACGCGCAGCTTGCCGACGTCGCGGCCGAACAGGGCCTTGCTCTCGACCCGCAGGTAGACGTCGAGCCAGGTGTGGGACTCGAAATCGTAGTACACCATCGCATCCCACACCCCGGGCTTCTTCAGCGTCGCGCCGAACTCGCGCCGGCGCAGGCCGGCGTCGTCGTCCAGCCGCGGCTCGCCGCCGAAGTCGACATGGTCCCAGGCGAAGTTGCCGGTGGCGGCCAGGGTGATGTCGCCGGCGAAGCCGACGCGCGGCGGCCATGCGCCGGTATCGGCGGCATACGCGCACGCGGACGCCGTGCAGGCGCACAGGAGGAGGGACAGGGAGGCGGGACGCATGGGGAACTCGTGGAGGTGTCGGCAAGGCGCCGACCGGTCGTTTCGATGAACCGGGCCGCGTGAACCGGTGCGCGGCGGGGGGCGCCGTCATTGTAGGCCCGCCCGGTCGCATCTAATCCAAAGTGACTAGGGCCGCGCCCGTGTGCGTCCGCTGCTGCGTCATTGCTCGCTTCCCCGGAGCCCGGGAAGACGGGCATCCCTGCGCGGCGCATGCGTGCTGCAGTGCGGTAACACCAATAGGCTATCGGCGCCCGCGCACCGCTGACGTACAACTGCCGCCCCGGCATCCGCGTTCGACGGATGCGTCCACCGGAGCGTTCCATGCACGTCGGCACCGATCCCCAGCCCGTCGCCGGGCCCCTGCCGTGGTATCGCCAGCTCTACGCGCAGGTGATCGTGGCGATCGTGCTCGGTGCGCTGCTCGGCCACTACGCGCCGGCGCTGGCGGAACAGATGAAGCCGCTCGGCGATGCCTTCATCAAGCTGGTCAAGATGATCATCGCGCCGGTGATCTTCCTGACCATCGTCACCGGCATCGCCGGCATGACCCAGCTGCGCAGCGTCGGCCGCGTGTTCGCCAAGGCGATGGCCTACTTCCTGTGCTTCTCGACGCTGGCGCTGGTGATCGGCATGGTGGTCGCGCACGTGGTGCAGCCGGGCGCCGGCATGGACATCGACCCGGCCTCGCTCGACACCAGCGCGGTGCAGGGCTACGTGCAGGCCTCGCACGAGATGACCCTGACCGGATTCCTGCTCGACATCATTCCCGGCACGCTGGTCGGCGCCTTCGTCGGCGGCAACATCCTGCAGGTGCTGTTCGTCGCGGTGCTGTCCGGCATCGCGCTGGCGATGGTCGGCGAACGCGGCCGGCCGGTGCTGACGCTGCTCGAAGCGCTGACCACGCCGGTGTTCAAGCTGGTGCACCTGCTGATGAAGGCCGCGCCGGTCGGCGCGTTCGGCGCGATCGCCTTCACCATCGGCCGCTACGGCCTGGAGTCGCTGGTCAACCTGGCCTGGCTGGTCGGCACGTTCTACGTCAGCGCGCTGCTGTTCGTGCTGGTGATCCTGGGCACGGTGTCGCGGCTGTGCGGGTTCTCGATCCTCAAGCTGATGCGCTACCTCAAGGCCGAGCTGCTGCTGGTGCTGGGCACCTCGTCGTCGGAATCCGCGCTGCCGTCGCTGATGGAGAAGATGGAGAAGGCCGGCTGCCGCAAGTCGGTGGTCGGGCTGGTCGTGCCGACCGGCTACTCGTTCAACCTCGACGGCACCAACCTGTACATGACTCTGGCCGCGCTGTTCATCGCCCAGGCCACCAACATCGAGCTGACGCTGTGGCAGCAGGTCACCCTGCTGCTGGTGGCGATGCTCAGCTCCAAGGGCGCGGCCGGCGTGACCGGCGCGGGTTTCATCACCCTGGCGGCGACGCTGTCGGTGGTGCCGACGGTGCCGGTCGCCGGCATCGCGCTGATCCTGGGCGTCGACCGCTTCATGAGCGAGTGCCGCTCGATCACCAATTTCATCGGCAACGCGGTGGCCACGGTCGTGGTCGCGCGCTGGGAGAACGCGCTCGACCGCGACGCACTGGCGCGGGCGCTCGACGGCGGGGCGGGCCCGCTCGCGGCGGCGCCCGATCCGGCGGCCGGCCCGGGCGACCGCGAGGTGCTGGCCGCCGACTGACCACCGCCCGGCATCGCGTGCCGGGCATACGAGGAGGGAGAACATGAGACGACAGACACGATGGACGGGCCTGCTGGCCGCCCTGCTGCTGGCCTGCAGCGGCGCGGCGGCCGCGCAGCCCGCGCTGCGGACGATTCCGCTGTGGCCGGCCGGCCACCTGCCGCAGACGGTCAACGGGCCGGAGCAGGTCGGCAACGAGGGCGGCGCGATGGGCGCGGTGACCCGCGTCTCCGAACCGCGGATGGAGATCCACCGTCCCGCGCAGCCCAACGGCACCGCGGTGCTGATCCTCGGCGGCGGCGGCTACTTCCGCATCCAGGTCGGCACCGCGGCGCGGCCGATGGCGCAGTGGCTGGCGTCGATCGGGGTCACCAGCGCGGTGCTGTACTACCGCATGCCGGTCGACGGCTGGCCGGCCTCGGCGCCGTTCGCCGACGGCCAGCGCGCGATGCGCCTGCTGCGGGCGCATGCCGGCGAACTCGGCATCGATCCGCAGAAGATCGGGGTCATGGGCTCCTCGGCCGGCGCCAACCTCGGCGGCATCCTCGCCACCCGCTTCGACCACGATTTCTACCCGGCGCTCGACGCCAGCGACCGGCTGCCGTCGCGCCCGGACTTCCTGGTGATGCTCTATCCGGTGGTGACGCTGAAGCCGCCCTACGACACCACCCGCAGCCGCCGCGAGCTCGCCACCCAGGCCGACGCGGTGGAGGCGTACTCGGTCGAGGCGCACGTGCGCGCCGACATGCCGCCGGTGTTCCTGGCCCACGCCGCGGACGACCGCATCGCCGACGTCGGCCACAGCCTGCTGATGTTCCAGGCCGCGCGTGCGCACGACGTGCCGGCCGAGCTGCACGTCTTCGAGCGCGGCGGCCACAGCTGGGGTCTCGGGCGGCCGGGCACGCAGGTCGCCCAGTGGCCGCGCCTGTTTGCCACCTGGGCCCGCGCCCATGGCTTCATGGCCGCCCCGGCGGCGGGCCTGCAGCCGCTGACCGGCGCCGGGCTCGCGCCGACCCGGGCCGCGCCCGTCGACGACGACGCCCCGTTCGAGGACGAGGGCGACTGAAGCGCCCGGGAAGGCAGCGCCCGCCGCCGCGGTGCCCGATGCCTTCCCGGACCCGGAGCCCCGACCGCCATCCGCATTCCTGGAGATATCCGATGAACCGCAACCGCAACCATACCCGCGCCCTCGCCGCCGGCGTCCTGCTGGGGCTGGCCGCACTGCCCGCCGTCGCCGCCGAACCCGCCAGCGAGGCCGACCTGCGCGAACTGGTCCGCCAGCAGGCCGAGCAACTGCGCCTGCAGTCCGAACAGCTGCAGGCGCTCAACCAGCGCCTGAGCGCGCTCGAAGGCGGCGCACCCGCCGTGGCCGCGACGCCCGCCGCCGCGCCCGCGTCCGACCCGATCCAGGCCCAGGTCGACGCCGCCGTCGCCGACACCCGCCAGGACGACGACCTCGCCATCCTGCAGGCGCAGGTCGCCCAGCTCGCCGCCGGCGGCGGCACCGGCGGCGGCAACACCAGCTGGCGCCGTGGCGGCCCGGAGTTCCGCAACGCCGACGGCAGCTTCACCTTCCACCCGCGCGGCCGCGTGCTGATGGACTTCTCGTCCACCCACGGCTCCGGCTACGACGCGCGCAACATCAGCGGCACCGAAATGCGCCAGGTGCGCCTGGGCGCGGAGGGCACGATGGGCCCGCTGGGCTACAAGATCGATGCCGAGCTGTCCGACAACAGCGTCACCATCTCCGACGCCTACCTGCGCTGGAACACGCGGTTCGGGACCCTGCCGGCGGAGTTCTACGTCGGCAACAAGCTCAAGGACCGCGCCCTCGATTCCAGCACCACGCTGACCCGCACGCCGTTCATGGAGCGCAATGCGGTGGCCTCGGTCGGCATGCCCAACAGCGGCTACTTCGGCCTCGGCGCGCAGATGAAGCTGATCGGGCAGAACTGGCACTACAGCCTCGGCGTGACCGGCGACGACATCGGCAACACCGGTGGCGAGAGCGACTCGCTGACCTGGACCACGCGCGCGCACTGGAACCCGGTCAAGCGCCCGGCCGGCTTCCTGCACGTGGGCGGCTGGTACGTCCACGAGGACTTCGGCAGCGACGTGGGCAGCATCAACAAGGTGCCGCGCATCGCCTCGGGCTTCAACGACAACGTCCGCGTCTCGGCCAGCTCGATCGCCAACGTCACCCGCGAGTCGATCTGGGGCGCCGAGCTCGGCGGCACCTGGCGCAGTGGCTGGGCGTTCGCCGAGTACGCCGAGCGCACGATCAGCTCGCGCACCGTCGACGACTTCACCCAGAAGGCCACCTCGGTCTACGCCGGCTGGCTGCTCACCGGCGAGAAGCCCGGCTTCAGCGCCCGCTCCGGCGTGTGGGGCACCACGCGCGTCGCCCGTCCGGTCACCGACGGCGGTATCGGCGCCTGGGAACTGGCCGTGCGCTACGACGATTTCGACTTCACCGACGCCGCGCGCGGCGGCGAGGGCGACGCCTGGACCCTGGGCGTGAACTGGTACCTCAACAACTGGTCGCGGCTGATGCTCAACTACGTGCGCTGGACCACCGACAACCAGGTCGGCGCCTACACGGGCCGGGACTCGGGCAACACCGTCAACGTCCGCGCCCAGGTCGTGTTCTGACCGCGCCGCGGCGCCGGCGCCCCGTGGCCCGGCGCCGCACCGCACGCCACCGTCCGGGGCGGTGCGCGTCGCGGGGTTAGAATCCCCGGTCCCGCGCCCGAATCCGCGCCCGCCCGCCACCAGACAGAACCCGATGTCCAACGACGATTTCCGCCAGGCCGCCCTCGACTACCACCGCCTGGCGCCGCCCGGCAAGATCACCGTCAACGCGACCAAGCCGATGCTGACCCAGCGCGACCTGGCGCTGGCCTATTCGCCGGGCGTGGCCTTCGCCTGCGAGGAGATCGTCCGCGACCCCAACACCGCCAGCGAGCTGACCGCGCGCGGCAACCTGGTCGCGGTGATCTCCAACGGCACCGCGGTGCTGGGCCTGGGCGACATCGGCCCGCTGGCCGGCAAGCCGGTCATGGAAGGCAAGGGCGTGCTGTTCAAGAAGTTCGCCGGCATCGACGTGTTCGACATCGAGGTCGACGAGCGCGACCCCGACAGGCTGGTCGAGATCATCGCCTCGCTGGAGCCGACCTTCGGCGGCATCAACCTCGAGGACATCAAGGCGCCGGAGTGCTTCATCGTCGAGCGCAAGCTGCGCGAGCGGCTGAAGATCCCGGTGTTCCACGACGACCAGCACGGCACCGCGATCATCGTCGGCGCGGCGATCGTCAACGCGCTGGAAGTCGCGGGCAAGCGCATCGAGGACATCCGGCTGGCGACCACGGGCGTCGGCGCCGCCGGCATCGCCTGCCTCGACATGCTGGTCGCGCTGGGCGTGCGCCCGGAGAACATCCTCGCCTTCGACCGCGACGGCGTGATCCACACCGGCCGCCCCGGGCTGGACCCGGACAAGGCGCGCTACGCGCGCGACACCGACGCGCGCACGCTGGCGGAGGTCGTCAATGGTGCCGACGTGTTCCTGGGCCTGTCGGCCGGCGGCATCCTCAAGCCGGAAATGGTCGAGGCGATGGCCCCGAACCCGGTGATCCTCGCGCTGGCCAACCCGTACCCGGAGATCATGCCCGAGGACGCCAAGCGCGTGCGTCCGGACGCGATCATCGCCACCGGCCGTTCGGACTACCCCAACCAGGTCAACAACGCGGTCTGCTTCCCGTACATCTTCCGCGGCGCGCTCGACGTCGGCGCGACCGGCATCAACGAGGCGATGAAGCTGGCCTGCGTGCACGCCATCGCGCAGCTGGCCAAGGAGGAGGCCAGCGACCTCGGCAGCGCCTACGGCGAGGAGATCCCGAGCTTCGGCCCCGAATACATCATCCCGCGGCCGTTCGACCCGCGGCTGCTGACCATCGTCGCGCCGGCCGTCGCCGAGGCGGCGATGGCCTCCGGCGTCGCGCTGCGCCCGATCGAGGACATGCGCGGCTACCGCGAGAAGCTGGGCCAGTTCATCCACCGCACCGGCCTGGTGATGAAGCCGGTCTACGACCGCGCCCGCGGCGACCGCCAGCGCGTGGTCTACGCAGAGGGCGAGGAGGAGACCGTGCTGCGCGCGGTGCAGACGATCGTCGACGAAGGCCTGGCGTTCCCGATCCTGATCGGCCGCCCGGACGTCATCGACACGCGCATCCGGCGCCTGGGCCTGCGCTTGGTCGCCGGCCGCGATTTCGAGCTGACCAACATCAACGACGACCCGCGCTTCAACGAGTACTGGCAGCAGTACCACGCGATGACCGCGCGCCAGGGCGTGACCCCGGACGCGGCCAAGAACCTGATGCGCTCGCGGCCTACGCTGATCGCCGCGCTGATGGTCGAGCGCGGCGAGGCCGACGCGATGATCACCGGCATCGTCGGCCGCTTCCACAAGAAGCTCGGCTACGTGCGCAGCGTGTTCCCGCTCGACCCGGGCCTGCAGAGCACCTCGGCGATGACCGGCGTGGTCAACGACCAGGGGCTGTGGTTCTTCCTCGACACCCACGTGCAGCCCGATCCCACCGCCGAGCAGATCGCCGAGAGCACCATCCAGGGCGCGTACCGGCTGAAGCTGTTCGGCATCGAGCCGAAGATCGCGCTGCTGTCGCACTCCAACTTCGGCAGCCACGACGACCCCAGCGCACGCAAGATGCGCCACGTGCGCGAGATCCTGACGCGGCGCGCACCGAAGCTGGAGTTCGACGGCGAGATGATGGCCGACACCGCGTGGGACGAAGCGCTGCGCCGGCGCATCTTCCCCGGCAGCACGCTGAGCGGCCGCGCCAACCTCTTCGTGTTCCCGAACCTCGACTCGGCCAACATCACCTACAACATGATCCGGGTGATGACCGGCGGCGTCGCCCTGGGCCCGATCCTGATGGGCGTGAGCAAGCCCGCGCACGTGCTGACCCCGGCGGCCACCCCGCGCCGGGTCATCAACATGACCGCCATCGCCGCGGTCGACGCGCAGATCCGCAAGGCGCAGCTGCAGGGCGGCGCGTAGCCGCGCGTGCGACACCGAACCCTTCTCCCGCAAGCGGGAGAAGGTGGCGCGCAGCGCCGGATGAGGGCGCTTCCGCGCCGTCAGCGCATCCCACCCGCGTCGTGGCAGCTTCTCCCGCCCACTGCATCACATCCCGAGTTGCCCCTGAGCCCTTCTCCCGCAAGCGGGAGAAGGTGGCGCGCAGCGTCGGATGAGGGTGCTTCCGTGCCGGCAGTGCATCCCACCCGCGTCGTGGCAGCTTCTCCCACCCACTGCATCACATCCCGGATTGCCCCTGAGCCCTTCTCCCGCAAGCGGGAGAAGGTGGCGCGCAGCGCCGGATGAGGGTGCTTCCGTGCCGGCAGTGCATCCCGCCCGCGTCGTGGGAACCTTCCTGCATGCGGGGAAGGGCAGGAAATCACGTCCCGCCCGTTGCCAGCAGCCGTATCGCGATCGCCGGCAGCGCATCCAGCTCGTCCTTGAGCACCAGCGCATCGGCCTGCGGCGTGTCGTCGTCGAGGCCTTCCAGCGCCCCGGTCATCAGCACCACCGGCACCCCCGGCAACGCGGCGCGGGCCAGCGCCAGCGCCTGCGCGCCGGAGAAGCCCGGCAGGTTGACGTCCGAGAGCACCAGCTGCGGCAGGAAGTCGCGCAGCGCCTCGACCAGCCCGGCCTCGTCGTGCACGCGCCGGCAGTCGATGGCCATGCCGGCATCGCACAGCGCCAGCTCGACGAGCTCGGCGTCGTCGCGCGAATCGTCGACGATCAGCACGCGCCAGCGCGGCGCGGCAGCGCTGCCCTCAGGGCCGGACACGCAGGCTCAGTCCTCTTCCGGCACTTCGTTGAGCACGGCCCAGAACTTGCCGAGGGTGCGCACCGCGTCGAAGAACTGGTCCACGTCCACCGGCTTAACCACGTAGGCGTTGACGCCGAGGTCCCAGCTGCGCGCCAGGTCGCTTTCCTCGCGCGACGAGGACAGGATCACTACCGGCATGCGCTTGAGCGTCTCGTGCTCGCGCAGCTGCTTGAGCACCTCCAGGCCGTCCATGCGCGGCATCTTGATGTCGAGCAGCAGTACCGCCGGGTCGCCCTCGGGGCGGTCGGCGAACTTGCCGCGGCGGAACAGGTAGTCCAGCGTCTCCACACCGTCCTCGACGTGGACGATGGGATTGGCGAGGTGGGCTTCGCCCAGGGCATCGATCGCCATCTCGGCGTCGTGCGGGCTGTCCTCGGCGAGGAGGATCGTGCGGATATCGCTCATGTACTTGTCCATGTCGGTCGGGTTGGGGGTCGGGAAGTGCGGAAAGGGCGGTGGGCGACAACGGGTGCTGCGGTGGATCGGGGTGCTGCGGGTGGCGCGCGGAGCGTGGGGCGGCGTCTCAGCCCGGGACGCCGCCGTCATGCGGGGTGGCGGGCAGCACGAAGTGGAAGCTGGCGCCTTCGCCGGGCGCCGATTCGGCCCAGATGCGTCCGCCGTGGCGCACCAGCACGCGGCGCACGCTGGCCAGGCCGACGCCGGTGCCCGGGAACTCGCTGGCCGAGTGCAGGCGCTGGAACACGCCGAACAGCTTGCCGGCGTACTGCATGTCGAAGCCGGCGCCGTTGTCGCGCACGGTGAAGCGGTAGCCGCCGTCGTCCAGGCGCTCGCAGGTCACGTCGATGCGCGCCGGCTCGCTGCCGCCGCTGTACTTGACCGCGTTGGCCAGCAGGTTCAGCCACACCTGGCGCAGCATGTTCTCGTCGCCGACCACGATCGGCAGCGGCTGGATGTTCCAGTGGATGACGTGGTCGGGCCGCTCGGCGCGGGCGTTGTTGTCCAGCATCGCGCGGGTGTCGGCGACCAGCGACTGCAGGTCCACGCTCTGCAGGCGCAGCGCGCTGCGGCCCAGCCGCGAGTACACCAGCAGGTCGTCGATCAGCGACGACATGCGCTTGGCCGACGAGGCGATCACGTCGAGGTAGTGGCGGCTCTTCTCGTCGATGTCCTCGCCCATGTGCCGGCCCAGCTTGTCGGCGAAACCGGCGATGTGCCGCAGTGGCGCGCGCAGGTCGTGCGACACCGAATAGCTGAAGGCCTCCAGCTCGCGGTTGATGTCCGAGACCTGCTCCACCTTGCCTTCGAGCTGCTGGTTGAGCTCGCGGATCTGGCGCTCGCTGATCGCCTGCGCGGTGACGTCCGACGCGGTCACCAGCACCACCGCGTCGTCGCGGTCGGGCAGCGGCATGCGCCGCGCGTTGATCAGCATGGTGCGGTCGATGTCGTCGGCGGTGCGCTGCACCTGCTTGAAGTCCCACAGCTCGCGGTCGCGGGCCAGCACGTCGTGCAGCCGCCGCGCCGTCTCCGGGTTCTGCCACGCCTCGCCGCCGATGTCGGTCAGCGGGTGGCCGCGCATGTCCTCCTCGACGCCGTAGAGTTCGCCGAACGCGGCGTTGTACATCACCACGTGCTGCCTGCCGTCGATCAGCACGATCGGCTCGCGGACGGTGTCCAGCACCGCGGCCGCGCGGCTGGCGGCGCGCTGCGCGCTGCCTTCGGCCAGGCGGCGCCCGGCCTGCTGGCGCAGCGCGAACAGGCCGCCGCCGCCGAGCAGCAGCAGCTGGATCGCCATCGCCGCCCAGTTGGTCAGTTCGGCGCTGCGGTTGCTGCGTTCCGAGGCCGCGATGCGGGTCACCAGCAGTGCCTGCTCCTCGCGGTTGATCTCGTCGATCAGGTGCTGCAGCGGATTGAGCCGGACCATGCTGTCGACCTCGTCGTCGCTGGCCGCCCCGGCCTTCTCCAGCACCACGTCGACGCGCGCCAGGCGCTGCTCCAGGTTGCTGCGCAGCGCGCCCAGCCGCACCTGCTGGTCGGGGTTGTCGCGGGTCATCTCCAGCACGCCGTCGAGCGTGGGCAGCACGCGTGCGCGCGCTTCGGCGATGCGGGTCTGCAGGGCGGGGCTGTCGATGCCGCGCGCACGCGACAGCGCCGCGGCCTCCAGGCTGCGGATGTCGGCGGCGACGGAGTGCATCAGCGTCTCCACCTCGCGGGTGTGCTTGACCCAGGTCGAGGCCGTTTCGGCCTGCTCCATCGCCGCGCGCGTCATCAGGAACGGTCCCACCACGATCACCAGGATCGCGATCACCAGCGCCGGCAGGCGCCAGCGCTCGAACCACGGGGAGCTGATGATGAATGGCATGGCGGGCGACGGGTCCGGCAACGGGCGGGAGAGCCCGCAATGATGCCGGCAAGTCCCCTGAACGCGGGATCATGGCCGAGTGCGCAGGCGCAGGCAATGGCGCGCCCGGCCGCGGCGGCCGCGGGGCCGCCGCCTGTTAGAATCCCGGGTCCGAATCCGATCCCAACGCACGCGGCCCGGGCGCCGCGCTGGAGTACACGATGAACTGGCTCAACGACGTCCTGCACAACGATCCCGACCCGGCTGAGACCCGCGAGTGGATCGAATCGCTGAAGGCGGTCATCGACGTCGACGGCCCCGAGCGCGCCCACCAGCTGCTGCAGAACATGGTGGAGCTGACCCGCCGCGCCGGCGCGCACCTGCCGTTCGCGCCGACCACCGAGTTCATCAACACCATCCCGCCGCACCTCGAGCCCCGGATGCCCGGCGACAGCGACCTGGAATGGCGCATCCGCTCGATCATCCGCTGGAACGCGATGGCCATGGTGGTGCGCGCCAACCGCAAGCCCGGCGACCTGGGCGGCCACATCGCCAGCTTCGCCTCGTCGGCCACGCTCTACGACGTCGGCTTCAACCACTTCTTCCGCGGCCCCGACGGCGACCACCTCGGCGACCTGATCTGCACCCAGGGCCACAGCTCGCCGGGCATCTACGCGCGCTCGTTCCTGGAGGGCCGCCTGACCGAGGAACAGATCGACAACTTCCGCATGGAGGTCGACGGCCGCGGCGTCTCGTCCTATCCGCACCCGTGGCTGATGCCCGACTACTGGCAGGTGCCCACCGTGTCGATGGGCCTGGGCCCGATCGCCGCGATCTACCAGGCGCGCAGCTGGAAGTACCTGGAAGCGCGCGGCCTGATGCCCAAGTCCGACCGCAAGGTCTGGTGCTTCCTCGGCGACGGCGAGACCGACGAGCCCGAGAGCCTGGGCGCGATCTCGGTCGCCGGCCGCGAGGGCCTGGACAACCTGGTGTTCGTCGTCAACTGCAACCTGCAGCGCCTGGACGGCCCGGTGCGCGGCAACGGCAAGATCATCCAGGAGCTGGAAGGCCAGTTCCGCGGTGCCGACTGGAACGTGGTCAAGACTATCTGGGGCAGTTACTGGGACCCGCTGCTGGCCCGCGACAGGGACGGCATGCTCAAGAAGCTGATGATGGAGACCGTCGACGGCGAGTACCAGAACTGCAAGGCCTTCGGCGGCGCCTACACGCGCGAGCATTTCTTCGGCAAGTACCCCGAGACCGCCGCGCTGGTCGCCAACCTCAGCGACGACGACATCTGGCGCCTCAACCGCGGTGGCCACGACCCGCACAAGGTCTTCGCCGCCTACCAGAACGCCGTCGACACGAAGGGCCAGCCGACCGTGATCCTGGCGATGACCGTCAAGGGCTACGGCCTGGGCAGCGCCGGCGAGGCGCTCAATCCGACCCACAACACCAAGAAGCTCGACGACGAGGCCGTGCGCACCTTCCGCGACCGCTTCAAGATCCCGGTCGACGACGACCAGCTCAAGGACGGCAAGATCCCGTTCTACCACCCGGGCCCGGACTCGGACGAAGTGCAGTACATGCGCGAGCGCCGCGAGAAGCTGGGCGGCTTCCTGCCGCAGCGCCGCCGCAAGTCGTCGCAGACGCTGCAGGCGCCGAAGCTGGAGGTGTTCGAGCGCCTGATGAAGGACACCGGCGAGCGCGAGATCAGCACCACCATGGCCTTCGTGCAGTCGCTGTCGGTGATCCTGCGCGACAAGCAGATCGGCCCGCGCGTGGTGCCCATCGTCGCCGACGAGGCCCGCACCTTCGGCATGGAGGGCCTGTTCCGCCAGCTCGGCATCTACGCCCCGCAGGGCCAGAAGTACAAGCCGGTCGACCGCGACCAGCTGATGTACTACCGCGAGGACGCCGCCGGGCAGGTGCTGGAGGAGGGCATCACCGAGGCCGGCGCGTTCTCCAGCTGGATGGCCGCCGCCACCAGCTACAGCACCAACGACCTGCCGATGCTGCCGTTCTACATCTACTACTCGATGTTCGGCTTCCAGCGCATCGGCGACTCGGCCTGGCAGGCCGCCGACATGCGCGCGCGCGGCTTCCTGCTCGGCGCCACCGCCGGCCGCACCACGCTCAACGGCGAGGGCCTGCAGCACGAGGACGGCCACAGCCACCTGCTGGCCGGCGCCATCCCCAACTGCCGCGCCTATGACCCCACCTTCGCCGGCGAGGTCGCGGTGATCCTGCAGTACGGCATGCACCGCATGCTCGACGAGCAGCAGGACGAATACTTCTACCTGACCCTGATGAACGAGAACTACGCCCACCCGGCGCTGCCCGAGGGCGCGGCCGAGGGCGTCATCAAGGGCATGTACCTGCTGTCCAGCACAGGCGACTCCCCCGCCAGCGGGGGAGGGCGCAGCGGCAAGGCCGCTTCGGGCGGGGGCAAAGGCAAGAAGTCCAGCCTCCCGCACGTCCAGCTGCTGGGCTCGGGCACCATCCTGCGCGAGGTCATCGCCGCGGCCGAACTGCTGGACAAGGACTTCGGCGTCACCGCCGACATCTGGTCCTGTCCCAGCTTCACCGAACTGCGCCGCGACGGCTTCGACGCCGAGCGCTGGAACCGCTTCAACCCCGAGGCCAAGACCCCGCGCAAGGCCTACGTGACCGAGATGCTGGAGGCCCGCCCGGGCCCGGTCGTCGCCGCCACCGACTACGTGCGCGCCTTCGCCGACCAGATCCGCGCCTTCGTCCCGCACACCTACACCGTGCTGGGCACCGACGGCTTCGGCCGCTCCGACACCCGCGCCAACCTGCGCCGCCACTTCGAGGTCGACCGTTACTACATCGCCCAGGCGGCGATCGACGCCCTGGCGAAGGACGGCAAGATGACCGGCAAGGACGTGGCCCGGGCGATCAAGCTGTACAAGATCGACCCTGAGAAGGCGAATCCGGTCGGGGTCTGAGGAAGGAGAAGGCCGGGACGTCGCGCAGCGAAGCGTCCCCACCGACCCTCCCCAGCCTGTCCGGCGTGAACCTCGCGGCATGCTTTTTTGCCCCCTCTCCCGCTTGGGAGGGGGTTTGGGGTGAGGGCGCCGAATGCCCAAGGGCATGCCGAGCCCCCCGGTCTGCCTGCCGGTGCCGGACTCATCCTATGGGTCAAGGGCGGCTACATCAGCTGCCTTGAGTCGTACACGTATGAGGGTAGCTGGCCGCAGGACGAGTCACTGTTCCGGCTGGCCTGACGATTCATTGCAAGCCGACGCCGCTTCGCGGCGGAGGTTTGATTCAGGATTTAGTCTGCATGAAGGTACATCACACGCTGATGCTCATGTTCTTGCCAGCCTTGGTCGCTTGTGGCGACATTGGTTGCGAGAATGAGGTTGCGTTTCGTGTGCCTTCACCGTCTGGAAAGAAGGATGCTGTCGTTTACAGCCGCAACTGTGGTGCAACCACAGGCTTCAACACACAGCTTCAAATTGTTGCGGCGGGCTCGCAGCCACGTGGCGGTAGCGCCGCACTTGCGATGGATGGCGACATCCCTTTGAAGCTAGTCTGGCAGTCCGATGGTGCGCTTGTCATTGCTGGAGTTGGCCAAGGACGCATCTTCGGCAGAGAGTCTTCTTCAAATGGGGTTTCACTCACCTATGAACCGTAGGCGGACTGACAATGCATCCGATCCGATTCCGCTTCGCGATACTGATTCAGGCGCTACGCCACATATGAACACTCTCGCAAATGCAACGCGCCGTTACCCTCGCGGGTTCGCAAGACCGCGCCACGTATTTCAATCTTGGGGTCGCCCTTGTCAGCTCTGCTGATCACGAGGAAGTTGTACGCTGCTTCAGGCAAGCGGCCGGATTAGGGTCTTCGGCGAAAACCTGGCAATTCGTTCAAGCCGATGCCGCTTCGCGGCGCGGATAACCCGGGGGTTGCAGGGCTTGCCATGTGCTTGGCTCCGCTTCGCGGCACGGCTCAACTTAGGCGTTGGGGTACGCATGGGCATCGACGTTTACTGGAAGGATGAGTTCGGCGAAGTCCTTGGCGCGGTGCGGGACAACGGCGTGTTGGCCAGCCTAAGCTCTATGCTCCATCGCCAATCAAGCAGCAATTGCTTGCGTTTCATCGATCCTGCGGGAGATGCCTGCTTCAATCAGTTGCAGCTTCCGGTGCTGACAATGGAGATGCAGGGGATGCTGTCTGCTGTTTCGAGCGCTCGCGCGCATGTGCATCTTCAAGCTGTCGTGACTCTTCTGGAGGGTGCAGTCCGGCCACACACCTACATATGGTTTGTTGGTGACTAGAGGGGGCTGGCGATCCATTCAAACCGACGTTGCTCCGCAATGCGGCTTGGCTCAGGTGTTAGGCATCATGCGAAAATTTGTCCGCGCTCTGACATCGATGGTCCTTGTGGTGATGCTGTTGCCGGCAGGTGCTGCGGAAAATCGCAGCAAGGCCGGTAATCTGATGACAGTTGAACCAGGACGTGACTGGCGCCTTGTCGGCGAGTGGGATCTTCCTCAAGACCAGGGCAGTACCCTTCCCTTGCGATACACGTTCAGCATCCTGCAGCTGGGGCGCTCTTACGGACTCGTGTGGGACGGAGATCTGATTGGCGGCTGTTGCCCTTGGCCGCGGGCGACGCCTCTTGATCGGCTGTCTGAGACAAGGTTCGTATCTGAAATCGACGGAACCGTGTTCGATATTGTTGCAGACTCATCGCTTATCGTTGGCTATGCAGACGGTAGAGTTCACAAGTTGTCTGCAACCTCTCCAAGCAGAAGATTCTCGGACACATGGGAATGATTGATGAAGGGCTTGTCCAGGCAGGCTCCGCTTCGCGGCGCGGCTTGAATTGGGCGTTATCCCTGTGATTGTCAGAACGCTGCTTGTGGCAATCCTTGCGGCCACAATGGCTGTTGGCTGCGCTCGCACGCCAGACTCAACTCAACTGATGCAGCTAGCGGCAGCTGCCCCGGCAGTACTTGGCCAAGCAACTCTGGACGGAGATATTTCCGCCGAGTATTGGCCTCCCGCCGTGGCCACATTGAGTCCTGAGCGAGTCTATGGCTCGCCGGATGGCCTGTACCTTGTACTGTCGTCGTCCTTCATGGAAGAGCGCGGTTTGTTTGTGCCGCGATCTGCTGCCTTTGTCGTCGGGACCGGCACTGATCCGTCATACGCTTCCGTCGGCCAGGGCGTCTTCTCGTACCGCATCAAGGGGTGAGGGGCCGAGCGCCAACAATTCATTCAAGCCGATGCCGCTCAATCCATCGATGGTTCGAGTGGCCTCGTTTCATGCTGAAATCGAAGGCCACTGCGGCAGCGCCTCGACCTTTGCCGATTTCCGCCAACTCCCACGCAATACGTAGACCGTCATTCTCAGTGTCGTGTACCAGTATGTGAAGCCGGTGATGCCCACCCATAATCTCTGGATGCAGGTCACGACCGGCGTTAGCGGGCTGCTTGCGACAGCCTGATGAGCTACGGGGATGCTTTTGGGCCCCGTCGACAACGAGAAGCGGCTCGGCTCCTGGAGGTCATGAATGAATACACGATGTCATCGTCCCAGAACACCTGCTGACATCGGGGTATCGCTCGCTCTTGCCATTACGGCAGCGCTCGTTTCGGGGTGCGCAAGTTTGGCGGCCACGCGTTCAACGGGGCAGGCCGGCGTTTCCGAGGTGCCGTCGGGAGAGGTGATCCAGCGTCCAGCCGAGTCGGTGGCAGCCACTCATGCCGCCGAGGTGGCGGCGCTGCGGAATTTCACGGGAGATCGCCCAGGGGCCTACATTCAAGGCCAGAAGTCTTTGAGCGATCAGATCTTGATCGCGATGGGTATCCCGGACAACACGGACGGACGCGGGTCGACATCGACGTCGATGTCGGGTGGATACACCCTGGCGTATGGCTGTCGACAGCACAGTTGCAGCGAGAAGGGCGCCGTTGTACGCGACAGCTCGGGCCGCGTGGTCAGGGCCGGACTCATCAGCTTCAAGTGCGTCGAGCGGAAATGCGAACCGCATCAGACCTTGACCATCTTCAAGAACGCGTCCTCAATCGACGATCCGGTGCGCGATGCCGACCTGGATGGTGCGATCAAGGAATGGGCAGAAGGGCACGTCCCCGGCATCGAGACGGAGATCGAGGTGTTGCGGTAGACCGATCCAGGGACGGCACGATCCCGTCGAGTGTCGACGAGATCGCTGTGATCTGCAGTCATCCCGTCCGGGGCGCCGTTGTTTCGATTCCCACAATCGGCGTTGTGCAGGGCGGCATGGTCGAGTGCAGATTTGACCAGGGACCAGTACAGTCGCTTGCAGACTTTGATCTCGAGCAACCAGGTACTGGACCGACCACCGTGTTCTCCAAGGTCGCACGCTGTCTGTCAAACTTCCCAACAGGCAATCACGATTACGCCATCCGGCAACCCGTTCAAGACGATGCCGCTTCGCGGAAACAACTCAGCTCGGAATCCGGAACGCGCAAGAGACACGATGAGCACTCGAGACGAACTGCTGGCACATCTTTGGCGGGCAATAAATGCCAACCTTGACACGGCTTCTCTTGCTGCGGAGATTGCCCGTTCGAAAAATCGTCCCGATGCCCCTTTCGCGGACACCGGCCCTGCATTGGAACGGTTGCTGGCCACCGGTGCCGATCCCCGGGACATCTGCCTCATCCGGCGTGAGGCCGCATACGCGGCAACATTCGGCACGCTTTACGCTATTGGTGACCCCGGCGTGGAGGATGACAATGTGTTCATGCTGTTTGAGGAACTGCTTACGGCTGACCCGAGCGGCATGGAGGGACGGCCCGGCTCAGCCGATGCGGTCCGATAATGCATGCGGGCCGATGCCGCTTCGCGGCACGGACCATCGAGCGTTGGACCCCGCAGACACATGACTGCCACAGGATCAGTGATGGTTGACCGCACCCTGTAGATGGGACCTTGCTTGATCTGATGAACCATCCAAGCCGCCCCGCTTCCCGGGTCGGCCCAATTCAAGCGTTGGGCGCTGTTGGGAGATCGTATGTCCAGAAAAGCAACATTCGCTGCCGGTCGCAACATCGCAATGAAGGTTCCACCTCATTTGTACGAGACTACGATCCAGTTCTATCGTGACGTACTCGGCCTCAAAGAGATAACAAGGCACGCTCCCTCTGTCGGCTTCGAGTTCGGTGCCAATAACCTGTGGATAGACAGAGTGGTGACGGTCAGCCAGGCCGAGGTATGGCTCGAGGTGGTGACCAATGACGTCGAGGCGGCCGCACGTGATCTTGAAGCGGCAGGTGTCGTGCGCTGCGACGAAATCGAGCCGCTGGGGCAAGGGTTCCAGGCGTTCTGGGTGTCGAGTCCGGCGTCAATAGTCCATCTTGTTTGTAAGGACACGGAAACATGGGACTAGCGCCTGGCACTTCATTCAAGCCGGCGCCGGTCCGCGGCACGGTTCGATTCAGGCATCAGGCAGCAGAGCTAGAATGTCGCTACTGATCCAGGAAGTTCCCGCAACGCAAGCGCCAATGGCGCTGCTGCTGCTCGCTGATCCTTCGGAGGAGAAGATTATTTCTTACCTTCCAAGGTCAAGGTGCTTCGTTGCTTCGAGTGGTGGGGTTGTTGTTGGCGCATGTGTCGTCCAGCCACTTGGTGCAGGCGCGCACGAACTGATGAGCATCGCAATACAACCAGCCCATCAGAAATCAGGCCATGGTACGGCGCTCCTGAAATGGGTCATTGATTTCTTTCGTAGATCCGGCGCAAGCCGAATGGAGGTCGGAACCGGTACCTTTGGCTATCAACTTGCCTTCTACCAGAGGCAGGGATTTCGGGTTACAGCCATCGACCGCGACTTTTTCATCAGGCACTACCCTGAGCCGGTATTCGAAGATGGTATCCAGCTCTTTGACATGCTGCGTCTAACGTTGAGGTACACCGCCCATGTTGCCTGACCGTTCATCCTGGTCGGACCCACTTCGCGGTGGGGGTTGAATCGGGCGTTGGCCCTTCGTTCCTTTGTGAAACGTCACATCATGCAAAGATCAGATGTTGGAGGCACGGATCCATACGGCAAATACCACTCCCCGTTCGCACGCATCATTTATCGAGCGCGCGCTGCTGCGTCTGCAGGCCGATCCGCGCATTGGTGACGAATGAGGCAGCAGAAAGCACGACGATGGCGTACCTGGCAGCGCGTTGGGCGGGTGCTTGGCGCGGGTTGACCCGGGGCAATCCACAGGCCGGCACCGCTCCGCTTCCAGTGCCTGCGGGCGCTTGACCAGCCTGGTGATCCCCGCCCGGCTGTTCGCAAGCCGGACTGTCCCGGGCTGTCCATCCACGGCCGGATCCAGGTTGGTCTTGCCTACATCGATGCCTGCTGCCGTCACGCCGGTTCTTCGCTAAGGTTGAGTGGCCGAACGCATCGCGCCCGAGGCCGACGCTTGTCGGCTCGAGGGCAACCTCGATCCCGCGGCGCGGCTTGACTCAGGCATCGGAGGGAAGACAAATGTCTCGCGAGGACTGGTACAGAAATTCCGAATGGAACGAGATGGTCGCGCAGGATTTTTTTGCCAAGCTGCGCCGTGCTCGCGACAAATCCCAATACCTGAGGATCCAGGCTTCTTATCTGGCCAAGAAGCACCCTGACGTTTCGATAGAACTTATAGACCAGTACTTTGCGCTGGGAGATCATTTCGATCTGGCTTCGGCGCATCTGGTCAGGGCAACAGCATTCTTGTCTCTTGGTCATACCGATGAGGCTATTGCCGCGTATGAAGCTGCATTGGCCCAGGAAGAGCTTCGGCCAAATCTCCTTACTGAGGCTTACATCGAGCTTCCATTTCTTATCGCGACACAAGGCCTGGAAATTCACTTTCAACGGGCACTTTTCCTGCTCGAGAAGCACAAGCCAAGGCTCATGTTTTCTGTGGACAGATTCAGGTGGAATGCCGCCCAGGCGCTGATCGCACTTGCACAAGGCAGGGGCGCCGAGGCTGCAGCGTATTCGCGCCAGGCCCTGGATGCCGCTACGGAGAATCACTCGGGTTTTCGCTACCATCCAGGTGCTGGGTTGGTTGGAAAGCACCATGAGTTGCTTCGTGCAAGGTTGGCCCAAATTGCCGCCTGACAATTCGTTCAAGCCGAACCCGCTTCGGGGGGTTGGATTGATTCGGGCGCTGGGTGCGCAGGGAGGTTCCCATGAGGTTCTTTGTGTTTCTGATTGTTTATCTATCGGCATTCGTCGTGCAGGCTGACGAACGCAGTCAGCGCGACCTGGAAATGTGTGAAGAGGCGGCGGTTCTTGTCACTGCTGCATACACGCTGCACCCGGTTGACGATCAAGCGCGAGTGAACTTCATCAATCAAAAGAAAGAAGTCATCTACAGGGATTATCCTGACTTCTGCCAGAACGACCGGTACATTCTCTCGGCATTGGTTTCTGTTGCCTTTCAGCTTGCCGAGCTGGAAGCCCTTGGTTCGGATGCACCGCTATCGGAAGAAGTGAAGATACGGCTCGCCGCGCTTGCCGGAGCGGCATGCGGCCTGGCGGCAGGATTCACCGATGCGCCCTGACAATTCGGTCGCGCCGAGGCCGCTTTGTGGCGCGGATCAACTCAGGCCCGGGGTCTGATCCACGGCAGCAACACGGCCAGGGAGGGCAGCGAGCCGACGGCTTCGGCCAGCAGCCGGGCCAATGCGAGCACTATCGCCACGGCGGGCGCGAACCACCGGAAGTCCGCCCGCAGTCATGCCTGAAGGTGCTTCGGCATGGGGCGTCGGGTTCCGACCATCGTCCTGCCGCAGGCCCGTCGCCCGTGGCGAATCAGGGGCGGATACCGGCCCTGAGTGCGAATTCTGCGGCATCCTCCGGACCCTGACGGGGTGGGTGGGTCTCAGGCGTCTCCGAAGCGGGGACTCGACTGCGCGCCGGCGCGCGGCTTGGCGGTCGTGTCCGCCTCCACGCCGGGCAGCAGCGGGTCGCCGTGCGGTGCGGTCCGTTCGCTGTCGTCCTGCAGCCTGATCGGGTCCGGTTCGGCCCGGTACCGTTGCCAGGCCTTGTATCCGAAATAGCTCAACGCACCCGCGGCGAAGATCTTCAGCATGCGCATGTCGATTTCCTGTCTGGTCGAGGACAGCAGGATGGGCAAGCGCCGGTGATACGGGCGTGACCCGCGTGCCGGTGCCGCGGGGCAGGGATCGCGAAGCCCGGATCCGCCGCGGGTCGTCCCCACGCCCCCTGTCCGGCGCAGGCCGGGGCGCCGGCATGAAAGGCGCCGTCTCGGGAAACGGCCGGGGCCATTCGATTTTCGTATTGTTAAAGAGAACGATTCCCATTAATATTTGTGAGTGAAGCGTTAGTGCCGGTCATCCCGGCCTTTCTTCATCCCACGAATCCGACCCGCGTCACGTACTCCAGCCGTCGCCAGAGTGCCGAGCTTCCTCACACTCAGGAGACATCCGTGTCCAGCGCAACCCCGTTCCATTCCCGCCGTTTCCCCGCGTCCGGCCTGCTTGCGTCGGCCATCGCGATCGCCCTGTCCGCGCCGGCCCTTGCCCAGGATGGCGGCGACCCGGAGTCGGCCACCACCCTGGACACCGTGTCGGTCACCGCCGCCGGTTATGAGCAGAACGTCAAGGACGCTCCGGCGACGATCACCGTGATCACCGCCGAGGAGATCAAGCGGAAGTCCTACACCGACATCACCGACGTGCTCAAGAACGTGCCGGGCATCCACATCCAGGGTGGCGGCGTGGAGCAGTCGATCATGATCCGCGGCATGAGCGCGGACTACACGCTGTTCCTCATCGACGGCAGGCCGATGCAGGACAACCAGGCCTTCGGCCTGAATGGCGCCCAGGCCGGTACCCCGATCAACTTCCTGCCGCCGCTGGAATCCATCGAGCGGATCGAAGTGGTGCGCGGCCCGGCGTCGTCGCTGTACGGCTCGGATGCGATGGGCGGCGTGATCAACATCATTACCAGGAAGGTGGTGAACGAGGTCGGTGGCAGCATCACGTCCGAATACATCAAGTCGGGGCATGGCAACGAAGTCACCAACGACGGCTTCCAGACCAGCCTGGCGTTGAACCTGCCGATGGTGACGGACGTGCTGTCGCTGCAGCTCACCGGCGCGATCCGCAACCAGGACGAAGCCGATTTCGTCGGCGGCAGCGACAGTGCGGCTGCCGACCCGGAGTTCAAGCGCAAGAACGCCGGCGCCAAGCTCAGCTGGAAGCTCGACGACAGCAACACGTTCACCTTCGGTGGCACCCACACCTCGCAGGAGCGTTTCCACAACCCGGGCAGGAGCCTGGCGGAAGATGCCGACGCCACCTACAGCAAGTCGCTGCGCGACAACTTCTTCCTCACCCACGAGGGCCGCTACGACCAGCTGCTGTGGAATACCTACCTGAATTACGACACCTCCGAGAACCCGACGCGCGTCAACGCCACCACCGGCAACGGCATCGACTTCGACACCTTCAACGCCAATACGCAGGCGACCTGGTTCCTGGAGCGGCACACCCTCACCGCCGGTGCGTCCTACAAGAAGGAAAACCTCGAGGACGGCGCCACCAACGGCATCAATCTTCCCGGGATCGTGGTGCCCACCGACGTCGTCAAGATGGATCGGTACCAGTACGCATTGTTCGTCGAGGACAACTGGCGGCTGACCGATGATCTGGCGCTGCTGCTCAGTGGCCGCTTCGACGACAACGAGGCGTTCGGCAGCCAGTTCAGTCCGAAGGTCTACGCCGTCTACGACGTGACCGACAACCTGGCGATCAAGGGTGGCGTCACCTCCGGCTACAAGACGCCCAGCCTGCGCATGGCCGCGACGGATTTCGGCAGCACCTCGATGGGCGGCGTGATCATCGGCAACCCGGAGCTCAAGCCCGAGACCACGCTGAACTACGAGATCGGGCTGAGCTACGACAACCGCCAGGCCGGAGTTTCCGGCAGCCTGACGGTGTACAAGACCGACTTCGAGGACAAGATCCTGCGTACCGGCCGCGTCTGCCTGCAGAACGTCGAATGCGTCTACAAGGGGGTGACGTATCCGGCCCACCAGTACGGCTACACCTCCTACGAGAACATCGACACCGCCAAGCTGCAGGGCGTGGAATGGACGCTGGACTGGAAGCTCCTCGACAACCTGACCTACCGGCACAGCTACACCTATGCCGAGTCGGAGCAGACCTCGGGTACCTACGCAGGCAGCCCCCTCAACGACATCCCCGAGCACATGTTCAATGCGTCGCTCGACTGGCAGGCCACCGACAGGCTGGGGCTGTGGACGCAGGCCAACTACCGCGGCGAAACCTCGGGGCGCTCGGTGGCGGCCAGCGGTTCCGGCACCAACGACGTCAGGTATCCCGCGTACACGTTCTACGACGTGGGCATGATCTACGCGGCTTCGCGCAGGCTCAGGCTCAAGCTGGGCGTCTACAATGTGGCCAACAGGACGGTCACGCCGGAAGACGGCTTCGCCTACGTCCTGGACGGCCGTCGCTACAGCGCGTCGATGAGCCTGGATTTCTGATCGCCATCGCGCGCGCGGCCCGGCGGCTTGGCCGGGCCGCAGGCGTCGCACGGGCGGGGACGCGATGAACAGGACCGACGGCTACACCACCGACGTCAGCTATCCCGCGTTCTTCCACAAGGAGATGCAGCCGGTCTGGCTGTCTTCGGTGGTGCGTTTCCTGGGCTTCGCCGCGCCCGACGTGGCGAAGCCGTTCACCTTCTGCGAACTGGGCTGCGGCATCGGCATCAACCTGCTGGTGGCCGCGGCAAGCCATCCGCAGGCGCGTTTCGTCGGCGTGGACTTCAACGAAAGGCACCTGCGCACTGCCCGCGACGCGGCGCGGTCCAGCGGTCTGGAGAACATCGAGTTCGTCCACGCCGGCTTCGCCGGATTCGCGCGCGACAACCGGGCCCGGTTCGACTTCGTCACCACGCACGGGGTGTGGTCGTGGATCGCGCCGGAACACCGGGCCAGCCTGCTGGAGTGCGTGGCGGCCGCCCTTGAACCTGGGGGGCTCTTCTACCTGCACTACATGTGCCATCCCGGGTCCACCGACATGCTGCCGGTGCAGCACCTGCTCAACGTCTTCTCCCACCACGTCCCAGGCACGTCGGCGCAGCGTGCGCAGGCCGGACTGGACCTGCTGCACCAACTGGGCGAGGCGGGCCTGTTCGTCGACAGGCCCGCGGTGCTGGCGCGCCTGCGGAAGCTGCGGGAAACGGACCCGAACCATCTGGCGCACGAGTTCCTGACCGATCACTGGCGGCCCCAGCATTCGGTCTAGGTCCACCAGCAGGTCGGCGGGGTGGACCTGCGCTATCTGGGCAGCGCCGACGTGTTCAACAACCTCGACCCCGTGCTTTCCATCCCGGGGAAGCTGCAGGGCGTGGTCAGCCGGATCACCGCGCCCGCCCTTGCCGAGACGCTCAAGGACATGGCGCGCAACAGCCACCAGCGCATGGATCTGTTCCAGCGCCAGCCCAGGCCCCTGGACCGGGAGGCGCGCCTCGCGCAGCTGGACACGATGGTGTTCAAGCTGCTGCCCGGCGCACCGACGAAGGCGCCGTTCTCGTTCCCGACGCCGATCGGGAACATCGAGGGACCGGCGGAAATCCTCTCTCCGTTGCTGCAGAGACTGGCGGCAGGCCCCGCGTCGTTTGCCGAACTGGCGCAGCTGCCCGCGCTCGCGGGGCAACCCGGGCTGCTGTTCCAGTCGCTGCAGCTGCTGATGTTCCGGGAAATCGTGCACCCCGTGAAACCCGCGCCGACGCCCGGCAACCTCCCTGCGCGGAAACTGGCGCAGTGGCTGGAGCGGCACGATGTCGCGCTGCACCTCGTCGACGAATGCGGCACGGCGCTCGGCGGGCGCGCCTGAAAACCTGTTCACGATCCCCGAAACGGCCCGCGTGGCCGCTGCGCGGCCACCCTTCGGGCCGCGCCTGCCGACGCACAGGGCGGCGTCATCGCCCGGTCGCGTATCGACATACGCGCCCTCGCTCTTCCTTGCCCTGCGCGCCAGCAAGCACGGCGCGACCCATTGGAGATCGTGAACAGGTTCTGAAGTGATCGCCGGATGCAGTGCTGGTGCCTGTGTTCCGCACCGGCCGGGCGGGAGGTCGGGATCGTCCTGCGTATCCGTCGCGAGGCCGGCCGGAGGTCGCTGCGCCGCGGGTACCGGCGGGCGTGGACCGCCACCTGCGCCCGTGACCTGTCGCCCATGCCCGCGCGCCGCGCCGGCGCGATAATGCGCGCCGGCCTTCCAGGAGTGCTTGCCATGCGCATGTGGCTG
The DNA here is from genome assembly GCF_021191695.1 of Proluteimonas luteida. GTDB lineage: Bacteria > Pseudomonadota > Gammaproteobacteria > Xanthomonadales > Xanthomonadaceae > Luteimonas > Luteimonas luteida. The sequence goes on from NZ_JAIWPT010000011.1 coordinate 124,587, forward strand.
CTCGTGCTGTTCGCCTGCCTGCCGGTGCTGGGTGCGGGGGCGCAGCCGCCGCCGGTGCCGCCGCGGCAGACCGTGGCCTTCGTCGACGTGCACGTGCTGCCGATGGACCGCGACCGCGTGCTCGCCGGGCAGACGGTGCTGGTCGAGGACGGCCGGATCGTGGCGATCGGCGAGACGCTGCCGTTGCCGCCGCAGACGCAGGTGGTCGACGGCGACGGCGCCTGGCTGCTGCCGGGCCTGGCCGACATGCACAACCATCTCGACGGCCGCCAGGACATGGCGGTGCAGCTGGCACTCGGCATTACCACGACGCTGCACATGGGCGAGGCCCGCAACAGTTTCGTCGGGCGCACGCGGGCGGCCGTGGCGGCGGGCGAACAGGCGGGCCCGCGCAGCTTCGTCGCGCTAGCCGTCGATGGTTCGCCGCGCTACGGGCACCTGGTGGTACGCGACGCCGACGATGCCCGGGCCACGCTGCGGGTGGCGCAGGCCAACGGCTACGACGCGCTGAAGCTGTACAACACCCTGTCGCCGGATGCTTTCGAGGCGCTGATGGCGGAAGCGCGCGCGGCCGGCCTGCCGGTGGTCGGGCACGGCGTGACCGAGGTGGGCCTGCAGCGTCAGCTGGAGGCCGGCATGGCGCTGGTGGCGCACCTGGAGGAGTTCTTCTATGCCTTCTTCCCGCCGGCGCCGGACGACGACCCGAATGCCGCGCCCGACCCGGCGCAGATCGAGGCGGCGGTCGCGCTGCTGCGCGCGCACGGCACGCCGGTGGTCGCCGACCTCGTCACCTACCGCGCCATCGCCGCGCAGTGGGGGCGGCCCGACGTTGTCGCGGGGTTCCTACACCGCCCGGAGGCGCGCTATCTGCCGCCGCAGTTCCGGGTGTCGTGGCCGGCGCAGGGCTATGCGGGGCGCGAAGGCAGCCTGGACCGGCGCGTGGCCTTCCTGTCCGGGTTCGTGCGTGCGCTGCAGGCGGCCGGTGTGCCGCTGCTGTCGGGTACGGACGCGCAGGACATTCCCGGCCTGGTGGGCGGGTTCGCACTGCACGACAACCTTGACGCGCTGGTCGAGGCAGGCCTGACGCCCTACGAGGCGCTGGTGACCGCCACGCGCGCGCCGGGCGAGTTCGTGCACCGTCACCGCCCGGACCTGGCGCTGTCGGGCGTGGTGGCGCCGGGCGCGCGTGCAGACCTCGTGCTCGTGCGCGCGGACCCGCGCGACGGTCTGGCCACGCTGCGCCAGCCGCTGGGCGTGATGGCGGATGGCCGCTGGTATCCGGCGGGCGATCTCGCCGCACGTCTCGAGGACGTCGCGCGCCAGTACCGGGCTGCCGCCGACAGCGCGCTGGACCTGCCACCTGCGGCGGGCGGAGGCGATGGTCCGGCGCGTTGGCGCTCCGGCCAGCCGTAGCCCGCCGCAGGTGGCAGGTCGCGGTGCCGGTGCGTGGAAAGGTGCAACGCGCGCGTGTCTTCAGCGGCCGCGATATGGCTCGCAGCCGATGCCGTCGTTGTCGCGGTCGAGGTGCGGCCCGTGACATGCCAGCGCACCGGCCGTGCATTCAGGTGGCGGAGCCGGCGGATTCCGGCGTGCGCGGCCATTGACCACGATCAATGACAGCCCGGCCCCGACGGAGGAGCCTGCAGGGACCCACCGGAGGATTCGCCATGTATACGCATATTCTGGTTCCAACCGATGGTTCATCGTTGTCCAACTTCGCGGTCGACGAGGCGATGGCGTTCGCCAGCTCGGTGAATGCGCGGGTCACGCTGCTGACCGTGATCGAGCCGTTCCACCTGATCGCCTTCGCACCCGAGCAGGTCGCCGAGACGCGCGATGCCTATGACCGGCATGCACGGCGCGAGGCGGAGCAGCGGCTGCGACGCGGCGAGGAGGAGGCGGGGGTGCTCGGCGTCGTCTGCGACACCGTGCTGGTCACCAGCGACGATCCGCACGAGGCGATCATCGAGGTCGCGAAAGGCCGCAACTGCGACCTGATCGCGATGGCCTCGCATGGCCGGCGCGGGGTCAAGGCGCTGGTGCTGGGCAGCGTGACCGCGAAGGTGCTGACGCACTCGTCGATCCCGGTGCTGGTGTACCGGCCCAAGGTCGCCTGACCCGGGTTCGCGGGATGCGACGGTCGCCGGTGATCCGCCGGCGACCGTCCCGCCGACGATCGTGCCGTAGGCCGAGGATGCCGGATGGCATCACGGGGTCATGGCGGCGTGTTCCCGGGCCGCCACGGGGCAGTGGCGCGGCCCGCACTCAGCCGTAGTACGCCAGGAACATGTCGACCGCCGCGCTGGCGACCGTGTCCTGCCCGGCCGCGGTGAGCGGCGGTTGTCCCATCGCGATCTGCGGCCAGAACGCGAAGCCCTTGACCAGGGCGTGCAGTTGCATCGCGGCGAACGCCGGATCGGGCGCCCGGAGCCTGCCGTCGGCGGCAGCGGCGCGGATCCAGGTCGTCAGGCCTTCCTCGCGCTGGTCGAGGCTTTCGATCATCTCGCGCGCGAGCGCCGGGTGGTGCAGGCCGGCGGCGATCGCGACGCGGGCGAGATCGGTGAACTGCGGGTCGCGCAGCAGCTGCAGCTTGCGCTGCACCAGCGTCATCAGCTGTGGGCGCAGCGGGGCATCGGGGCGGTAGGGGACATCGAGCTCGTCGCCGCCATGCGACATCATGTCCTCGAGGATGCGCACGAACAGCGCTTCCTTGCTCGGGAAATGGTTGTAGACGGTGCGCTTGGACACCCCGGCGCTGGCGGCGATGCGGTCCATGCTGGTCGCCTCGTAGCCGGACGCGCGGAACTCGGCCACGGCGGCATCGAGGATCGCGACGCGCTTGCGGTCGGTCAGGCGGGTGGGGGCGGAAGTCGGGGGCATCAGTGAATTTTACACCGTACGGTTTACTTCTCGCGCGGGTATAAATACACTGCACAGTGTAGTTTTACCGATGCCGTGTATGTCCCCGTTCCCCAGACCAGGCCTTTCCCGTCGCCGGCGCATCCGGCGTCGCGTCCTGCTGTCGGTCTTCGCCCTTGGAGTCGCCCTCGCCGTGAGTACCTGCACCCTGTCCGCCGTGCGGACCACCGCCCCCCTCGTCGACTATCCCGCGTCGCCGCAGTCGGCAGACGGACGGTTCCGCAATCCCGTGCCGCGGCCGCCCATGCCGGCGGGCGGCATGGCGCGCATCTGGTGGGATTTCATGTGGAACAAGCCGGCGGGCACGGTGCCGCAGACCGCGCCGGAGGTGTTGCCGCTGACGCGCGCCGATCTCGATGCGGCACCGGACCGCAGCCTGTTCCGGCTCGGGCATTCGACCGTGCTGCTCAAGCTGCGCGGCGGATTCTGGATCACCGACCCGGTGTTCGCCGAGCGCGCGTCGCCGGTGCAGTGGATGGGGCCGAAGCGCTTCCACGCGCCGCCGATCGCGCTGGACGAGCTGCCGCCGCTGCGCGGCGTGATCCTGTCGCACGACCACTACGACCATCTCGACCGCGACACCGTCGTGCGCCTGGCCGGGCGCGCCGGGGTGTTCCTCGCGCCGCTCGGCGTCGGCGACCGGCTGGTCGCCTGGGGCGTGCCGGCGGACAAGGTGCGGCAGTTCGACTGGTGGCAGGGCGCGACGATCGACGGCCTGCAGTTCACCGCTACCCCGGCGCAGCATTTTTCCGGCCGCGGCCTGTTCGACGGCGACCGCACCCTGTGGACGTCGTGGGCGATCATCGATCCGCCGGCAGGCGACGGCGATCCGGGCCTGCGGCTGTTCTTCAGCGGCGACAGCGGCTACTTCGACGGATTCGCCGAGATCGGCCGCCGCTTCGGACCGTTCGACGTGACCATGATCGAGACCGGTGCCTACGACCCGCGCTGGGCCTACGTGCACATGCTGCCGGAGCAGACCGTGCAGGCCCATGCGGACCTGCGCGGCCGCTGGCTGCTGCCGGTGCACAACGGGACCTTCGACCTCGCGTTCCATGCCTGGGACGACCCGTTCGAACGCGTGGCCGCGCTGGGCGCCGAACGTGGCATCGACCTGGCGACGCCGCGCATGGGGGAGCGGCTGGACCTGTCGGCGCCGCAACCGACCGAAGCGTGGTGGCGCGACTGAGGGAGCGGCGGCAGGCCGCCCGGCGACGCTCGCGCCAGGACGCCGCCGGCCTGTCCGCGACGCCGGGGCATCGCCTGCGGACTTGATGGCCCACGCGCAGTCGCGGAAAACGCGTTGCCGCCTGCCGGCCGCGATGGCCTGCCGGCGCCGACGGTGGCGCCGGTCACGCGCCGCCGTGACCATCGGCCTGTGCGCCGCGTGGTGGTTTCGTCCAGTGTGGCGCCCTGGTCCCGCGCCGGAGCGCACATGCGAAATACCATCCTGTCGTCGGTCCTGCTGCTGGCCGCGTTCCGGGTTGCGGCGGCCGATGGCTGCAGCGCGGATGCATTCGACGCGCACGCGGCGGCGGGGCCGACGCACGGGGCGATCGTCGTGACCCTGCGGACGCGCGAGGGCGAGGACACCCGGGTGCTGGCCGGTGCGGCCGGTGATCCCGGCCTGTCGGGGCACGAGGGTTTCCGCATCGCCAGCGTCACCAAGACCTACGTGGCCGCCACCGTGCTGCGGCTGTGGGAGACGGGGCGCCTGGACCTGGATGCACCGGTCACGTCATGGCTGCGCGACGACTGGCGCGACCGGCTGCAGGCCGATGGCTACGTCCCCGAGCGCATCAGCGTGCGCCAGCTGCTCAGCCATACCGCGGGCCTTGCCGACCACGCGCAGACGCCCTCGTTCCTGGCCGACATCCAGGCCAGGCGTGGCGCCGGCTGGTCGCGCGATCGTGCGCTGCGGCATCTGGTCGCCACGACGGATCCGGTCGCCGCGCCGGGCGAGCGCTATGCGTATTCCGATACCGGCTACGTGCTGCTGGGCGCCCTGGTCGAACAGGTCACCGGGCAGCCGCTGGCGACGGCGGTCCGTGCGCAGCTCGACTTCGACCGGCTCGGGCTGCGGCACACGTGGTGGGAGCAGATGGAACCCGACGGCCCGGCCGGCCGCGTACACCAGGTGTTCGAGGGCATCGACACCCACGACTGGGATCCGAGCATGGACCTGTTCGGCGGTGGCGGGCTGGTCGCGAGCACGGCGGACATGGCGGCATTCTTCGCCGCGCTGCTGGAGGGGCGCGTGTTCGAGCGGCCGCAGACCCTGGCAGCGATGCGCTCGGTCGAGGGTCTGCCGGCCGACAGCCCCTATCGCCTCGGCCTGCTGGCCTACGACGTGGACGGCGTCGCGGCGCTGGGTCATTCCGGCTTCTGGGGCACGCTGGTGATGCACGTGCCGGCGTCGGGCGACACGGTTGCCGGGGGTGTGCTCGACCGCGCGGACATGCCCCGGCTGAAGTCGCTGGTGGAGGCACTGACGCGCTGCGGGGCGGGCGACGACGCGTCGCGGCGGGCGGGATCGGGCACCTGAAGCCGCCGCCCCGCATCGGGCGCGGTGGCCTTTCCTTCGCGAAGCACGTGGCGCTGTCCCCTTCTCGCGCATGCGGGCAAGGCGCACGCCGTCGGGACTTGACCTCAACCGGGGTTGAGGCCTCAGGGTGCGGGCCATCGCACGCGATGGAACCTTCACGATGACAGCCGATCCGATGCATGACCTCTACCTGCAACGCCTCGGGTTCGCCCGCCTGCCGCCGCCGACGCTGGAGACGCTGCGCGCGCTGCAACTGCGCCACACGCAGGCGTTCCCGTTCGAAACCCTGGCGATGCTGCTGCGCGAGCCGGTGCCGCTGGACCTGCCATCGCTCGAGCGCAAGCTGTTGCGCGATGGCCGCGGGGGCTACTGCTACGAACTGAACCAGTTGTTCCTCGCGCTGCTGCTGCGGCTGGGATTCGACGCGCGCGGCATCACCGGCCGGGTGGTGATGGGCGGACCGGAAGACGCACGGACCGCGCGCTCGCACATGGCCCTGCTGGTGCACGTGGACGACGTGCCGTGGCTGGTCGACGTGGGGTTCGGCGGCATGGTGCCGAGCGCGCCGTTGCGGCTCGACACCGGCAGCGTGCAGGCCACGCCGCACGAGCCGTACCGGATCACCGACCACGGCGACAGCCGGATGCTGCGGGCGCAGGTCGCCGGCCAATGGCGGGCGCTGTACCGGTTCGACCTGCAGCCGCAGTCGACGATCGACTACGAGGTGGGCAACTGGTACGTGTCCACGCATCCCGACTCGCCGTTCCGCGACCGGTTGATCGCCGCGCGTACCGGCCCCGGCCTGCGCCGCACCCTGCGCGACGGCCACTACACCGTGCACCGCATCGGTGCGCCGCGCCGGCAGCGCACGCTGGACAGCGTGGCGTCGGTGATCGACGTGCTGCAGCAGGATTTCGGCATCCGCGTGCCGGCGCACCCGCAGCTGCACGATGCGATCGCGCGTCGCATCCGGACGGAGGCGGTCGCGTCCTGAGCCGGAAGCGCTGCCGGATGCCGACCGCGCGGCCGGCGCGGTCAGCGGAAGATGAAGTATCCGAACACGACGATCGCGATGGCGGCGACGATCAGCCGCACGATCCACGGCACCACATAGGCGGCCCCGGCGACGGTGGTGACCTGGCGCTGGCAGACGGGCAGGAAACGGGCTGGTGCATCGGGCGTGACGCCATCCGTGCCGAATCGTGGAGACGGGCCGGCCGGCGAACGGGACGTTCACGGCTTCGGCGCAGGCCGTGCTCAGAACCGGTTGTCGCCGCCGAGCAGGCGCCCGAATCCGCCCAGCGCCGAGCCTTCGCCGCGATTCTGGCCACCGCCCTGCGGCGCGGCGGCGAGCATGCGCCCGGCCAGGCGCGAGAACGGCAGCGACTGCAGCCAGACCTTGCCGGGGCCCGTCAGGGTGGCGAGGAACACGCCCTCGCCGCCGAAGAACATGCTCTTGACCCCGCCGACGGCGCGCACGTCCATGTCGACGCTGGCGTGGAAACCGACCACGCAGCCGGTGTCCACGTCGAGGCGTTCGCCGGGTGCGAGGTCCCGCTCGACCACGCAACCGCCGGCATGGACGAACACCCAGCCGGTGCCTTCGAGCTTCTGCATGATGAAGCCCTCGCCGCCGAACAGGCCGGTGAGGATGCGGCGCTGGAAATGCACGCCGATCTGCACGCCGCGCGCCCCGGCCAGGAAGCTGTCCTTCTGGCAGATCACGCGGCCGCCGTGTTCGGACAGCTTCATCGCCAGCACCGTGCCGGGGTAGGGCGCGGCGAACGCGACCCGGCCCTTGCCGCTGCCGGTGTGGGTGAACATCGTTGTGAACAGGCTCTCGCCGGTGATCACGCGCTTGCCCGCCGACAGCAGCTTGTCCATGAAGCCGCCGCTCTGGCCGCTGTGTGAGCCGTCGCCGAACAGCGTGTCCATGCGCACGCTGGCGTCCTTGAACATCAGCGCGCCGGCCTCGGCGACCGCGCTTTCGCCGGGGTCGAGCTCCACCTCGACGAACTGCATCTCCTGGCCGTGGATCTGGAACTCGATGTCGTCGGCACCGCCGGCCGGCGCGGTGTGCGGCAGCGGCGGCGGCACCACGGCGCCGTGGCCGGGCGTGGTGCCCGCCAGCTCGGCGATGCTGCGTACCGGCAGCCAGTCGCTCATCCCTTCGCGCCATGCGAGCAGCGAAGGATTGCGGCTGGCCGCGCCGCGCGCGCTGTCGTCGTCCAGCGGGCCCTGGCGCAGGTTGCGTGCGGGATCGTGCAGGTACCAGTCGGGCATGGCGGTTCATCGGAGGTTGGGATGCGGCGGAGTCTAGGGCCTGCCATCGAGTGCCGGATAGTCCGCGCCGCGCCCGTGCGTGTTTGCGGCAAGGAAGCGCGAGGAAGTGGACGTCCGTCCACGCCCGAGCAATGACGCAGCAGCGGACGCGCACGGGCGCAGCCCTCCGGGTTGGGCCTCGCCCGCCTGCGTCGACGACGAGCGCGCAGCCCCGGCCGTGTCCTGGATGCGCCGTGCATCTGCGCGATCCGCTCACGGGCGCTCGGCAACGTTAAACACGTGTTAAACCCGCAGCGTGCAGCGGGGGTGAAGGTTTGATCGTGCTTCAGCTTGAAAACGGTTTACTTCCTCCGCGCGATCGAACCGGGTCCGGTTCAGTCGCCTTCCCCCGCAGGGTGTCGTGCTGGATCGGCGACATGCCCAAGACCAACAAGAAAGGAAGTCCCCCGATGAAGAAGTCCCTGATCTGCGCCGCGCTGGCGGCCACCCTGTTCGCACCTGCCGCCTTCGCCCAGAGCACGGGCGGCGACACCTATCGTCCCGACAAGCAGGTCGGCGAAGGCAATGCCTTCATCGCCGGCAACGTCGGCCGCACCGACGGCGGCACCGCCGGCCGTTTCGGCACCGGCGATTTCAACGTGTTCGAGAGCCGCGACGGCCGCAAGACCGGTTACGGCCTGGTCGGCGGCTACCGCTGGAAGGTCGCGCCGGCATGGGGCGTCGGCATCGAAGGCGGCTACACCGACCTCGGCAACCTGGTCGTGCGCAACGCCTTCAACGACGATGCGGTGAACCAGCGCGAGGACACCAACGCCCTGCGCGGCTGGATCGTCGGCGGCAACGCGCGCGTCAACGTCAACCCGGCGTGGTACATCGGCGCCCGCGGCGGCTACTTCCGCGCCTCGGACAACAACGCCGACTACTACAACTCGGTCGGCCAGGACCTGGGCCTGGAGAGCGGCGGCAACGACGGCCGCAACAGCTGGTACGCCGGCATCGGCACTGGCTGGAACGCCACCGAGAACTTCAGCGTCGGCCTGCACTACGACTACTTCCGCGCGAAGTCGGGCGACCTGCGTGATCCGGCCACCGGCATCAAGTTCGAAGGCCCGAAGCGTTCGACCGCGCTGCTCGGCCTGACTGCGGAATACGCGTTCTGATCGACACGCATCGGCTCGCCGGCCCGCACCTCCTAGGGGTAGGGTCGACACGGATGCGACACGCTGCGGGCGCCCTTCGGGGCGCCCGTTCTCGTTGCGGCGCGGACGCACGGCCCGGTGGCATCATTGCGGCATGCCGCCAACGCTCGACCATCTGCGCCGATACGCCGTCGCACGCTCGCTGTTCCGGCCGACGACGCTGATGCGCGCGATCGGGCGCCTGGGCTTCGTGCAGGCCGATCCGATCCGGGCGCCGGCGCGTGCGCAGGACCTGACGCTGCGCCACCGGGTCGCCGGCTACCGGGCGGGCGATCTCGAACGGCGCTATCCGCGGCTGGCGCTGGAAGAGGACTTCTTCGTCAACTACGGCTTCATGCCGCGCGCGCACCACGCGCTGATGCATCCGCGCACCGCGCGCGAGGCGTGGACGCCCGCGCGCTGGAAGCAGGCGCAGGCCGTGCGCGAATTCGTCGCCGCGCGCGGTACCGCGCATCCGCGCGAGGTCGATGCGCATTTCGCCCACGGCAAGGTCGTCAACTGGTTCGGCGGCGCGTCGAACGCCAGCACCCAGCTGCTCGACGGCATGCATTACCGCGGCCTGCTGCGCGTGGCCCGGCGCGAGGGCGGTACCCGGGTCTACGCGGTGCGCGAGGGCGATGCGTCGCCGGTCGAGCCTGCCGCGGTCGATGCGCGCCTCGACGCGCTGCTCGACCTGCTGGTGCGCAAGTACGCGCCGCTGCCCGAAGCGAGCCTGCGACAGCTGCTGAGCTACATGGGCCGTGGCGTGCCGCAATGGCGCGACGCGCGCGGGGCGACGCTGGCGCGCGCCCGGTCGCGGCTGGGGGCGGCGCGCGTCGGCGGCATCGACTGGGTGTGGCCGGCCGACGAGGCGCCGCACAGCCGGCGCTGGCGTCCCGACGACGCGGTGCGGTTGCTGACGCCGTTCGACCCGCTGGTCTGGGACCGGCGGCGCTTCGAGCTGCTGTGGGGATGGCGTTATCGCTTCGAGGCCTATACGCCCGCGCCGAAGCGCCAGCTGGGCTACTACGCGCTGCCGCTGCTGTGGGGCGAGCGGGTCATCGGCTGGGGCAACCTGTCCGTCGTGGGCGGCGCATTGACGCATGCGTTCGGCTACGTCGACGGCAGGCCGCCGCGCGATGCCCGCTTCCGCGACGGCCTCGACGCCGAACTGGCGCGGATGCGGACGTTCCTCGGGCTGGACTGAGAAGGGGCGGCCACCCGTCGGCCGCGTGGGGCCGACCCACGGGACCTGCTTCGCGTAGGTCGGGGCTACGCCCCCGACGGCCCGTGAACCCGGACACCGCGCACGTCGGCCGCGTGGGGCCGACCTACGGGACCTGCTTTGCGTAGGTCGGGGCCACGCCCCCGACGGCCCCGTGGCCCGGACACCGCATGCGTCGGCCGCGCAGGGACGACCTACTGGATCAGGTCGACCTGCAGCACGGCTGTGTTCGTCAGCAGGCCGAAATGGCCGGTCGCGACCGTATGGCTGGCGTTCTCGCCATGGATCTGCGAGCTGTGCACGCCGCCGACGGTGCAGACGCCGCCGAAGCAGACCACCTGGTCGATCCACGACTTGATCGACACCACACGCAGGCCGAGCGGCCTGGCCGCCAGATGGCCCAGCAGCGGGCTGTTGACCGACAGCCCCTGCGCGCCGCAGGTCGGGGTGGCGACGTGCATCGGCCAGGTGCCGCAGCTCCACAGCCCCCGCCAGGCGCCGGCGATGCCGATGAAGGTGTCGACATCGCCGGCCAGGCCGTAGTCGACGATCTGCTTCGCCGCCAGCGTCACGCCCATCGAGTGGCCGATGACGTCGATCCTGCCGGTGCACGAACGCGCGATCGCCTCGACCAGCGCATCGCGCACGGGGATTTCCTCGCTGCCGGCGTGGTCGTTGCAGGCGGCGCAGGTCTTGCTGCCCCAGTCGGGCCGCAGGATCTCGTCATCCGTCCAGCCGCGTGCGCGCAGCTCGACGTAGGTGTTGTCGAACTGCGCCGGGTTGCCGGCATTGCCGTGCACCAGCACGACGGCATCGCGGCAGTTGGCCCAGGCGGACGGCGCGAGCGCCGCGGCGGCGAGTACGAGACAGGCGATCAGGGGATGACGCAGACGCATGGCACTTCCTCCCTCGGCCGTTGCCGGCCTTGACGTGACGGTCCGGCATCTGCGCCGGGCATCACGATGCCCGGCGCTGCCGGCGACGGTCTGGCCACGCAGGTGGGGGAAGGCCAGTGGCGCGATGCGAGCATGCGCGCACGGTCGCCGGTATCGGACCAATGGCCATCCGTGACCTGGTTCACGTTGCCGGACGCGCGCATGCGGACAGCCGTTGCACGGAGCGTGCGTCACGGGGCGGCGACGGTGCCGCGCCTATGGTCCGGTGTCCCGACGCAACCACCGTGGAGAACGCGATGCACCAGCCAGCCCAGCAGCAGGACGTCCCCGGCGTCGAGAAGAAGCTCGATCCCCCGGCCGACCACGGCGAGCACAGCTATCGCGGCAATGGCCGGCTGCGCGACAAGGTGGCGGTCATCACCGGCGGCGACAGCGGCATCGGCCGCGCGGTGGCGATCGCGTTCGCGCGCGAGGGGGCCGACGTGCTGGTCGGCTACCTCAGCGAGGACGAGGATGCGCGGGAGACGCAGCGCTGGGTGGAGCAGGCCGGGCGCCGCTGCGTGCTGGTGCGCGGCGACCTGTCCGAGGCCGCGCACTGCCGCGACATCGTGCGGCAGGCGGTCGAGGCCTTCGGCCGCGTCGACGTGCTGGTCAACAACGCCGCCTACCAGATGTCGCGCGAATCGCTGGACGAGATTTCCGACGAGGAATGGGACTACACGTTCAAGGTCAACGTGACCGCGATGTTCCACCTGTGCAAGGCCGCGCTGCCGCACATGGCGCCGGGCGCGTCGATCATCAACACCAGCTCGATCAATTCCGACAAGCCCAACCCGACGCTGCTGCCGTACGCGGCGACCAAGGGCGCGATCGCCAATTTCAGCGCCGGCCTGGCGCAGTTGCTGGCCGACCAGGGCATCCGCGTGAACTCGGTCGCACCGGGTCCGATCTGGACCCCGCTGATTCCCTCGACGCTGCCGCCCGATGCGGTCGAGGATTTCGGCAACCAGACCCCGCTCAAGCGGCCCGGCCAGCCGGCCGAGTGCGCGCCGATCTACGTGCTGCTGGCCTCCGACGAAGCCAGCTACATGACCGGTGGCCGCTATGCGGTGACCGGCGGGACGCCGATGCTGTAGGGCCATCCGATTCCCCTGGATTTCAAGGGTCTTTCGTAGGTCGGGGCCACGCCCCCGACGCATCGGGAACCCCGGGCGTCGTTACGTCGGCCGCATGGGCCGACCTACGGTCAGGGCATCCCGCCCGCCGCGTCGCCGCGCCTCATGGCTTCAGCCCGACCCATACCTGCATGTCCAGTGTCTGCAGCGCGCCGTAGTTGGTGAGGAAGGCGACGTCGGCCGCGTCGCGACCGTAGGCGATGACGATGCGGCCGCCGCGCGGCGCGTCCTGGGTCGCATCGAAGGTGTACCAGCGGCCGTCGAGATAGGCCTCGAACCAGGCGTGCAGGTCCATCGGTTCCAGCCCGTGCAGGTAGCCGACGACCATCCGCGCGGGAATCCGCAGGGCGCGGCAGAACATGATGCCGATGTGGGCGTAGTCGCGGCAGACGCCGGCACCATGCAGCAGCGTGTCCATCGCGTCGGTACTGGGATTGCTCTCGCCGTAGCGGTAGACGATGTGGCTGCGGATCCAGCGGCGGATCGCCTCCACCTGCGCATAGCCCGGCGCTGCCTGCGCCACGATGCCCTGCGCCTGGTCGAACGTCTTGTCGGATGGGCAGTAGCGGCTGGGCAGCAGGTACTGCAGCACGTCGTCCGGCAGTGCCGCAGGTGGCGTCGGCGGGGCGTGGTCGGTGACCGCGATGGCACCTTCGGTCTCCACCTCCAGTTCCACGCGGATGGTCATGCGTCCGCCCGGCACCACGAAGCGCTGGCACAGGTTGCCGAACGCGTCGACGTACTCGGTGGGCATCACGTGCGGATCGAAACGGTAGGCCCCGCTGGCCAGCCACTGCGCCTCGCCGCTGCGTGGCCGCAGCATCGCCACCACCGGACAATCGGTTTCGGCTTCGACGAGCAGTTCGCAACCGGCCTGCAGACGCATGGCGTGTCCTTGGGTGGGGAGGGGAGAACGATGTCCACGATAGCCGGCGCGGCGTGCATCCGGTGTCGCCGATGCGGACATGGCGGCTCCCGCGCTCCGCATTGGGCAATGTCAATGAATGCGCGGGATGTCTTTGCATCGGTGAACCCCCGGCATACGGCATTCGCGCGCCGCGTGTTTTTCACTGCCGGCGCGGCGCGCAAGGCCTATATCCACTGCACCCTGCAATCCAGCAGGCGGAGCGACCGGAATGGACAGGAACCGCAGCGAAGGTACGAAGAACCAGGTCAAGGGCACGGCGAAGGAGCTGGCCGGCAAGATGACCGGCAACAAGCCGAAGGAGGCGGCCGGCAAGGTGCAGAAGGAAGCCGGCAAGGTGCAGAAGGCGGTCGGCAAGGCGTCCGACCAGGCGCGCAGCCCGCGCTGACGCGGGGCGCGTGGCGGGGGCGGGCACACCCACTTGCCCTCGACCGCCCAGGCGACGGCAACGACAGGCGGCGCAGGCCGCCTGTCGCGCGGAGCCCGCAGGGCGGGTCTCGCCCCGCCATCATGTCGACTGCAATTGGCGGGTCGAGACCCTGCTTGGCTCGACGCGGAGTTTCGCGGGCGATCTTCCCGCGGCCCTAGCCGATGACCCGTTCGAATGGCGGCAGCGCATCGAGGATGCGCTTGCCGTAACGGCGCTTGAGCAGGCGCGCGTCGAGGATCACGACCCGGCCGGTGTCGCTGGAGGTGCGGATCAGCCGGCCGGCGAACTGGGTCAGCGTGCGCAGCGCGTGCGGCACCGCAATCAGGTTGAAGGCGTTGAGGCCGCGGCCTTCCAGCCATTCGCCTAGCGTTGCGGTCTGCGGGTCGGTCGGCACCGCGAACGGCACCTGGGTGATGACCACGGTCGTGCACGCCTCGCCCGGCAGGTCGAGGCCCTCGCCGAACGAGTTGAGCCCGAACAGCACCGAGCCCTGCTTCGCGGCGACGCGCTTGAGATGTTCGGCGACGACCTGCGACTTGTTGCCGCCGGTCTGCATCTGCACCTGCGCGCGGCGCGAGGCCGGCAGCAGTTCGGCGACCTTCTCCATCTTCCAGCGCGAGGTGAACAGCACCATGCTGCCCTTGTTCCAGTCCAGTTCGCGCACCAGGTAGTCGGCGACCGCGCGCGGATGGCCCTCGCGGTCGTCGGGCAGCACCGGGAAGTCCGGCACGACCAGCTGCGCCTGCCGGCGCAGGTCGAACGGCGACGGCAGCGACGCAGTCTCGGCGTGGTCGGGCAGGCCGGTATCGATGGCGAAGGCCTGGAAATCGCCGCCGCCGGTCAGCGTCGCCGAGGTCATCACCACCGAGTCGACCTCCTTCCACAGCAGTTGCCGCAGCACCTGCGCCGCGGAGACCGGCGAGCAGTGGCAGACCAGGTCGCCGTCGCGCGTGGCGGTGATCCAGCGCGCGAACGGCGGCTGACCGTCGCGGTCCTCGCGGCGCCAGCCCGACCACAGCGCATGCTGCTGTTCGACCAGCTCCAGCGCCATGCCCAGGCTGCGCTGCAGGCGTTCGCGCGTGGGGTCGTCCTGCTTGTTGCGCGCGACCAGCTGCTGCGCGGCGCGCACCCAGTCCACCAGGGCGCGGGTGTCGTCGCCGAGCGCCTCGATCGCGGGCATCCACTCACCGGGCAGCCGGCCGTTGGCCGCGCGCCACATCGGCTCGCGCTCGCCCGGTTCGGGCGTCCACACGCGTTCGATCTCGAGCGCGAACGCCTTGAGCGCCTTCGATACCCGGGTCGCCAGCTCGATCGCCTCGTTCGGCAGCAGCCCGCCGATCTTGTCCTTGTCGACCAGCCGGTGGCTGCCGGCGATCAGCACCTGCAGGCGCGACACCCGCCGCGCCATGTCGCCCAGCGGCAGCCGCGCGGCGCCCTGGTCGATCGCGACGCTGGCGACGTGGTGGCCTTCGTCGAGCACCAGCAGCATCTCGCCCGGCGCGGCCAGCAGCGGCTGGCCGTTCTCGACATCGCCCAGCGCCAGCGACGACAGCAGCAGCGCATGGTTGGTGACCACCACCTGCGCCTCGCGCACGCCGTTGCGCGCCTTCAGCACCGGGCACTGCTGGGCGAAGCCGCAGCGCCGGCCGGCGCAGCCCGATGCGGGCGTGGTGATGCGCGCGCGCAGCGCGGGCGACACCGGCTCGGGCGCGGCGTCCAGGTCGCCATCCCACATGCGGTCGGCATGGGCCTCGAGCAGGCGCCCGGCGAGCTCGGTCTCGTGCGGCGCCAGCGGCCGGTCGTACAGCTGCGCGGCGTACTCGGCGCCCTCGTCGACGCCGGCTTCGTCGCCGAACATCGCGGTCTGGCTGCTGCCGCCATGCAGTTCGGCGGCGTTGCGCGTGCACAGGTAGCGGGTGCGGCCCTTGGCCAGCGCGACCCGCGCCTCCAGCCCGGTCGCGGCGAGGAACGCGGGGATGTCGCGTTCGACCAGCTGCGACTGCAGGGCGACAGTACCGGTGCTGATGACCAGCTTCTTCTTCGTGGCCAGCGCGATCGGCACGCCGGCGGTCAGGTAGGCCAGGCTCTTGCCGACGCCGGTTGGCGCCTCGGCGATGCCGATGCCGCCGGAGGTCGCCAGTGCGCGCGACACCAGGCCGATCATCTGGCTCTGCGCGCGGCGGGTGCTGAAGCCGGGCGTGTTGGCCTGCAGCTTCGCGTACGCGTCGCGGATGCCGGTCTTCAGCGCTTCGGTCAACGCACGCGGCGTCGCGGCGGCCGGATCGGCCGGCGACTGGAGTTCGGGTTCGCCCATGCGCGCATTTTCCCATGCGCCGTCGCGCAGGCGGAGACTGGATTGCTGAACGGCGCTGGCGCGCATGGGTCCGCGGGCGCGCAAGGCGGGGCATTCGCGGCGCCGGAGGCCGGAATGCACTAGATTCGCGGGCCACACACCATTTGGAGCGCACCGATGGCATCGACAACCCGCGATCTGGAGGGCTTCGTCGGCGAGGCATTGGCGAAAGGCGCGGACCGCGAGGCGATCGCCGCCGCCGCCACGGGCGCCGGCTGGCCGGTCGAGCAGGTACGCAGTGCGCTCGACGCCTGGGCCGAGGTGCCGTTCGTGGTGCCGGTGCCGCGCCCGCGGCCGTCGCTGTCGGCGCGCGACGCGTTCCTGTACCTGGTCATGTTCGCCACCCTCTACGTCAGCGCCTGGCAGCTCGGCAGCCTGCTGTTCGACCTGATCAACCACACCTTCCCCGACCCGGCGGATCCCGACTACCGCGTGCAGCGGATCGGCCAGTCGATGCGCTGGGCCGCATCGTCGGTGGTCATCGCGTTTCCTGTGTTCGTGTTCGTGGCGCGGCTGCTGTCGCGGGAGATCGCGCGCAACCCGCTCAAGCGGCTGTCGCCGGTGCGGCGCTGGCTGACCTACATGACCCTGTTCCTCGCGGCGACCGCGCTGGTCGGCGACATGATCGCGCTGGTCTACAACGTGCTGGGCGGCGAGCTCAGCGTGCGCTTCCTGCTCAAGGTGGCGGTGGCCGGCGCGATCGCCGGCGCCATCTTCGCCTTCTACCTGCTCGACCTGCGGCGCGAGGAGGTCGAGGCATGAACGTGCAGGCATTCGGGCGCTGGCTGATCGTTGCCGGTGCGCTGGTGATCGCCGCCGCGGTGGCCGCGGTGCTGGTGCTGACCGGCTCGCCGGCGGCGCAGCGCGACGCGAAACTGGACGCCATGCGGGTCCGCGACCTGGCGCGGATCGAGCAGGTCGCTGGCCAGCACCTGCGCCGCGACGGCAGCCTGCCGGCGACGCTGGACGACCTGCACGATGGCGAGCTGCAACGCGCGGACCGCGTCACCGGTGCGCCCTATGGCTACACCGTGACCGGCCCGCGCAGCCTGCGCCTGTGTGCGCACTTCGCCACCGACAGCAGCGACGTCCTGCGCGCGGCGGAGCCGTGGATGCGGCGCGACTGGCCGCACGGCATCGGCGAGGCCTGCTTCGAGCGCACGCTGGCGACGGGAGCGCAGGCGGGCGAATAGCCTCTGTCGTCGCGGGCCGCGCGCGGCCCCGGCGGATCGGGCGGGAGGCCGGCCCGGGATTCGACATCCCTCCGGCGAATCAGGGCCCCGCGTCGCCGCACGGTGCCATCGACGCCAGCACCGCGCGTACGTGCCCGGCGGCGTTGCCGCGGCGCTGCGCGGCCGGCAACGCCTGCAGGTGCCCGGACACCCGCGCCACGATCTCGTGCGCCTGGATGCGGCCCCGGCCGCACCAGACATCGCTGCCCGAGGCATCGGCGACGCCGGCGATGTAGGCGGCCGCGGTCCGCGATGCGATCTCGCGACGCAGCTCGTCGGCGGCAGCGACGGTGGCCGCGTTGCCACCGGCGGCATCGCCGCGCAGCGTGTAGGCGGCGTTGCCCTGCAGCGCATCGAGCAGGTCCTCGCCGCTGTACAGCCACGGGCCGGAACCGGCGGCGGCCGCCGCCAATGCGGAGCCGGCGGTCAGCAGGAAGGCCAGGCCGGCCGTGCGCAGGGACAGGTCCATGCCCGGCAGCCTGCCATGCCGCGGTCAGGCATTCTCGAACAGCGGCTGTCCGTTGGACGCGGTGACGCCGCCGTCGACCGGCAGGTTCACGCCGGTGACGAAACCGGCGTAATCGCTGGCCAGGAACAGCACCACCTTGGCGATGTCCTCCGGCTCGCCGATGCGGCCCAGCGGGATGCGGTCGAGGAACGCCTTGACCGTCGCCTCGTCGTCCTGCATGTCCTCGGTCATGCCGGTGCGGGTCAGGCTGGGGCAGACCGCGTTGACGCGCACGCCGGCGCGGCCGTGGTCGATCGCCATCGCCCGGGTCAGGTTCGCCACCCCGCCCTTGACCGTGTCGTAGGCGGCCATCTCCAGGTCGCCGCCGAGGCCGGACACCGATGCGGTGTTGACGATGCAGCCCTTGCGCTCGCGCAGGTGCGGTAGCGCCGCCTTCGAGCCGAGGAACACGCCGGTCAGGTTGACCGCGACGATACGGTTCCAGTCGTCGAGCGAGGTCTTGTCGACCGGGCCCTCGACGAGGATGCCGGCGTTGTTGAAGATCACGTCCAGGCCGCCGAAACGGTCGACCGCGGCCTTGACCATCGCGTCCACGTCGTCCGCCCGGGACACGTCCGTCCGGATGGTCAGCGTGCGGTCCCGCGGCAGCTTGCCGGCGATGTCGTCGAGTTCCTGCTGGTCGACGTCGGCCAGCACCACGCTGGCGCCGGCTTCGGAGAAGGCGCGGGCGGTCGCCGCGCCGATGCCGGAACCGGCACCGGTGACGATCACCACCTTGTCGTCGAACTTCATGGCGTGCTCCATGTAAACGGGGAGCGCCTCACGGTAGCCGTGCCGCTGTCGAGCGGCAGTGATTGCAGCGCGCTCAGCCGCTCAGTCGATCCCTGCGGTCACCGCGGTTTCGCCGTCGCGTTCGCGCGGCGCGACCTCCAGCAGGGTCAGCGGCGCGCCGTCCAGCCGGTAGTCGAGCGACTGCTGCAGGGCGTGGAGCGTCTCGACCTGCGCGCACAGTGCATTGGCGTGTGCTTCCAGCGCCACGCTGCGCGCCTCGATCCTGCGTTCGAGTTCGGCCTCCATGCGCTCGGCGCGCGCTTCCATGCGGCCTGCGCGGCCGGTGAACACCTGCCACAGCACGCTGCGCCCGAGGCTGCCGGCCATGCGTTCGGCCGCGGCCTCGATGCGTGCCTCGAAGCCTTCGCCGAACACGTCCTGGTCCCAGCGCCCGGTGCCGATGGTGCTGTCGACGTGCGCCAGGGTGTCGGCGCGGAAGCGTTCCATCTGCCGCGCCTTGCGCCTGCTGCCGGTCAGCGCCTCGACCACGCCGGCCAGCGCGTCGAAGGTGATGTCCACGCTCTCGCGCGCCACGCCGGTGACCGCGGGCATCAGCTGCCGCGCGCCGTGCTCCATCTCCCGCAGGCGCGCGGCATCGGCCTCGCTGACCGCCTGCACCTGGCGGTCGACGCTGAGCGTGCCGTCATGGAAGAACACCTCCTTCGGCATGCCCTCGTCGCGATACAGCCAGACGCCGCCGGTATCGACCAGCACGTTGTACGGCGTCGAGATCGAGCACTGGTCCGAAGACACCCTGGGGCGCGCGGTGTCGTCGGCCTGCGCGAGCAGCGGCGCGACGGCCAGGGCAAGGACGCACGGCAGCGTGGCGAAGCGGGAAGTCATGGCGAGCGGTCCTGCGGGAATCCGCCGCCAGCATCGCGCCGCCGGGCGCGGATGACGCGTGCGGAAAGTCACGCTGCGGCGGCGAGGCGGCTACATCTCGCCGAGCGCGTGGATGGGATGGCGCTCGATGCGTCCGACCGCCGCGACGGCCTGCTGCACGTCGTCGCGCGCCAGCAGTTCCGTGCGCCGCTCGCGGTACGGCACATCGCCCGGCAACGGCGGCGGGCGACGGTAATCCTGCACCCAGTCCAGCGCGTCGTCGCGGGCGTCGATGTCGTCGAGCATGTCCCGCAGCGCGGCGGCCGCGCGCTCGATGTCGCCACGCAGCAGCAGCGCGGCCAGGTAGTGGCGGGCCGAATCCGCGCGCTGCGCCTCGATGTACGCGAACGCGGCATCGGCATCCGCCTGCCGCTGCAGCTGCAGCGCCGCGTCCAGCTGGATCAGCGCCTGGACCATGCGGCCGTAGCCGCTCATCCGGCCGACCGGTTCGATCACCCGCAGCGCTTCCTGTGGCTGTGCGAGGCTGGTATGGAAGTTGCCGAGGTTGAGGACCTGGCTGACGTTGATGCTGCCCTGCTCGCGCATCTCGCTGGCACGTTGCAGTTCGGCCAGCGCTTCGTCGTGGCGCGCCAGCCGGCGCAGCGCGAGGGCACGGTTGTTGTGGAGCCAGATCGCGTCGTCCTGGCTGTCGAATCCGTCCAGCGCGGCCAGTGCGGCGTCCGCCTCGGCCAGCGCCTCGTCGTTGCGGCCGGCGGTCAGCAGGGCGTACGTCAGTTCCATGCGCAGGTCCAGCCGGGTCGGCTCGGCCGCGATCAGCGCCTGCAGCCGCGCGATCCCGGCATCGGCCGCGGCGCCGACATCGAAACGCGGATCGTCGCGGTCGACCAGCGCATCGAAACGGCGGTCGATGCGCAGCTGCACCAGCGCCGCCGGCTCGTGTACCCGCGCGATGGCCTCGCCCGCGCCGGCCGCGTCGCCGGCTTCCACGCGTGCGGCCGCGAGGTCGACCCAGAACGGACCCGCGCCGAGTCCCCGGCGGGTCCAGCCGGCATCGAACAGCGCTTCCAGCAGCGCGGTCCGTGCCTCGCGATGGCCGCGCAGCGCGTGCAGCAGTTCCGGCAGCAATTCGACCGGCAGGTGTTCGGCGCCATCCGGCCATTGGCGGACGAAGTAGGTCATCGCGGCAGCCGCGTCGCCGGTGTCGCCCAGGTGCAGCTGCAGTACCGCGATGCGGTACCAGTCGTCGCGTTCGTCCTTGCGCAGTGCCAGCGCACGCTGCGACAGCGCGAGGGCCTGGCGGGGCTGGCCCTCCTCCATGGCGATGCCGGCCGCCTCGTGCAGGATCGCGTGCCGCAGCACCGGGTCGAGGGCGGAAAACCCGGGATGCTGCAGCAACTTGTCCAGTGCACGTCCCGCGTCCTTGCGTGCGCCGGCATCGAACGCCGCCGTGGCCTCGCCCAGCAGTTGCTCGATCGTCAGGCCCTGCAGGCGCGCGTCGGCCTGCAGGTCCGACTTGATCGGGGGCAGCACCTCTTTCGGCGGCGCCGCCGCATGGCCGCCGGTCGCGGCAAGCCCCAACACGAGCGCCATCGCGGCGCGGCGCATCCCCTGCTTCATCGTGATCCCCCGTCGACCGGGGAAGCATCGCCAACGCCCGCGCGCAGCGCAAGCCCGCGGCGCGGACGGGTTTGCGGATCGGCGCGGCGCTGGCGATAGTGGCGCCATGTTCCGCTGGCTGCTGCCCTTGCTGTGCGTGCTGTCGACGTCGCCTGCGGCGGCCGCGGCCGCGAGTCCCGCGCAGGCGCGCGCCTTGGCCGGCGTGCTCGACGAGGCCGGGGCGCTGGCGCCACTGCGCACGGTGCTGGTCGCGCGCGACGGCGTGCTGCTGGCCGAGCGCGGCTATCACGGCGGCTCGCCGTCGCGGCCGGCGAACATCAAGTCGGCGTCGAAATCGGTGGTATCGGCGCTGGTCGGCATCGCGATCGAGCGCGGCCTGCTCGACGGCGTCGACCAGCCGGTCGCGCCGCTGCTGGCCGACCGGCTGCCCGCCAACCCGGACCCGCGCATGGCCCGGCTGACGGTCGGCCACCTGCTGTCGATGCAGGCGGGCCTGCAGCCGACGTCGGGACGCCAGTACGGACGCTGGGTGGCCCAGCCGGACTGGGTGCGCGCGGCGCTGGCGCAGCCGTTCGTCGACGAGCCCGGCGGCGGCATGCTGTATTCGACCGGCTCGACCCATCTGCTGTCGGCGATCCTCGTGCGCGTCGGCGGCAAGCCGACCCTGGCGCTGGCGCGCGAATGGCTGGCGCCGCAGGCGGGGTTCGCGGTCACGTCCTGGGACCGCGATCCGCAGGGCATCCATTTCGGCGGTAACCAGATGGCGATGACGCCGCGTTCGCTGCTGGCCTTCGGCGAGCTCTACCGCAATGGCGGCCGCGCGACCTCGGGTGCGCAAGTGCTGTCGGCCGAGTGGATCGCGCAGTCGTGGACGCCGCGCACGCACTCGGTCTACACCGGCGACGGCTATGGCTACGGCTGGTTCGCGCGCCGCATCGGCGGCCACGACGTGCGCTTCGCCTGGGGGCATGGCGGACAGATGCTCTATATCGTGCCGGCGCTGGGCCTGACCGTGGCGATGACCTCCGACGAGCACACCGGCACCGCCGTCTCCGGGCATCTGGCACGGCTGCACGGCCTGATGGCGGAGATCATCGCGACGCAGGGCTGAATCCGCGACCCGGGCGCGTGCCCGGCCTGCTGCCATCGTCCGGTAGGCCGGGGCGACGCCCCCGACGTGCGGAAAGTGGAAACCCATGCGGTACGTGCATTGGCGACACGGACCCGCGCGCCACCGTTTCGCCCATGCGACGGTGCGTGACGTTGGCGCGTCTTCCGCCCGGGCGCGTCCGGCCCAAGATCGCAGTCGAGGCCGGCATGTCGCCGGCTCGTTCCCGGAGTCCCGCCATGTCCCCGCTGCCGTCGCTGTACATCTCGCATGGATCGCCGATGACCGCGCTCGCGCCGGGCCAGGTCGGGCTGCGGCTGGCGGAGCTGGCGCGCGCGCTGCCGCGGCCGCGCGCGATCGTGGTCGCGTCCGCGCACTGGCTGGCGCGCACCCCGCTGGTCGGCGCCGCGGCGCGGCCGCAGACGATCCATGATTTCGGCGGCTTTCCGCAGGCGCTGTTCGACATCCGGTACCCGGCGCCTGGCGATCCCGCGCTGGCTCGGCGCGTGGCCGGCCTGCTCGACGCCGCCGGCCTGGCCCCGCGGCTCGACCCCACGCGCGGGCTCGACCATGGCGTATGGGTGCCGCTGCGCCTGCTGTATCCCGATGCCGACATCCCGGTGGTGCCGCTGTCGATCCAGCCCGACGGCGGACCGGCGCACCAGTTCGCGCTGGGTCGCGCGCTGGCGCCGCTGCGCGACGACGGCGTGCTGCTGGTCGGCTCGGGCAGCATCACCCACAACCTGCACGACTGGCGCGGCGGCACCGACGCGGCCGAGGCGCCGTACGTGCGCCCGTTCACCGGCTGGATCGAACAGCGCCTGGCCGGCGACGACGTCGACGCGCTGCTCGACTACCGCCGGCAGGCCCCGTTCGCCACGCGCGCGCACCCGACCGACGAACACCTGCTGCCGCTGTTCTTCGCGATGGGGGCCGCCGGCGGCGCGCAGCTCGGTGCGCGGCGCATCGACGCCGGCGTCGACATGGGGTTCCTGGCGATGGACATCTATCGCTTCGATGGCGCGCAGGCGCAGTCCGCCGCGGCCTGAGCAGGAAGTCCGGACGGCTCCCGCGCGGTGCGCGTGCCGCGCGGGATGAACCGCGATCGGCATGCGAGCGGGCGGCACCGCTGACACCGGTGCTGCAATGCACAATAATCACCGATTGCAACCGGAGACCCGCGATGGCCGCCCCCAGCCCGTCGCCCGCGGCGCAGATGCCGCGCCGCACCTACACCCTGATCCTGTTCGCACTGGGGATGGGCGGGTTCGCGATCGGCACCAGCGAGTTCGCGATGATGGGCCTGATGCCCAACCTGGTGCGCGGCTTCGGCATCACCGAGCCGCAGGTCGGGCACCTGATCAGCGCCTACGCGATCGGCGTCGTCATCGGTGCGCCGGTGCTGGCGATCCTCGGTGCGCGCCTGCCGCGCCGCCAGTTGCTGCTGGCGCTGATGGGCTTCTACGCGCTGGGCAACCTCGCCAGCGCGCTGGCGCCGAACTACCCGACGATGCTGGTCGCGCGTTTCGTCGCCGGCCTGCCGCACGGCGCCTACTTCGGCGTGGCGATGCTGGTCGCCGCGTCGATCAGCCGCCCCGGGCACCGCGGCACCGCGGTCAGCCGGGTGCTGCTGGGCCTGTCGATCGCGATCCTGGTCGGCAATCCGCTGGCCACGTGGCTCGGCCAGCAGCTGAGCTGGCGCTGGGCCTTCGGCCTGGTCACGGCGATCTCGCTGCTGACGGTGGTGCTGGTCGCGCGGCTGCTGGCGCCGGACCCGGACGAGCCCAGGCAGACGCCGATGCGCGAGCTGCGCGCGTTCAACCGCAGCCAGGTGTGGCTGGCGCTGCTGATCGGCTCGATCGGGTTCGCCGGCATGTTCTGCGTCTTCAGCTACCTGGCGCCGACGCTGACCCAGGTCACCGGCGTCGCCGAATCGTGGATCCCGGTCGCGCTGGCGGCGTTCGGCTGCGGCGCGATCCTCGGCAATCTCGCCGGCGGCTGGCTGGTCGACCGCTTCGCGTTCCGCGCGGTCGCGATCGTGCTGGCGTGGTCGCTGTGCGTGCTGCTGCTGTTCCCGCTGGCCGCCCACGCGGTCTGGTCGATCCTGCCGGCGATCGTCGCCGTCGGCACGATGGGCGCGCTGGCGCCGGTGCTGCAGACCCGGCTGATGGATGTCGCCGGCGATGCGCAGACCCTGGCCGCGGCCTCCAACCATGCCGCGTTCAACGTCGCCAACGCGCTGGGACCGTGGTTCGGCGGGATGGCGATCAGCGCGGGTCTGGGCTGGACCTCGACCGGCTACGTCGGTGCCGCGACCGCGGCCGCCGGGCTGCTGGTCTATGCCTGGGCGCGACGCGACGAGCGCCGCCCGCGCGAGGCGCCGGCGTCCTGCTGAGGCCCGCCTTCACGCCCGGCAGCGGGCGCCGCGGCAAGACTGCATGGCAACCCCACATGCGGAGTGCGTCATGGCAACCCGGAAACGCAAGCCCGGAAAGGACGCCGAAACGCTGGCGAAGCTGATCGAGGACATCGACATCGCGATGCTCACCACCGTCGGTCCCGGTGGTGACCTCGTCAGCCGGCCGCTGTCGACGCAGAAGGCGCAGTTCGACGGCGAGCGCGTCTGGTTCTTCGTCGCGTCCGACAGCCCGAAGGTCGCCGAGATCCGCCGCAACGGCAAGGTCAACCTCGCCTATGCCTCGCAGTCGCGCAATACCTACGTCTCGCTGGCCGGCGACGCGCGCATCAACACCGACCGGGCGAAGATCGAAGCGTTCTGGAACGACGCGCTGAAGGCGTTCTTCCCCGGCGGCATCGACGATCCGACCCTGACCCTGCTCGAGGTGCAGGTGCGCACCGCCGAATACTGGGATGGTCCCGGTTCGCTGATCGGCAAGGCGGTCGCCTTCGCCGTCGCGCGCGTGACCGGGCGCGAGGAGGTCATGGGCGAGAACCGCATCATCGACATGCGGGGCCGCAAGACCTCGCGCCTGCCGCCGTCGCACGCCGATGCGCGTGGCGGGGCGAAGAAGACGCCTGCCAGGAAGGCCGCCGCAAAGAAGGGCGCGGCGAAGAAGACCGCTGCGAAGAAGGGCACCGCAAAGAAGGGCACGGCGAAGAAGGGCGCCGCGAATCCGACGTAGGTCGGCCCCACGCGGCCGACGTGCGCGTGACGGATTCGCGAGGGGGCGTGGAACCCGCGCGATGCGGCTGACCCGCGGCCCTGGCGTCGGGGCCTTGCCCCGACTTGCGACCAGGGCGCCTCCGGAATCGGCGAAGGACCTTTGTTTCCCGGTGACGCGGGCGTCCGGGGAACCGTGCGACCGCACCGGCAGCGACAGCCGCCGCAGGTTCGCGTCACACTGTCCGCTCCCACCGATGTGGCCATGCCGATGACCCTGCCCGATACCGAGTTCGATCCCGACGACAACTTCGCGGCCGGCGATGCCGACGGCATCGATCTCGACGACGACGCGGCGGTCGAGGTGCTGGTCTGGCAACTGCTGCTGCTGATCAACCCGGGCGACGAGGAATCGGCCGCGCAGCAGTTCCGCGACTGGCAGGAGGCGACGGCCGGCGCCGACGACGACCGGCTGGTGCCTGCGCTGCAGGCGACCATCGACTGGAAGTCCGGGTTCCATGTCGCCGAGGAGGATCCGGGCACGCTGATCGACGCGATCAACGAACTGGCTGCGCGCTACAACCTCGACCTGGACTGGGGCGTCGAGGATCCGACCGACGCGGAGTTCCTGGATGGCGCATCGCCGCACGCGCTGCTCGAACTGGCCTACGACCAGCTGCGCGTCGACGGCTACACCCTGTGGACGCGCGAGACCGGCGGCGACACGCTGGCCGGCTGGTTCGCCGCGCGCGACGACGACGAGGCGGTGCGGCTGGTCGCGCATGCGCTGGGCATCGAGGTCCGGCCCGGCGCGGGCTGACGGCGCCGGCGACGTGCCGGATGCGCGCCGGCGGTGCGCGACATCCGCACGTCATCCTGCCTTCGCACCCGGTTTCATCCTCCGGTGCTAGCGTTGCCCCGTCGGTGCGGTACGGGAGGGTGCGATGGGCAACATGAATGCGATGCTTTCAGGCCTTGCCGGGCTTCGGTTTCGGGACATCGCGGCGGCGCTGGCGCTGTTGTGCCCGCTGTCCGCGTTTGCCGGCGATGCCGGCCGTCAGGACGCCCCGGCGGTGCCGGCGCCGGACCTGGCGGTCGAGGCGGCGGACGAGGCCCCGTGGCTGCAGCCGATCCGGCGCGATACGCCGATCGGCAGCATGGCGTCGCTGCGGGCCGAATACCGGCGCATCGTCGAACTGCGCCGCGCGCAGCTGGAACCGGAGTACGAACGCCGCCTCGCCGACGAGGGCCAGGCCAGCGCCGATGCATGGCGCGACCAGACCCTGCGCGAGGTCGTGCGCCGCGACCGCCGCGACCTCAAGGCACGCGTGAGCCGCTGAGGCGCGGTCCGCTGCGGCGGACCTTGCGTGCGGGCAAGTGCCGCGGGGCGGACTGCCGGTGTCGGGGGCGTTGCCCCGACCTACGGGCGGGAGCCCCTGGAATCGGAGCGGGCAGCCCTGATCCCCTGTAGGTCGGCCCTACGCGGCCGACGCGCATGGCTCGCGATCGGGGTGCTCCGGCAATCGGCGACGAAACCGGATTTCCGCCGCCGGCGCGCCTAGCGGCCCACGCTGCCCATGCTTGCCGCCGGATAGCGGTCGCCGGCGGCGGCATCGGGCGGGAAGATCGCATCGATGCGCGCGAGGTCGTCGGCGGTGAGGTCGATGTCGAGCGCGGCGATGTTCTCGTCGAGGTAGACGATGCGCTTGGTGCCCGGGATCGGCACCAGGTCCTCGCCCTGCGCCAGCACCCATGCCAGTGCCAGCTGGCCGGGGGTGACGTGGTAGTCCTGCGCGATCGCCTGCACCTGCTCGACCAGGGCGAGGTTGCGGGCGAAGTTGTCGCCCTGGAAACGCGGCGAATAGCGGCGGTAGTCGTCGGCGTCGAAATCGTCGGCGGTGCGGATGGTGCCGGTCAGGAAGCCGCGGCCGAGCGGCGAATACGGCACGAAACCGATCCCCAGCTCGCGGCATGCGGCCAGCGTGCCGTCGGTCTCGGGCTCGCGCGACCACAGCGAGTACTCGCTCTGCAGCGCGGTGACGGGGTGGACCGCATGCGCGCGGCGCAGGGTCGCGGCCGAGGCCTCGGACAGGCCGATGTGGCGCACCTTGCCCTGTTCGACCAGCCGCGCCATCGCGCCGACGGTGTCCTCGATCGGCACGCCGGGGTCGACCCGGTGCTGGTAGTACAGGTCGATGACGTCGACCTTCAGCCGCCGCAGGCTGCCCTCGCAGGCCGCCATCACGTACTCGGGGCGTCCGTCGACGCCGCGCGCCTGCGGATCGTCGGGGTCGAGCCTGATACCGAACTTTGTCGCCAGGAACACGTCGTCGCGGCGGCCGTCGATCGCGCGACCGACCAGTTCCTCGTTGGTATGCGGGCCGTACATGTCGGCGGTGTCGAGCAGGGTGATGCCCTGGTCGAGCGCGTGGTGGATGACCTGGATCGCATCGGCATCGCTGCCGCGGCCGCCGTAGAACGCGCTCATGCCCATGCAGCCGAGGCCGATCGCGGACACGGTGGGGCCGTTCGGGCCGAGGGTGCGGGTCTTCATTGCGGTACTCCGTGGGGGACGCCGCTCAGTCTGGACCCTTTCGCGGCAAGCCGGTGTCGAGGTCGGCCGGGGTCACCGTTTCCGCGCCGGGCGAACGCACGTCCGCCGGTCGTGGCGAGGCCGGGCGATGGCCGCCGTCGACATCCGCGCGGCCGATCTCGTTGCGCATCCGCGGCAGCGCCTCGGGATGGTGCGCGTCGAGGAAGGCGAGCATGCGCTCGCGCACCGCGCAGCGCAGGTCGAACAGTTCGCCCGAGTCGCGCGCGCTGACCAGCAGGCGCACCTCGATGGTGTGGCGGTCGGTCTCGGTGACCTGGGTCACGCAGACGCGGCCGTCCCAGCGCGGGTCGGATTCGCAGATGCGCTGCAGTTCGTCGCGGATCGCCGCGACCGGTGCGCGATGGTCGAGCCACAGGAACGCGGTGCCCAGCAGCTGCGCGCTGGTCCGGGTCCAGTTCTGGAACGGATTGGCGATGAACCACTGCAGCGGCACGATCATGCGGCGCTCGTCCCAGATGCGCACCACCACGTAGGTGGCGGTGATCTCCTCGATCCGGCCCCATTCGCCCTCGACGATGACCACGTCGTCGAGCCGGATGGGCTGGGCCAGTGCGATCTGCAGGCCGGCGATCAGGTTGCCGAACACCGGCTGCGCGGCGACGCCGGCGACCAGGCCGATGATGCCGGCCGAGGCCAGCAGCGCCGCGCCGACCTGGCGGATCTGCGGAAACGTCATCAGCGCCAGCGCCACGCCGACCAGCACCACCGCGCCCTGCAGCACGCGGGCGATGACCCGGGTCTGGGTCTGCACCCGGCGCGCGGCGAGATTGTCGACGACGTCGATCGGGTGGTCACGCAGGATCCGGCCCTCGACCGCGCCGATCATCCGCGCCACCAGCCAGGTCAGGCACAGCAGCCCGCCGATGCCCAGCCAGTGCCGCATCTGCCCGGCGACTTCCGGGTCGAGCGGAGTGAAGCGCAGCGCGATGGCGAGGAACAGCAGCGGCAGCGCGATCGATGCGGGAACCGCCACGACCTCCGCGACGCGTGCGCGCAGGTGTTCGGCCGCCCGGCGGCTGGCCACCTGCGCCAGCCGCTGGAGGCCGCGGTGGACGACGAAGCCGAGTACCAGCGCGACCAGTACCGGCCATGCCGATGCGGCGATGTGGTTCCAGTCCGGGGACATGCCTGCTCCTGCGATGCGGAAGGGAACGCCCGATTGTGCAGTGCAGCAGGTGGATGCGGTGTCGACGGGAACGCGGCGGCGCGCGCGGGAAACGGTGCCGCGCGTCGCTCAGCGCAGCCACGCCGCGGCGAACGCGACGGCGACCAGCACGACGGCGGCAAGGAGCCCGGCGCGGCGCAGGTGGCGGTGCATCATCGGGGCGATCCTCCGTGGCGAAGCGGGGCCGGCATCAGACCAGCCCGAAGCGTTCGGAATACAGCCGATCCGACGCCACGCCGTGCGCGCGCAGCACCGGTTCGACCGCGTCGGCCATCGCGTCGGGACCGCACAGGTAGGCGCACATGCGGTCGATGCGTGCCGGCAGGTGGCGGCCCAGCAGCGCGGCGTCGATGCGCCCGGTCTCGCCGTCCCAGCCGTCATGGCCCGTCTCGAGCACGTGCACGACGGTCAGCGGCAGGGCCTGCGCCAGCGCGTCGAGTTCCTCGCGGAACAGCACCGTGTCCCGGTCCGGGCTGCCGTAGACCAGCAGCAGCGGCGCGCGGGTGCCGCGCGTGCGCGCGGTGCGCAGCATGCTGATGATCGGGGTGATGCCGACCCCGCCGGCGACGAACACCGCGCCTTCGCGCGCGGCCTCCGGGCGCCACGCGAATTCGCCGTAAGGGCCTTCGACGAATGCGCGGTCGCCCGGTTTCACGGTCTGCGCGATGCGGCCGGTGAAATCGCCGAGCGGCTTGATGGTGAACGCCAGGCCGTCGTCGTCGGCGCCCGAGCTGATCGAGAACGGGTGCTGCTGCAGTCGCCATGGCGTGGCGCCGAGGGTGATCCACGCGTACTGGCCGGGGCGGAAACGCAGCCCGCCCGCGAAACCCGGCTGCAGGACCAGCGTGTGGCTGCCGTCGCGCTCGCGGGTCAGCGTGCGCACCGTCCATGGCCGGCGCTGCAGTCGCCGCGGCCGCAGCAGCCGGGTTTCGAGCACCGCGAAGATCGAGGCACCGACCACCAGCACCAGCGCCGCCTTCTTCCACAGCGGACCGGTGTAGTGGCCGACCATCAACGCATGGCCCAGCCCGAGCGTGACCACCAGCAGCGCCAGCGCGCCGTGCAGTAGCCGCCAGTGTTCGTACTGCAGGCCGAACGACAGCCGCCACAGCGAGGTCGCCACCAGCCAGGTCGCCGCCAGCAGCACGGTCCACAGCGCGGTCGCGCGCAGCCAGTCGGCGCGCGGATCCAGATAGTCGAGGAAGCGCGCATCGCCGAGCAGCATCGTCAGCGGGTGCGCCAGCACCAGGCCCCAGCCGAGCAGGCCGGTCTGGCGGTGGAACTGCAGCACGTCGTCCTGGCCCAGGCCGCGCGCGAACCAGCGCTGGCGCCCCGAGGTCAGCGCCTGCGCCGACAGCACGCCCAGGCCCAGCAGGCCGAGCATCGCGCCGGTCTCGACGATGCGGCTGCGCACTGCCGGCGGATCGCCCGACAGCGCGATCGCCATCGGCAGCAGCGCCAGCGCCAGGTAGCCGAGCAGCCACAGCAGCAGGCGCCACCAGCCGGTGTTCATGCGTCGCCGCCACGCGCGGCCGGGCGAGCGGCAGGCGCACGGCGCGCGCCGCGCCGCAGCAGCGCGACCACCAGCCACATGCCGACGACGAGGTAGGGCAGGGCCGCGGGCACCCACATCACCAGCCCGGCGAGCTGCTGGTCGACCAGCGGGTCCATGCCGACCAGCAGTGCGCGGTTGCTGTAGACCGGATACAGCAGCCGCGGCGCGAAGGTCAGCAGCGCGCCCAGGAAGCCCATCAGCATCATCACCGAGACCAGTGCGACCAGCCCGCCGGTGGCGCCGGCATCGGGCGCGCGGAGCCGCTGCCGGACCGCGGCCCAGAACCACAGCCCGGCGAGCAGGAAGCTGGCGTGCATCGCCCAGTGCAGCGGCTCGCTGGCGAGCGCGGCCGTGGTCGCGCCCGGCAGCTGCCACAGCAGCATCACCGCCGCATGCGCCACCGTCGCCGGCGCCAGCGCCCGGGTCAACGCCGCCATCGGCCGGTGCAGGCCGCGGTGCAGCGCCTGCGCCAGGGGCTGTGGCAACGCGGTGGCCGCGACCGCGAACGGCCGCGCCGCCAGCAACAGTGGCGGCGCCAGCGCCAGCAGCAGCATGTGCTGGGCCATGTGCGCGCTGAGCGCGTATTCCCCGAGCGCGTCCAGCGGCCACACCATCGCCAGCACCAGTGCGGCCAGCGCGGCGGCGAACGCACCGACCTCGATCCCCGACACGCCGCGACCGCGACCGGCGCGGCGCCACAGGCGCTGCACGCCGGCCGCGTACAGCGCGGTCAGCAACAGGAGCGGCGCCAGCGCCCATGGCGACAGCGTCCACGCCGTCGCCAGCGTCGGCGGGTCGCCTTCCGGCAGGACGGCGTGCGCGGCCGGCGTCGCCAGGCAGGCGGCGGCCAGCAGCGGCAGGACACGGGTTGCGCGGCGCAAGGCGGTCATGCGGCGACCCTAGCAACGCCGGGTTGCATGCAGTGTCGACGCGCACGCGGCAGCGTCGTCCGCAACCGTCGTCCCCGCGCAGGCGGGGACCCAGTGCCTGAAGGCTTCCGCAGCGAAGACGCTGGGCCCCCGCCTGCGCGGGGACGACGGTTGCAGGTCGAGATTCCCAACACGCATTTCGAGGATCCCCGCCGGCACGCAGGTGCGGGCCTTCACGCCGGCCGCGCCTCGACAGGCCATTGATGCGCATTGCGCCACACTGCCGTGTCGACTACCGGAGCTGCCGGTGTATTTCTGGCTCAAAGTCCTGCACATCGCCGCGATGACGATCTGGTTCAGCGGCCTGTTCTTCCTGCCGCGGCTGTTCGTCGCCCGGCACCGGCGCGAGATCGACGCCGAGGACGGCTACTGGAATCCGGTCACCAACACGCTGTTCTTCTGGATCATGTCGCCGGCGGCGATCGTCACCATCCTCGCCGGCATGGCGCTGATCGCATGGAATCCCAACGGCGCATGGCTGGTGCTGAAGCTGCTGGTGGTCGCGGTCGCGGTGCTGATGCACCTGTACTTCGGCCTGCTGCTGTACGAACTGGGCCAGGCCCGCGACCACCACGGCCCGCTGTTCTACCGCGCGATCGGCTGGGTGCCGCTGGTGCTGCTGCTGGGCATCGCCGCGCTGACCGGGGCCAAGCCGGCCAGCATCGGCGACCTGCCGCCACCGCCGTCGCACGTGACCGACGACGAGGCCCTGCCGGGGCTGGAGAACGCGCCGCCGCTGTGACGGCCGCGGGGGTTCTCGCGGTTCCCGAGGTTTCGATTCCGCCGCGTATGCCGCTCCGGTCCAGCCGCCAGGACATCCGCCGGCGGCATCGAACCCGTGCGCCTCACTCCGCCGGCGGCGTGGTATCCCGCCCGCGCGCCAGCTCGGGCTCCTCGTCGCCGTAGACGCCGACGCCGTGGCGGAAGCTCAGGGTGCCGCCGAGCCAGCCGGCGACGCCGACCAGCAGCGCCATCATCGCCGACGACAGCAGGCCCCACGGCCACACCGCGGCGACCGGGTCGGGCCAGCGCAGCCACACGCCCAGCGCGGCCATCGCCAGCACCATCACCGCGACGATGAAGTGGTTCCATGCCGACACGTGCCGGCGCACGACCCGGATCGACATCATGTCCACGGTGCCGAACACGCCGGCGACCAGGCCCATCGCCAGCCCGGCGACGTTGAGCCAGAACGACAGTTCCGCCCAGAACGGCGTGTGCAGCCACAGGTACAGGCCGTCGGTGACGACGACCACGCTGAGGAAGGCGATCGGGAACGTCACCAGCATCGGGTGGATCGGGTGCTTGGCGATCGCCACCACGCTTTCGACATGGTGGGTCTGGGTCTGCGGCACCGGCTGTTTCAGGTCCTTGCGCATCGCATCCTCGTGCCGGTTGCGGGGGTCTGGTTGCGTGTCATCGTGGCGCTCATCCGCAGGTCGGCAGCAGGGCGATCGGGGTCGCGGTGAACAGCACGGCGATGGTGGCGGCCAGCGCGGCGAGCGCGGTCAGCGCCCACAGGAAGCGCTCGCGACGGACCGCCGCGCGACCGTCGTCGGCAGCGCGGGTCCGGCGCCACGCGCGCAGCGCGGCGGCGCCTGGCAGGGCGATCGCCGCCAGTGCCAGCACGGTCAGCAGCGCCAGCGCCCAGGTGACGGGCTCCAGCCCGGCGACGGGCGTGCGCCAGACCTGCCGCGCGCAGGCCACGCCCTGCAGGCTGTAGACCGCGACGAAATGCAGCGCCCACACCGCCAGCGGGGCGGCCATCCGGGTCAGTGACGGCGCCGCGCTCACAGCCACCCCGGCAGCAGGTGCAGCACGGCCAAAGCGATCACGCCCTGGCCCACGGTGTAGCGCCACAGTCCGGTGGCGACGCGCGGTTCGAGCATGCGGCCGGCATGCGCGTAACCGCGGTGCAGGCGCAACGCGACGAAGCCGCCGACCAGCATCGCCACGACCACGTGCATCGCGTGGAAGCCGGCCAGCGTCCACACCACCGAGGCATAGGCATGCTGCTGCGGCACCGTGACCGCGTCGGCCACGATGCCCAGGTGCAGCACCAGGAACGCGAGTCCGGCGGCGATCGCCAGCAGCGACCATGCGATCGCCGGCCGCGTGCGCCCGGCCTGTACCGCCACCGGCACGCGGCCGGCGGCGACGCCGGCGCCGAGCAGCAGCGCGGCCGCGCCCGCGACCGGCGCGAGCGCCGGGATCGCCGAGCCCGCCGCCGGCCACACCGGCGCGCCCAGCCACAGGTAGAACCAAGCGAACACCAGCGAGGCGAACAGCGAGCCGTCGATCAGCAGCGAGGCCACCAGCGCCCACCAGCCCGGTGCATTGCGCGCCGAATACTGGGTCGGCAGCCACAGCCCCGGCGCGGCCTCGACAGTCTCGGGCGCCGTGCGGTCGCCGGTGGTCCAGGCCCAGTAGAGGAACAGTCCGACCAGCGGCACCAGCATCGCCAGCGACAGCCAGTACTGCGAGGCGATGAAGCCGGTCAGCAGCAGCGCGATCGCCAGCGCGGCCAGCAGCGGCAGCCAGGTCGAATGCGACAGCCGGATCACCTGCTCGGGCTGCGCCGACTGGATGCCGGTGCCCAGCAGTTCGCGGCGGCCGTCGTGCGCCTCGCCGAGCAGGCCGTCGGTGCGCGCGCCGGCTTCGGCGACGCCCGGGTCGTCCCACAGCGGATAACGGCCGTCGACCACCGGCACCGAGGCGAAGTTGTAGTTCGGCACCGGCCGCGGCAGCGCCCATTCCAGCGTGCCGGCCTGCCACGGGTTGGCGGGCGCGCGGCGGCCCAGGCGGAAGCACAGCGCCACGTCGATGAGGATCGCGACCATGCCCACCGCCATCACGAAACCGGCCGCGGTCGACAGCAGGTTGAGCCAGTGCACGCCCAGTTCCATCGAGTACGTGTCCACGCGCCGCGGCATGCCGGCCAGCCCGGTGATGTGCATCGGCAGGAAGGTCAGGTTGAAGCCGATGAAGATCAGCCAGAAGCCGCTGCGGCTCAGCGATTCGGATGGCATGCGCCCGCTGGCCAGCGGCAACCAGTAGTACAGGCCGGCGAACATCGGGAACATCAGCCCGCCGATCAGCACGTAGTGCAGGTGGGCGACGACGAAGTGGGTGTCGTGCGCCTGCCAGTCGAACGGCACGAAGGCCAGCATCACCCCGGTCAGCCCGCCGCAGACGAACACCACGAAGAAGCCGACGATGTACAGCATCGGCACCCGCAGCCACGGCCTGCCGGCCCACAGCGTGGCGATCCACGCGAACACCTGGATGCCGGTGGGGATCGCCACCGCCATGCTCGCCGCGCTGAAGAACGCCAGCGCCAGCAAGGGGATGCCGACCGTGAACATGTGGTGCACCCACAGGCCGAAGCTCAGGAAGCCGGTCGCCACCAGCGCCAGCACGATCCAGGTGTAGCCGACGATCGGGCGCCGCGCGAACGTCGCCACCACCATCGACACCACGCCCGCCGCCGGCAGGAAGATGATGTAGACCTCCGGGTGGCCGAACAGCCAGAACAGGTGCTGCCACAGCAGCGGATCGCCGCCGCGCGCGACCTCGAAGAACGCGAAGTCGAACGCGCGCTGGATCTCCAGCAGGATGCTGGCCAGGATCAGCGGCGGGAAGCCGAACGCGATCATGAAGGCCATCACCAGGATCGCCCAGGCGAACAGCGGCATCCGCCGCAGGTCCATGCCCGGCGCGCGGGTGATCAGGATCGCGACGATCAGCTCGACCGCGGCGGTGACCGCGGCGATCTCGGCAAAGGTCACGCCGATCAGCCAGAAGTCCGGGCCCATGCCGGGCGAGTAGGTGCGGTCGGTCAGCGGCGTGTACATGAACCAGCCGCCGTCGGGCGCGGCGCCGAACAGGAAGCTCGAGTACAGGAACAGCCCGCCGAACAGGTAGCACCACCAGCCGAACGCCGACAGCCGTGGGAACGGCAGGTCGCGCGCGCCCAGCATCTTCGGCACCAGGTACATCGCGAAGCCTTCCATGATCGGCACCGCGAACAGGAACATCATCGTCGTGCCGTGCATGGTCACGAACTGCGCGTAGCGCTCGGGATCGAGCACGTTCAACCCCGGCCACGCCAGCTGCAGGCGGATGAACATCGACAGCATCCCGCCGACCAGCAGGAACGCGAAGCCGGTGAGGATGAAGCGGAAGGCGATCGTCGAATGGTTGACCGCGGTCAGCTGGCCGACGAGGCCGCGGCCGTTGGCCCAGACGCGCTCGAGCAGCGCCAGCCGCTCGTTGTGGCGCAGATGGTCGCCGGGGGTGGGGGCGCCGGTGCTCATCGCGTACCGCTCCCGCCGGTGGCTGCAGGCGCGCCGGCGGCGTCCGCAGGCGCGTCGGCTGCAGATGCGTCGCCCGCAAGCCAGGCCGCCCAGGCGGCGTCGTCGACCACGCGCACCCGGAATTCCATGCGTGCATGGTCCAGGCCGCAGAACTCGGCGCACTGGCCGCGCATCGGCGTGGCCTCGTCGGCCTGCAGGCGCAGCACGTTGACCCGGCCCGGGATCGCGTCGATCTTGCCGGCGAGCCGCGGGATCCAGAAGCCGTGGATCACGTCGTCGCTGGTGATGCGCAGCTCGACCATGCGCCCCAGCGGCAGCACCACTTCGTCCAGCGATTCGGCGACCACCGCGCCATCGGCATCGCGATAGTGGAAATGCCATTGCCATTGCCGCGCGGTGACGTCGATGACCGCATCCGGCTCCTCGCCCGGCCAGGCGAGCCGGCCGCTGGTCAGGCTGCCCCAGACCAGCAGCGCCGCCAGCACCACCGTCGGCAGGACGAAGCCGCCGGCGACGATCAGGCGCCGCGGATGGCGCAATGCGCTGTCGCCGTCGCGCCGCCGCAGTGCCAGCCACAGCAGCGCCAGCACGATGGCCCAGACCGCGGTGAACGCGGTCGCCATCAGCCACCAGCCCTGGGCGATGGTGGCCGCCGCCGGGCCCGCCGGGGACAGCGCGGACTGGGGCCCGCCGCAGGCGCCGAGCAGTGCCGGCGCCACGGCGGAAAACGCCAGCGCGGTCGCGCGTCGTCGATGTCGATGCAAGGTGCCGATAATCCGCCGCCCCGATGTGCTGAAGGGCCGCGCGGAAGGCACGCCCACGGGCAACGCTATCGGGCACGGCGGCCACGCAATGTGAATGCGTCGTGCCGCTCCGGCGCGTTCGGCACGTGTCCCACACCGGCATGCCAACAACGCGCGACGCCCAGCGCAGGACACCGGGCGCCGTATTCGTGCCCGTCCCGCGCTACGCGCCGGACGACAGGCGGTTCAGTTCGTGTGGGGTGCGATGCCGGTCGCGGGCATCGCCGCCTTGACGCATTTCGCGGCATCGCGCGGCGCGTCGGGCGTCGCGACCACGCAACGCGCCGCGGCCTCGGCCCAGGCCGCATTGCCGCCGTCGTCGCGGCCGGACAGGGCGCCGGTGTCGGAGATCCAGCGGGCGATGTCGACCAGGCGCCGGCGGTCGTCGAGCGAGGCGGTGGCATCGATCGCGGCGGCGGCGCTGACGAAACTGGCGGCGAACGTCGACAGCGTGCGTTCGCGGACTTCATCCGCGCCGGCCGCGCCGGTCGGCGTGGCGACGAGCGCGTGCAGGCGGATCGCATCGCGCGCCTTCAGGTCGCCGGCCGACCCGATGCTGGTGCGCAGCAGCACGGTCGCGCCCAGGGCGCCGATGAACATGCCCGCGAACAGGGCGAGGACGACGCCGATCACCAGGCCGGTACGTGGGCTCCCGCTCATCGTTGTGCATGCGCTCCGCAGGTCCGGCCATGCCGGGGGGCGCATAGGCTACCACCGGGTGCCGCCGGCCCCGTGCCGGAGTGCGCCCGCACCGCGTGCGGGGTCGTCAGCGCAGCCAGCCGGCCAGTTCCTCGCGACTGAGGCGGCCGTCGCCGTTGGCATCGACCGCGCGGAACTCGGCGTCCAGCGTCGGGTGCGCGGCGGCCTCGCGGCGACTGATGAAGCCGTCGGCATCGGTGTCCAGCGCCTCGAAATCGATGCGGTAGTTGTCGCGCAGCGCGGCATCGGGTTCATAGGAGCGCACGATCACCTGCTGTCCGCCGGGTTCGCCGAACGTCACGATGCCGGTCTGGCGTCCGGTGGATGGAGACGTCACCGGCGGCGCATCGCGCACTTCCAGCGGCGTGGTGCTGACCTGCGCCGTGGCGGCAGCGCAAGCGGTCGCGGCCAGCGCGGCAACGACGAGGCGCAGCGTGTCGCGGGTCGAGGGTCGGATCGGGCAGGTCATGTCGGCCTCCGGTTTCGGTGCAGGGGTCGGGGTCGGGCGCGTCGCAGCCACGCGGTCTGCGCGGCGATGGCCACCGCGATGGCGACCGCCACCCACGCCGACACCGCCGCGCCCGGCAGCGTCGACTGCGACTGCTGGATGTGGACGGCGACCAGCCCCCACAGGGCGATCGCCAGATACGCGATGTTGCCACGCATGCGCGCGTTGAGGGCCAGCAGCAGCGCGGCGGCCAGTGCCCACAGCGCCAGGCTCCATCCGAGCATGTCGCCGGTGGGCAGCAGGCGGTAGGCGACGATGGTCTGGGCGAGGTTGAGGAAAGCCGCCAGCGACAGCCAGCCGGCATGGATCGACAGCGCCAGCCACGCCACGCGGCGGCCGGTCGCGGCGCCGGGGCGCGAGAGCTGCAGTGCGCACCAGGCCAGCGCCGCCAGCGCGCCGAAGATCACCAGCAGGCACAGCCAGAACAGGCCCGCGGAGAACAGCGGCATCCAGATCGCGGTCAGGAAGAACCCCAGCGCCGCGGCCGGGGCGATCCGCGCCAGCAGCGGATCGTTGCGGCGCGCGCCGGTCGCCTGCCAGACGCCGTACAGCAGGTCGAGCAGGAAGATCAGGCCCCAGACCGAGAACGCGTAGCCGGCGGCGATCAGCAGCGTGGGGTAGCGGCCCGACACCGTGCCCTGGTCGGGCCCGAACGCGCCGGTCTGCGACAGCCAGCCGACCAGCGGCATCGCGATCGACAACAGCAGCACGAGCAGGCGCATGGCGGCACTCCGGGAATCTGGCGGTGAGATGCTCGCACCGGTGGCGTGAATGCGGCGCAGAGTGTAGATACCGTCTTGCGGCGGCCTATGCAATGGCGTGCTGGGGATCGAATGGCTTGCCCGAACGTAGGACGCCCCAGACCAGGTGGAGGAGCTTGCGCATGACGGCGCAGACGATGACCTTGCCGGG